>NZ_CP119792.1:0-300000 GCF_029338295.1 Haladaptatus sp. QDMS2
CTTGTTCAGCCTCTCTCACAGCCATCGACATCGGTGTAGGCAGCGCAATTAATCACAGTCTCGACGTCGTAATCGTCGACGATTGTTGCCACATGCTCCGTGTCTGTGATGTCCATTTCGTGGAGCGGAATCTCGAATTCTGGAGGTTCTGAATGGTATCCACCGACTACCATGTCGCCTCGATCACGGAGCGTCTTGATGACCACGCTCCCGAGTAATCCGTTTGCCCCGGTAACGAGCGTATACATGCAACGGTCCTGTCGATGAAAATGTAAATATATGCCGACTTAGACATTCGTGTATGGAGATACTCGTTACCGGTGGTGCGGGCTTCATCGGTTCCAATTTCGTTCGATTTCTTCTCGAGGAACGCGATGACTCTGTGATTACACTTGATGCACTCACATATGCCGGTTCACGTGATAATCTCGACGGTGTACTCGACAGTCCGAATCACCGATTCGTCGAAGGCGATATTCGCGACCGTGAGCTCGTAGACGAACTCATGACCAAGGTAGATGTGGTTGTTAACTTCGCCGCTGAGTCTCACGTCGACCGTTCTATCAACGGTGCAGAACCGTTCGTGTCGACGAACGTCCAGGGAACGCAGACGCTACTCGATGCCGCCCTTGAAGCTGACATCGACCGATTCCTTCAGATATCAACTGACGAGGTCTATGGCGAGATTCACGAGGGTCTGTTTACCGAAGACGACCCACTCAATCCCAGAAACCCGTATTCAGCAACGAAAGCCGGCGCAGACCTACTCGTTCAGAGCTACGGGGAGACCCACGGCCTTCCCACGCTCATCACGCGCACGTGCAACAACTTCGGTCCGCGCCAGCACCCCGAGAAGCTCATTCCAAAATTCATTCAACGGGCTGTGAAAGGCGAGACGCTCCCAGTGTACGGCGATGGGTCGAACGTTCGTGAGTGGATCTACGTCGAAGACAACTGCACGGCACTTGACACGGTGCTCCGTGAGGGAGAGCTCGGCGAAGTGTACAATATCGGGAGTGGTGAAGAACTCTCGAACATAGAGACCACTGAAAAGATTCTGGAAGCTGTTGGTGGTTCCTCCGAACAGATCGAGTTCGTCGAAGACCGAGCTGGCCACGATCAGCGATACGCCATCGATGCAACCAAGATTAAAGAACTTAGCTGGGAGCCAACATGGAGCTTTGACGAAGGTCTCGAAGCCTGCGTTGACTATTATCTTTCTACCTGAAAATGTCTAATGAATCGCAGAGGACGGCAAACCAATCCCTGACGACGAGTGGGAAGCAATCGTTCGTAATGTGCCACTGGTTTCGGTCGATTTGGTGATACGACACGAGGGCGGAGTTGTACTTGGGCTCCGGGAGAACGAACCTGTCCGTGGTGAATGGTTCGTACCTGGGGGCACTGTGATGAAGAACGAGACTCTCACTGACGCAGCCCACCGGGTTGCACGTGATGAACTGTGCATTAACGTAACGATTGAAGAACGATTGGGGACATTCGAACACTTCTATAACACCTCTGAAATTGCAGGAGTCGATTCAAAGCACTACCTGGCTACGGCATTCGTGGTTACCCTCAATGTAGACGAACTCAGTCCCGATGAACAGCATAGTCAGTTGAGGGTTTTCGAACCCCCATACGAAAACCTGCATCCGTATGTCGAACGCTACCTCTCAAAATTGGATTGAAGGGTTTCTTCTCGTCGTAGTTACCGCTGATTATTCTTTTTGAGATAGCTGCCGCCACTGGCCAACTGCTTTTGTGAACTCGTTCACCACACCAACCAGTGTCTGTGCCCAGCCAGAGCCTATGTACTAACGAGGACTCTTCGGAAGGGACCACCCACACGCAACGCTCACCGCCCCTTTCACTTCCGCGGTTCTTCCAAGGGGAATCGCCAAGATGTCCTTCAAAACCCGCTCTGGTCTCTATATCACTCTCTGACTGAATCCTATCCCCCACCTCCTGTGGTGAACTGGTTCACATCCCCGTGATTGCTATGAACTTCCTCACAGTCTACGAGTAGCGCCTTGCGCTTTTGCTTCACTCCTGTGCTTGTCTGGACCGACTGAGCTTCCCGCAACTGACATCCGTCGACCGATTTGGCCATCGCCTCTAACAGGTCGTAGGCGTACCGTCGCGAGACTCCCACACAGCCTTTGATTTCCGTTGCGGAGACAGACACCCGAGACTGGTCCCCACGTTGCTTGTTTGCTGCGTACTCGAGGATGACTACGAATTTCTGCTCTTTCGTGGATGCTTCTGGTGAAATATCACCAAACTGTGTGAGGCGCTCATCGACCTCTGCGAGATGTGTCTCTATCTCATGCAATCGCTCACTGAACTCTCGACCCTCATTGGGTAGGTCTTCCATCGACTCAATATCCGCTGCAATTGCGTGGCGCACCGTCGCTGTGAGCAAAGGGATGCACTGTCCAGTTACGGTTGCAAGCGTCTCCTCAATCTCTTCAACTGCTATCTCCAGCTCATTGAGTCGGGCGATTACCTCCTCATCGCTCACGAAAAATCACCACTATGCACTCGCCATACAAATCGGTCGATTGGCCCGATTGCTCGCAGAAACTCAGCGATCTGTCCGGAATCGTTTTCACGATGTATTGTCGTATCTTTCATTGCTTCTCACACGGGAAGCGCGGTCAGGTGTTCCAGCACCTGGCCATTTTGTGCGATACCGCGCTTCGTCCAGAGACACAACTGGGGGTGGTATAATTATTGTGATTAGCACATTCTAAAAACAATAACGATTGGACTTGCCCAATCATTATATTCACATCCCCTGAATTCACGTTCAATGCCGGCTATCTCTCTCAATCCAACCGACAACGCAGTTCTTGATCTCACTGAGGGTCGATGTACGCCCTCGTACATCGCCCAGGAAACGTCCTACTCTCGAGGGAACATCCAGAACCGCCTCCTCAGACTCGTCGAACACGGGTACGTTCGTCAACTCGGTGGTGGCCTCTACGAACTCTCAGAAGACCCTCGTTCATCCTAACGCTCGGAACGTCGGACCAACTGGCTGAGGACATGCGAAATGAACTCTCTTTCTACGCCAATTTAGAGCCACGATCTTGGAAAAAGACATACGAAATGCACTCTCATTTTCACACTTCACGTCGTGTCGTAGGCAACAGGAATTGAGCTGACGAGAGACCAATGACTGGTGCTCTCTCGAGTTTTCTTGCCAGGATTCGCGGGTTGCGTTTAAGCGAGAATTTCTTACCAAACATTTGGAAGCGTTGTGAGAAGCATTGTTTGGTAAGAAATTAAAATCGTATCCTCGCTGCTGTGCGTTGGAATGTAACTCTCCTATATCGCACGGACATCTCGAAGGTCGACGGGTAGACTGACCTTGCATTCGCAGAGGGAGGGTAGGTTTCGTCTGTTCACAGGAAGTAGGCGTCGTCTCTGTGTAGAATTCTACCAAGTGAGGATCTTACCAGTCCACCAACGGCAAACCGAGAGCAGTTTGGGTTGGGGTGAGGGGGTAGATTTCGTCTGTTCACGGCGGAGACACGCCCTCTCGCTGTAGAATTTCCGGAGGAGTAGTACTCAGAGGGGGTAGGTTTCGTCTGTTCCTGAAGGAACCGGCTCCCCACCAAAAGCAGGAATGAGGGAGAGTACATTTCGTTTGTTCCCACGCAATTTCAGCAGATAGACGACCTATAGAGCCAGATTACAATTAGAGGTATAACAAACGAAACAGACGAAACACTCTACTTTAACGAAACAGAAAACCTGTGATTTTATCAATGGGTGGTGAGTGCGTATGAATATCATATGCCATCCGACGCGTCGAACCCGTTCAACGAGGTGACTCACACACTTTTTTCTCGCAAGGAAGTTCTGAAGGAGGACTACCAGCCGATCAGATCCTTGAACGGGACCAGGAGATTGCCGCCTATCGAGATGCACTCTCTGACGTGCTGTTTGGCAGGTCACCACCGAACATATTCGTCTACGGGAAAACAGGGGTTGGAAAGACGGTTGTGACGCGCTACATCCTTGACGCACTCGAAGAGGAAGCAGAGTCGCGAGAAAGTGCCGATGACCTCACCGTTCTATTCGGAAATTGTACCAACGAAAGTACGTACAGCATTCTCCGTCGTCACATCAACCAGCTCAAATCATCTGCGGAGAAACCCTTCCCAAAACGGGGCCTTTCGACGCGCGATGCGCTCGACGCATTCTACGAACACCTCGACGACCACGGTGGGTCGTTCCTGCTTGTCCTCGATGAAATCGACCACCTGAAAGACTTGGATAACCTTCTGTATGAACTCCCACGTGCCCGGGCGAATGACCACATCACCAACGCCCGTGTCGGAATAATCGGCATCAGCAATGACTACACGTTCAGGAATCGCCTCTCTGCAAAGGTCAAAAGTTCACTCCGTGAAGAGGAGATTTCGTTCACCCCATACGATGCAAACCAGCTACGAACCATCCTGGAACACCGCGCAAAACTCGCGTTTGCCGATGGAGCGTGTGATGAATCAGCCCTTTCGCTGAGTGCGGGACTCGCAGCGCGGGACTCGGGTAACGCCCGACAAGCCCTCGATCTCCTGCTCACTGGAGGTGTCCTTGCCGAACGTGCAGAGGACGACGTCGTCAGAGACACGCACATCGAAACCGCCTCAAAAGAGGTCGAACGCGGCCACCTCAAAAACAAAATCCAAGACCAAACTATCCACACGCAGTACGTGCTCGAAGCAGTTGCCCGTCTCGACGTCATCGAGGATCTTCCTGCGCGGTCAAAGACCATTCAATCGACTTACGAAGACGTTGCGAATCATTGGGGAGATAGTCCTCTCCAATCTCTCAAGAGCGTTCAGAACCACCTCTCTGAACTGTCGATGCTCGGGTTCCTTACGATGAACGACAGAAATAGTGGACAATCAGGAGGTCGATTCTACCAATACGACCTCGATTTCGATGCCGAGACTGTCTTCGAAGTTCGCCAGGAACTTGAACAAAAGCGTTCGCTCGAATGAGCGCCCTGAACAGACGAAAGCTATCCTCTCCGGCAACCCATTCACGCGAAATACTACCCGTTCAAGGCTTGTATCCTCCGCGAACAGACGAAAGCTACCCTCCTCCATGCCAGTATTCGATGTAGAGTTGTCTTCACCAAGAATTGACGAAATCTACCCTCTCGGACCAGCAATTCCCATGAAATTCTGTTGGGTGATCGGTTGTATCTCCTGTGAACAAACGAAATGTACTCTCCCTCCCACCAGGGTTTGATGGATGACTTTCTTCAGAACAGACGAAAGCTACCCCCTGCGAATTCCACTTCCTTATGAAATTCTACAGCGAGAGGGCACTTATCCACCGTGAACAGACGAAATCTACCCCCCCCTCCGATGAGTAACCACCACGAAATTCTGTACAGAGACGAGTCTTATCTCTTGAGAACAGACGAAATGTACTCTCCCCTCTCCAGAATTTGATGGGTGGGTTCCTCTCCTCTGGAACAGACGAAAGTTTCCATCCCCGACAATCAAATTCCCTGAAATTCTACAGTGAGACGGCGTCTATCCATCGTGAACAGACGAAACCTACCCCCTTCGATAAGCAACTCCCCCTAAGATTCTGTACAGCGATAGGCTGTATCTCCTGAGAACAAACGAAATGTACTCTCCTCTCTCCAGAATTAGATGTGTTGCCTTCTTCATGAACAAGCGAAATGTACCCCTTCTGAATGCTATTTCCCATGAGATACTGTAGATAGAAGGCGTGTATCTGCCGTGAACAGACGAAACCTACCCCCCACTATCTCGTTCAAGCAACTCGGAGGTGTTGTCCACTCTGACTGACGATACTCGTCGCAAAACACACGAGCGGAAAGAATGAGACTCCTCGACTACGCACTCTAAGCGTTTTCCACCGGGCGTGGCATTGACTCAATCTCCCGTATCTCGGGTGTTTTCTTCACCTTGGCGTAGGTTTCGCGCCACACGTCTTCGTTGAAGAGGTTGTTACGGTCGAACAACTCCCGCGCTTCCGAGGTGATACGATAGAACTTGTAGGGAAGGTCTCGACGCCGTTTACCTTTGGGGAACTCAACGGCCTTGACGACTCCCGCCTCAGTGAGCTTTCGGAAATGTCCCTCGATTGCGCTTCATCCGATGCTCGGGTTCGTGTACTCAAGTTCGGGGACACTTGGCAATCCCTTTGGGTGGCCGACGATATCCGAGAGGAGACTGGCACGTGTGTCTTGAGTTATGAGTTTGAGTGCGGTCCACGTATCGAACCCATCGGTTTCGCCCGGTTGACTGGTGTGTCCCATCAACGAGTTCTACGTTCCTAATGCGTACTAACTGTAGTGGTCAACACTGTGATGGTCTATACTGGGATAGTTATTGACTCATTCTTCCAACCGAGACAGGGAACGAAACTCCTCAATAAATCTGGTTCAATCTAACCGAATCAGCTGAGCGTCGCCTTGAACTGATACCGATTCAATACACTCGAAACCGGAAGGTCGTACAGACCCCCATCATTGGTGTGGTAATCGTACGCCTCGTCATCCGGCTCAAATGCACCAAAGATACGGAAGTCTACAGAAATCGAGGCAGAGTGCCTCGGGGTCTACGAGAGAGCGTGCTCTTCGTGATAACGAGAGACCTGCGGTCTCTCGAACCACTTGTCCCCGAGGTACTTCACTCATTCACTCTAAGTTAGTTTCGAGTTCCGCGAGTTCTGCATCAAGATCTTCGTCGGTTCTCCCCTCCCCGATTTTACGCGTAGGTTCCTCAGGAGTGGTGTCGGATCGGTGGTGTCCGAACATGCGGTAGAGCTGGTCGAGGTTTGAGAGATATCGCTGGATGTCTGTTCGGTCGCTGAGAGCGTGGTAGTACCCGTCACTGGTTTTACCGACGTAGTCGGTGTCATAGAGGCGTTTGAGCGTGGTGGTTGCGGTGCCTCGAGGGATATCGAGTTCGTCTGTAACGTCCTTTGGAGTGTATCCCCATTCCGGGTTCTCGTACAGGAATTGTACGATGTCGGATTTGGTGGTTCCGGGTTTGAGATTGAGTTCCGGAACGTGTGATTCGAGATGAACCGGCATTGTAATCGAATGTAGCTCATAGTAGCATAAAGTAGTATCGGACAGATATCACACCCTCAACAAGACCGCTATCAAAACTAGAGGTGGAGTGACAAAGGTTTCCACTAGAGGAGTGTATCGTGGAAGGTGACTTGGTGTCGATTCGTTTCACAGCTCGCGGAGTCCACACCGGCGAATTCGATTATATTGAACCAACAGGGAATTCGTTCATAGTGGAGGCACTTGAAATGGTTCGAATGATGGATGGCGTAATCGTGAAGTACATCGAGGATAAGCCTCCAGATACTTTGTCTCGATTTCTGTAGAGGTTGTTGCAATCGAGTTCGAGTCTTGGCGGTCTTGACTCTTTGAGGGCGTCTCATTCGAACACGCCCAGGTGAGACGAATTGTTCTTTCCATTTTCTTTGTAACGTGAATAAATCCCGTATAGAGCGGGCAATAGACGTCGGTTGAATCAAGGGTAATGACTGGATGCCATGACAGTGACCCATAATCTTGCTATCGCAACCTCTCGCATATATTTAAAAAACATGAATATATATTGCAAATAGCTACCTACGAGTAGCTATGACCGAGTTCGACCCGGCTCCCAATGTCGACGATACCGAGCGTCGATGGCAGACTGGAACGGACACGTTTGGCCGTGTCTACGACGTGCTCCTCGGGATTACATCCCCGACGAAGTACACCGACATCGCTGAACTCGCAGACTGCTCGCCGAACGCCGCAAAAAAGCACCTCGAACGCTTAGCAGAGATGGGCATCGCCCGCGCTAACACAGAGAGCCGCCCGGCAACCTACGAGCGAAACGACGGCTACCTCGAATGGCAAGAGGCCAGTCGAATCGCAGCCGACCTCACTATCGAAGCGATCATCGCTCGCGTAGAAGCACTCGAAACGAAGCGTGCGGAGTACGAAGCCCAGTTCGAGACGACAGACCCCACAACCGTCAACGTATTTGACCACGATAGCCACGACACCATCCACGAACGGATGACCGCAATCAGCGAGTGGCAGGGCGTGATTCGCAACATCCGGCTGTACGAACTCGCTCGCCAGCTCTCCCAGAACGACGGGCACCTGATTCGCGCCTAAATGAGCTTTCCGTCAGACGATTCGGCTAGTCCACCTGACCGCCAGACGTTGCGCCTCCTGGAACGCCACCTCTCGGCAGACCCCTCGTCGCTGAAACGACGTTCGACCCAGATTCATACGAACCGCGCCTTCTCCACGTGCGATTTGATGCTGGCCACTATCCCGACTCGATAGCAGCAGCCAGACTCGACATTCGATGGTTTTCCACTGGCGATTTCTCCTATCACTACGTCGAGGACCACGAAGATGGTGACCGCTGGGAGTGTCGATGGGATCGCCATCCGAACACGCATAACAGACGATTGCACTTCCACGAACCGCCAGATGCTCTTGAGATTACCGACCTCGAACTTCCGTCGCTGCACCCACTCGAGGTCTACTCGACAGTGCTCACTGCAATTGAGCGCCACATTGAGATGCTGTGGTCGTAGTACCTGTAGTGATAAGTCGAACTCTCTCAACGAGATGGACATCATAGTCCTTCGATACGTAGAGAACCAGCAGGTGTGCAACTACAGCGTGAATGTAACACTACAGTCCTGGGACGCACGCTCTTAGTATACTCCCTTATATGTCGACTATACGTGAAATTCGTTTCGGCGTTCGCACGTATACTCGGTCATTGTTTCACAAACGCCCTCACGCAGCGTCTTTGTATTTCTAAAAGGGTCGAACGGTGGCCTATACGTTGGTAGCTCTCAGCAGTGATCTCGCGGTAGATGAAGCTTCGGAACATCCTCTGAATGAATATGGGGCCGGATGCCACGCTGGGTAGGAGTCCTCCAGGGCTTCGGTCGAAGCTGATGCCTGACCGATGGTTGTGACGAGGGACGTTCCATGGCGGTATATGTCTGCAATCTCGATACCGACGCTATACGCGTCAGCCAGCCGCCGTTCCCGTTCGATGGGCTTTTGGCGAGACTCAGACATAACGACTCTTCGAGACCGTCGTTGTTGATGGTTACCAAGCTCTGGACGTGGGTACCGCGTCACGACAGAGAATAGGGCCACACCTGTAGCGGGAGAATGCTTATCTGATATGCGTACGTAAAGCACTCGTATATCATGTCTGGTGCCAAAACTTCGACCGGGGACGACGGGCCGGAGACCGTTCAGATCAACCTTCGGCTTACACAAGCATTCCTCGATGACATCGACGCAACGTGGGAAGAACAGGGCTTCAACTCGCGCAGCGAATTCCTCCGCTATGCGGCCCGAGACGCTGTCAAGCACCCCGAGTTCTCGCGTGAGGGCTGGAAGCAGATTGCAGCCAGCGAGCACGGACTTCGTACCGGTGAGGAGGGACTCGTGTCCCGGGAGGAAGTTATCGCGATGATGGACAACGACTCGGATGGCGAGTGAGGACGACGAGTGGACATGGAAGTTCGCTCCACGGGCTGCCAAACAATTCGACAACCTCGAACACCACGTTCAGGACCGCATCGTTTCGAAACTCGACGAGATCGTCGACGACCCCTGGCGTGATCCCGGCGATTATCTCGAACCGCTCACCGGTGGCCCTTTTGAGAAGCTTCGTGTGGGGCAGTATCGACTTGCGTGTGTCCTCGATCACGATGCGCTCGTACTTGAAGTCCATCGGATTGAACATCGGAGCGGAGCTTACACGGCAGACGACTGATCCAGCCACCAGTCTCCGTACAAAAGGGCCGAGGGGTGAGAGATACAGGCAGACTACTACCCGTCGTTGTCGGCGGGATATCAAGAAAACGATATATGGTGGCGTGCTGAATATAGAGGGTGAGTTCAGCAGCTGGCCCTTGCGTGTGATTCGTTCTGATTACATCACCGATTCCGGGCACATTGAGCAAAGGAAGACAGACGTTACCGATGAATCTTATTGTCTCTTGAGCGAGAGTATAGCGTAATGGTCTTCGAGGCGTCGATGGCAAGCCAGGCCGATGCGTTCGCTAAGGAAGAGAGGTTTGAGGAGGCAGCACGCTACCGAGCGATGTCCGCGCAAGCCCGATTACAGTCGTGTGGCATCCGGTCGCATATGGACAGCGACGAGGCCGTCGCCGACCTCTTATTCGCCATCTATTATGCTCAACGAGCGGGCGAAACTACCCAAGCGACCTCCCTTCGCAATACACTCACATCCTACGCCTGGCTTCTGCAAGACGCCGCGTACGATGCGCTACAAGATGAATGGTCAAATTCGACGCGTGCGTGTCTTGTCGGGCTGTTCGAGGAGTGGGTCGGTGATGCGCATCTCTTTACGGGGTCGGCAGAAGCAACTCGATACTACGACAGAGCCGAACCGTGGTATCGAATCGAACAACTTCGGGCTAGGGACGACGTGCTCCCGTGTTGGAACTGGGGGGCAGAACCCCAGTTCTTCGAGGCACTCAGGGCGTTTTTCGAATACCTGGAGTGGATTGACCCCGAAACTGCGGACGCGTGGAACATTAGGGACTACGATTCGTTGTTCTTCGACAGGCTTGACAGGAAACGCGAACTCGTTGATTCGTTACGTGTTCAACGGTGAGTCTGCGTTCTGATTCGAACGATTCAATTGTTCGTTAGCGACTAAACTCTTGTGCCAGACTCGCGCGCTGTATGCAGCACGGTTCGTTCTATTCGTCTAATAGCTGACAGTAGCAATACTGGTAAGCCCACACACTTATCAATCGGATGTTCCGTGGGGTCAGATGATGAAAATAAGGCACGCAACAAAACTATCTTCCGAGGTTGTGGAAGTTGAGACTACACGGGCATTAGGACCGTCAGGATGCACGATTTTAGCCGAACCATCGAATTCGACCAGTTTCAGACTGAGGCTGTGCCTACATGTATGCATTGAGAAACCCAGCCTCAACTACCGCACGGTGGTTCAAACGGCGGTAGCGAGGAATCCCACGACTGAAGTCGTGGGTAGCTGACCTACGAGGATTTGAGTGCGAACTGGCTCGTTGTTTGCTTCTTGGGTAATCGTATTCGTACGAATATCTTTTACTGTTGTTCCCAACTTGGTCTGGGCGACCCTGGAAGCTCGTCCGTTGCATCGAGGAGCTCATCCACAGTTGTCCAGGGATAACACCGCCCGTGGAGTTCGAAGAGGCGGAAGTCCTTCAAGTGGACCCAGCTGTACGAGGGGACGTCGATTTGTTTGTCTTCGAGCGTACTCGTCACGTCATCGACTGTAATGTCGATACCAGTGTGTGCTGCCCGGTCAACAAGTGCCTCGAGTTCTGCAGCTTTCGTCTCCTCGTCGACGTTCGTGGCAGCCATAATTTGTGCTCCAGCAGCGAGCACGTCACGCTCTTCTGTGAGATTCTCTTCCATCTCCCAATGGTACGCGCGGGGGAAGGCGTACGCTTTCTCGAAGTACTCGGTTTCTCCAAGTTTGCCGAGTTCGTTGACTTCGCCACCTTCATCCTGTTCGAAGACGGCGGCGACATAGTCACTGAGCGTCGCGGTGATGTGAAATTTGACGCGGAATTCGGGGAGGCGTGGGATATCGATGTCGGTGAGATCCCCGATGAGAAACGCGTACGTTCCATAACGACGGTTCAATCGATCGCTGACCGCTCGTACACGTCGGAGATATGGATCTCGGTAGCTTCCGAGGACGAGATAGGCAGTCTGGTCGCGGTCGTAGATTGCTGGCGTCTCACTGTTGGCCCACGACAGAATCTGCGTCGCTTCGGTAGCCCCGACGTCAAGGCCCCGGAGTGCCCGCTGTACGGCTGTCATGATTTTGCCTGCGTTCGGGGAACGGACGGCCCACTCATATTGGTGGACACAATTGACTGGGCCATAGGCGTTTCTGATTGACTCAGTAAAATACCGATTTTATTGACTTAGTTCACCCAAACCATTATGCAGGCGAGCAGGCTATATTGAGATATGAGCCACACGGCCCCGGAGGGATTCGAGGACCCGTTTGCAGAGCAGCGACAAATGCGCGAGCTGCTCTCACAGGAGACTCGACACCTCATCATCCAGTTAATCCTTGGTCACCCGGCTCACCTCATGTCGCTGGCCGAGCTTGACTACATGATTCCGAAGAACGAGGCAGCGATTCTCGATCAGCTTAAACGACTTCGAGAGGCGGGTATCCTCGACGTCTACGTTCACGAACCGAATGCGTCGACGCGGAATCTTCCCTCGAAGTTCTGGGGGCCGACCGAGCGTGGCGTCGAAATTCTGTACGAGCACAACTTCCTCCGGGGTGTCCCAATAGCACGCGCGGTCTATGAGGAGACGAAAAAATCTGAGCGAGTGCTGCGTCATGAGGGGGCACCGCGACCAGTGCTTCCTGTAGCTGTCGCTGATGCCCTCGCATTCGATGAACCCTAGTCCGAGCTACTACTCGGACCTGCCCGAACTACGTTCGAGCGTGGAACGTGTCACCGCACCGTGGCTTGAGCGCAAAGAAAACGACGTTGACCACTGCTCTCTGGTGAGAGATGCTATGGTCATGGCAGCGTTGTACGCCATGTCAATCGGAAAGAACTCTTGACGTTTGGTGACTGGCCGCACGCCCTCTCAACGTTCTTCACTGAGGTGAAGATACGTCTCCAGTTTTGTTACGACCTGTTCGACGAAGCCATCCGTCACGCGTCCTTGCCAGGCGACAAAGTCCTCACTTCGCGGCGAATGGACCGCCCATGGAGAGACGTACGATTCCCGAGGGACACCACCGATTTCCCAGACGTCTTCTGAGAGGGCTACCGAATCGTCGTACGCTTTCGTCGAGATGGCGACTGGCGATGTACTGTTCGCCGCCGAACGGGTGCGTATCGTTGTTGACGACGAGCCACGGACGTTGTCTATCATTCCCGAGTTTGAACGGATCTGCACTCCGTACGACGTCGCCGCGCTCCGGTTGCATTTAGGATTTGTCCTCGCGTTCGCCTCGTTCGCTTGGGTGTGGCGTCTTTGGGGCCGTCAAGTCCCACTCGTCGGCGTCGATGCCGCCCTCGTTCTCGTTCAGTCGCTCGCTCGCGATGTGGAGGTCGTATGCATCGACGAGTCGAGATTCGTCGGGTGTAATCGCCCAGTATTCTCCCCGGTGGCGAACGAGACGACGTGCCTTCAGCCTCGACAGGGCGGTTCCGACTGTGTTCGGGTTCTCGCCGATAGCACTGGCAATCTCAGACCGGGTGAATGCCTGGTCGCGGTGTGTGTACAGATATGAAACCACCTGCTCGGGGACCGTTGGCCCCTGTGGAAGGTCTCCGGATTCGAAGTCGTCGATGCTCACGGGCATGACCTGAAATTGGTGTGCTGATGTAATTAGTGTACTGCTGTACCACGAGGGTTCAGCTACGAGGATTTAAGCGTGAATTGACTCGGTATTAAATATAGACGTACGGTTCTGGGAAGACTGCCGCGTAGGCAACTGGCAGACCACTCCTTCGTATACCCACTATAAAAACAGCTATACCAACAGAGAGGGAAGAGTGTGCTAAGTGCAATGCCCACGAAGGAGCTTCCAGAAAGTGCACCGGGAAAGTACGTCCCCTCCCATCCCCACCCGTACTATTCCCCCGAGTCGCTTCCTGTAGAGCCGAAGCACGATCTCACCGATCAGACACACGATCTGGTGGCTGATGCCGCGTATCAAATCGGTCGCGTGGACGGTATCATCTCGACAATTGACTTCTCCGCAGTTCTCTACACCTCCCTCATTCGCATCGAAGCTGTCGAATCCGCACGAATCGAAGGGGCAGAGGTCGCATATGAAGACGTCGAGGCGTATCATACAAGACACCCCGCAGACGAGACTGAATCCAGAATCGAGAAAGACCTACAAGAGGCGCTCAACTACGAGACTGCGCTCACGTACGGACTCGAACGAATCGAGAGTGGCGCGTCAATAACCCTCTCGCTCATCAAAGAACTCCATTCGATGCTGCTCGAAGACGTTCGAAACGAGGGTGACATCGTCGGCGAATTCCGCGACCACATGGTTCATCTTTCGAGTCCACAGCCAGGACAGCGTCCGTTCGTCCCACCGACGCCCGAGGCGCTCGATGGGCTCATGCAGTCACTCGCATCGTACATCCAGCTGGGTGGGCAGTATCATCCACTCGTCGATGCTGCTATCATCCACTACTTCTTCGAGACCGTTCATCCATTCTCTGACGGAAACGGTCGCCTTGGTCGCCTCCTCATCATCCTCTTTTTGGCAAGTAAGGGCTACCTCGAAAGTCCCTACATCTACCCGAGTGCGTATTTCAACCGGCACAAAGTCGAGTACGTCGAACGGATGCGTGCGGTGAGCGAAGAGGGTGCGTGGGACGAGTGGCTCACGTTCTTCCTCGAAGGCCTCCGAAGCCAAGCGGCGACGTCCTACGACCGGACACACCAGCTTCGAGAGCTCCAAACGCGCTACGAACAGGAGTACCCAGGCGCTACGAGCACGGACCGGTTCGCTCGGCAGTTGCTCCAGTATCCGTACTTCACTACACTCGACCTCGTGGAGTATCTCGACGTTTCACGCAGAACTGCCTACAAGGTCGTCGACGATCTCGAAGCAGATGGGCTCGTAGCAGAAGTGACCGGCAAAGAACGCGGCAAAGAGTACAAAGCAGTCGACGTGTTCGAGATTCTCGAATGAACCCACCTCAAACGACAATAGCGGTTCGAAGTGGCGAGAGTCGGTCAGCCACAACATCCTTTCAGTTGGATGCAAGAGCACTCTCCAGCTATGGCTGACCAGTCTGAGAGCGACGTTCGAGTCTGGCTTGTAGATGAAGACGGCGAAACTCTGGTACACCTATCCATTAGTCAGTTCATCAGCCAGCAGGCAACCGAACGAACTCCGCTCGATATAGGACGCCGTATCACCGCCATCGAACTCGCAGCTCTTGCCAACGAGCTTGGCTCGCCAGCAGAGACGTTGGACTACTGGATGACCACCGAACAGTACACGAGTAGTCAAGCGATCTGGGCACATGTCCGGAACGTAAGCCGACAGACTGTCAACGATCGAGTCCGCGCCGCTCGCAAGAAAATAAATGCGGTATAATACCCTCCCCTTCTCACTTACTTACAGAGCCAACCAGTACCAGACTATGTGCCACCGATACGATCAATGACTCTCCCTCTCTTCAAAACAAATTCCGCGTCATTCGCCTCCTCGATCGCACTCGATGCGAGCACCGTTGGTGGGACGACTGTCACCGTCGCAGTACACTCGACACGGGAGCAAGAACCCGAGATCCTCAGCTCCATCTATGAGCACGGCGCGGACATTGGGTTCAAACCGTTCTACGACAAGGCAAACAATTACGAGCACACCGAGTTGCAGGGGTTTTGCGAGAATCTCATTCATGCGAATCGGGCGCACCTCGAAGCATTTGCTCACAGCCGAGCGCGTGACAAGAACACAAATCTCCAGCAGGTCGAAGCGGTTCACTCAGCAATCCACGTGAACGATCTCCTTGTTCTCGGTTTAACTCCGCTGGTGATTATTGATGGAAACGAACAGAAAGCCAAGCCCTTTTTAGAGGCACTCTCCGGACTCACAGACGACCATCCCACAACAGCTCACGGCCAGAAATCGGAGTTCTACTACCCGAATGCGTTACTTGCCGACCTGACGGCAAATTACCTCGCCCACACCCTCGAGCAGCAGTACGACTATATGAATCCCGTTTTTCCCGTTGTGCATGCCAAACAAGCTCGGTCTGACGAGTGGGGACAGGCGTTCAATGGGATGTACCAAAATAGCGTTGAGTACACGCCCGCACAGCTACCCGGTCACCGTGGAGACAGCGTCCGTCAACGAATCTGTTGTTGGTACAAGGGAGCTGTTTTTGCGGATCAGGGGAGCCAGCCTCCAATCAGTGATTCGCTGAACCCGGTCGTACGGACACTTGAGAGGGATGGGTTCGACAATCTGGGGAGCATCCTGCGTGGGTTGTGACTCAGAGTATAGTAACAGGCGCCGATTCCTGCCCCCACATCCATCAAGGGACATGGTCGAACAGGCTCTTCACGCTGGCGCCTAGCGCTCACTTCATTCTACGCCCGGCATTACTGAAAAGCCTTGCTGAAATCAGCGTTAATGACATTTCATTCCAGGGAAAAGAAATTAACATTGCGGGTAAATATTTTAACATTGCCGGTAAAACAGGGCACGCATGTCGAACGGAAGGAAATTTGACGCGTACAACGTCACCACTGACACAGACATCACAGCTGAGGCAGGTTCGCTCACGTTTGCGGAGGTTCAGTGGCTGACTCAGGCTGGTGTCCTCCGTATTAAATCACATCAAACAGCCACAGGCGAAGTTACTAACGCAATACTCAATGTAGAAAAGCTCGCTGATATTGCGTTTGAAAACGATATCCTCAGTAAAGTCGCCAGTTCGGTGGAAACGGATATTCTCGGGGCGTTCAAGCAGAGCGAGGAGACGACGTTAACAACAGGAGAGATTGCTGGCGAGATTGACCGTCCGAAATCGAGCGTGAGTCGTGCTCTCACCAAATTAACCGAGAAAGGGAAGTTGAATAAGGTGCAGTCTGGCGTGTATCGGGTTCGTTGAACCTACTGGTGGGTGTTTTCAGTGACAGATAATCGACTATTGCCTGACGTATTCTTACGATTAGGCCTAACGTTAAGCCGCCTGACATCCTCCCACGACTTCATCGTGGGCTTTCTCCTCGAATCGTGTAATCCAGACTATGCAGGCAAAGTCACCAACTCATGCGGCCCGTTCCTCAATGAAAATCTGTCTCGTTCCAGCCACGAGATTTTGAGAGCCTGCTAATGCCGCTTCATCAAGCCCAATAGTGACTCCCTCAAAATCACCAAGGACGAAGTTCAATTCGACCACATGCTCGAAGCACTTGACCAGGCACGTCAGTTCCCCATGGTCATCAGAGTAGAGTGAGTCGTATACCGGCGCAGTCATCGATTCCAGACGCGTATTGTCTATCGAATCTCTGAGTTGCTCTCTGGTGTATTTTTCGGTGACATCGTCACGGAGATACACAATCTCGTACTCTTCTTGCTCATAGCTTATGACACTCCGTAAATTCTCTTGTGTCCTCTCCTCAAAGTAGTCTTTGAGACGAGATGCTAGTCCCCTCACCATGGTTAGGCTACTCATTGATTCCTTAATAATTTGACTGGTACGCCTGAATACAACGGAAGCTAGTCACGGAAGTAGTAGTCAACCCAGGATGGGTAACGAAGCCATCGAAGGAATGGATAGCCAACCACCCAGCCATATCGGTTGCAGGTCAGAAATCGGTCCTCCGTTAGTCGACCGGACGTACGCCTGGCAGTTCGGGCACGTGCCTTTGTCTCGACTCGTGTCGAAGTAGTCGCTCTTTAATTGGCGATAATAAGTGAACCCAACTCCGTGGACTATCGACTCAATTTTGTAGAATAGCCAGCACTCCCCTCATTCGCAACGATTCGTGTTTGGAGGTACTTCGATAAAAAGTAAATCAGTAGCCAAGAAGCTGGTCTGCTACCGCAATCTCAAGCGAGCGTGGACCCCTCCTCTCGCAGCACTTCGTCGATACTGGGCACCATAATCCGAATGTAGCCGAAGACAGAGCAGTCATCGACTTTGGAATTGTTGGTATCGACGCGATATTCGACGTGCCCGTCGCTGTCTAACTTCCATCGCTTGCGCCCAACGGTGTCCGCGACTCCGCTGAGGTCGATCGTATTGCCGCCTACGGTCTCGATGTAGTCGTCCCCGTCGATGGTTTTCTTCTCGACGACGATGTCGCAGTGCGACCGTCCATAGATCTCATCTTTCGGCACGTGCTTTCCGGTTACATCGCCGATGGCGGTATAGTTCTGCGCCAGACTCTGAAGCGAATGGTCAGAACACGGCTTGTTTTTGCCTTTCCGATTTTTACACAGGATATCACCAACCTCTGGGGTGATTTCTGCAGCGGAGAACAACCAGAAGGGCCGTTCGCGGTCTCCATTCATGCGGTTGACGAGCGCGTTGACGACGTAGTTCAGGTGTCGGAAGTGGAATGCGAATCCATCAGCGTGCGTCACACCGGCCTGATTTACGACGTAGGAGATGAAGGCAGCACTCCACGCAGATTCGTCGTTTTTCGCTTTCTTGGCGTACGCTTTCGCACCTTGTTCGGTGATGACGCCATCTCCTGCCTCGGCGACGACCCCATAGTAGGATTCGAGCTTCGACAGTTGCGTAGCCTCGTCTTTCTTCGACGTATCCTGTTTCGTCCACGCACGTTCTTCTGCTTTCGCAGCGTTGACGATTTGCTCCTTCCAGTACAGCCCGTTCGCTCGAAGACCGCTCAGGTCCACATCGTCGTCCGATGTCGCAGACGGGTACTGGGCCGGTACAACGCCCGAGTCGTCACTCATCGAATCGAGCCTGTACATTGCATCCGTCGCCCTCCCGACGGGGTCGGCTTTGCTCTGCAACATATCGACAGGCAAGTCAGTCGAATCCGATTCACGCGACCGGTATTCGTGAGAACTCCCATTGACGGTCGACCCGTTCGAGGAAGACCCACTCGACGAACCGATGTCACCGATTCCGGAATTCGACTTCCCTGTGGTGTTCTCGGCTCCGCCGTTCGTCATCGGCGATGAGGTGGTTGATTGCTTTCCGGCTTCGTTGAAGAGTGCGCCGAATCCGGAATTCGTGTCCGTCGTTCTGTCGGTCCCTGACGAGCCACCAGTAGACGCTCCGACAAGCGACGCGAGCGTTTTCATCCGTTCGGTGTCGGCCTTCAACTTCGCTTGATAGTTCTGGGAGGCAATCTTGCTCTGGGCGGTGGCTCCCGCCATCGTCGTCTTCGTCGCACTCGTTGCTGCATCGCTCGTCGACTGTTGGCCCTGTTGGGCAACTGCAGCAGTCTGGTCGAGGCCGGACATATCGCGGAACAGATTCGCGGTCGACACCGCGTTAAGGATGGCCGACAGCCCAGCCGGATCTGGAACAGACGGTGGCGTCTGGATATTGACGATCGGCGAGTCGAGTGAGCCAGGTGTGAGCTGCTCATCGGACGCTCGCGACCCTGTGTCCACGGGATTGATCGCGGTCGCCTGGAACGGAATCGGCGACTCTTGCCAGTCCCAGAATCGAGTGATGTCCAGTTTCTCCGCCGCATTCGCTCGTCCAAGAATGGGCTCCATGTGGACGCCGTCGCTCGGCATCGAAACGAGTTCGTCTTTGACGGCGGCCGCGTCGTAATTGCGGTCTCGCCAGTTCCCCCACCAATTGACCATCGTCAACAGTGTTTGGTGATCCCGTGATTCAGCATCGAAGCCGTCGAAGCCGTATTCGATTGGCCCCTCCTCGATATCGATTCCATCGAGGTCGGTTTCAACTGCACTCGAAATTCCTTCGCGAGTTGACGCAGAAAGCCCATCGAGGGGGATTGGCTCCGGGAGGGCAAGCCGGAAGCCAACGAGATTGCCGTACGTCGCGACTGGAGTCGGTTCGACGAGTTCCGCAGTTCGATTCGTCCCGAACAATGGCATGTCCCGCAAGAGCAACGAAAGCGTCTCCTGGTCTAAGTGCTCCCACACGACTCGACTGTAGTAGAGTTGGCTTTCATTGAGCGTCGAAACGAGTTCGTTGAATTCGATTGGCTGGTCGACGAACAAGACGGGGTTGAACTCGGCCGAACTTTGTGCTGTCCACAATCCTCGAATCGGGATGCTGTCCTGGTTGCCTTCGAACGAAATCCCGAGGGTGAGGTTGAACTGGTCGTCGTCCGTCTCTTCTGCGGTTTCATCGAACGACACAGCGATGCGTTTGATATCGGCGAAATCAACGCCCTCTGGAACGGGAGTCGAACCGTTCTGCACGTCGAGTTGGAGGGGGTCGTTGGTAGACCGACGATATATCTGCACTTCGTCGACGACCTTGTCGTTCTGGCCGCCAGACATCGACGTAAGACGGGTGAGCGTCGCATCCGACGGGACGTCCCACGTCCCGTCTTCGAGCGAGCCAATGACACCAATCCGTGCGTACGCACGCGCTTCGCTCTCTTCATCAGCGATTGAATCTGGCCAGATATCCGACTGGAGGGTTACGATCGATTTGCCGAATGCATTCGCAAGCGAACGATAGGTTTCGTTGTCCAGCGCTGCATCGAGGAGTGCACCCCGATACCGGCGAACCATCCGCTTGTTGAACTCGATTGGCTCGAACGGGAGGAAGATAATCGGCTCTGCCTCCTCGGGCCGAACTTCAGTCCGGTAAATCTGCACCACTTCATAATAGTGCAGGTTCAGCGAGTGCATGTGGTTGTAGTTCGTCACAATGCGCGTCTTCGCCTCCACGGACTCTTCTTGTGAAATCTCGCTCACGATAGACGCCCGTCGTGACCGCGTCGATGACGCCTGCTGTTGGGTAATATCAGTCAATCGCTGGCTCATCGATGCGGAGAGGTCTCGTCGTCCACTCGAGGAACTCACCGACCGCGAAGCAGAGCGCGTGCGCGCCTTGCTTCCCGACCCACTCGCACCGATGCTGAACCCCCCACCCGAAAACCCGAGTCCGCCACTGGCACTCGACTGGCTCGATATTGCATCACTCCGGACCTGTGAACTACCAGTGGTGAACTCCCGTGCGGTCGCATCCTGTGTCTCGTCGATCGCACGGGTTCGACCGGTTGATGCATCGAGTTGTTCGGCCTGGTCGATGCGTTCGTCAGTAGAAACCCCGATTTGACGTGCCCAATCGAGCACGGCAATTCTGGTCATTTCGCCCGGTGCGAGTGACGTGCTATGCAGTAAATTCCCGAGGGACAGTCCTTCTGGATACCAGGATTGCGAGAAGGTCAAGAACGCCCCGAGTGCAGGCGACGTGTACGAATCAGGTGTCGTAGATGCGTCGATTGTGATGGGGAATCCACCGGATTCTGAGGCACCGACACGTGCGGCCCCGCCATCACTCCTCGTTCGTCGCTTGGTGGTCCGCGAAAACAAGTCGTTTCCATATTGAATTCGCTTGTATTTCGATGGTGCAAGGATTGGACGTTCGACCGTGTTTTCCTCATCTTCTTCTTCCTGTGTTGTTGATTCGAGAACTTCGTCGAGGAACACCTTCTCGTAGAACACTTTCTCTGTGTTGTATTGCCGGGCGACTGGGACTAACTCGGCTGGTGTTCGTTCCGAAGAATCCTCATCCGTTGTGACGCCGTTCAGTTGTCTGAGTATTGCTCTGGCAGCTAGATACGGTGGCCACTGTGAGAAATCTCGGATTGTTCGCAATGCAATTGCGTCTCGGATGTCATCGTCGAACTGTTCGGTTACGCCAGCTAAGGCACTGATATCGGCGTCTACGAGGTCTTCAACTGGCGTTGGTTCCCCGGACGCCGTGGCACTCGCGGGTGTGAGCCCGTAGCTCGCCATTGGCGAGTTGTCTCCCTCAGCAGCCATTCTGATTCGCCTGGCTAGATTGAACGTGGGTGCGGTCGCCAGGTCGTGAACAGTCTCGATGTCAAGATGAGTTAGCGCAGCAACATCATCTGCATCGACACCGACGAGCGCGTCGATCGGTGATGCGAGTATCTCTCGAATACTCTTCTCCGCGTAGTCGGATTTCACCAGGTTGCTATAGTGTATTCCAGTCATAATTCAATTATTTACTGTCTAAATCAATTTGATATATGTTGACATAAGTCTATGGCTCGGCTTACGCTCACGAAAGTAGCACGCAGCTAAAAAGCGGACAGCGTGGCTGTGAACACAGTTTTCAGAACAGGATGCGGAGTGGCCTTTCGATTGGGCTAGTCAAGCCCGCGCCTATGCATGTGACTGAAATGATACGTCTCCTCCCGCAAACGGTGTCCCCTGTTCGGGCGAAAAACAGGGCTAATTCAAGATATTGAATTGAACTTCAAAAACTGATGCTGCCAGAGAGTGGAGTACGTGTATGAGCGACGCAGGAACCTCAAACCACACAGCAAAAGTCGCCCGGATTCGGGAGGTCGCGATGACGGTCCGCGAACCAAAAAACGCGGGCGAGATTGCTACTGCTGCTGGTGTTGCCCGGAACACAGCCGAAAAGTATCTCATCCAACTCGTCGAGGCCGATAAACTCGAAACGATTCAGCGTGGCCGTGAGACCTGTTACCATCCCGACCCAGTCACTCAGTATTTCGATCAGATTCGTGACCTCATCAACGACCACGAAAAAGACGAACTCACGGCTGAATTACGTGCAATCCGGGACGATATCGACGAGTGGAAGGCTGCATACGATGTGAAATCTGCTGACGAACTCCGAGCGACCGTCGGTGCTGATATTCCAGCAGTCGAACGCCGACAGCGACGGCACGACGCAGAGGATTGGGAGTACTCTGAGCACCAGGCCACGCTCATCAAGCAGGCAATTTTGCTCTACGATTCGATTGAAGCGACTCGTATCCACCACCTGACTCGGTGACGAAGGGAAAACTCACAGGGAGCAAGGAGAAAGCCCACGACCAAGTCGTGGGTGGTTGATTATTGAGGGGGTAGATTTCGTCTGTTCACGCCAGTCTGAACACTCTCAAACAACCGAATCCGGGCGATTCGTTTTCATCGATTCACCACGACTCCCTCTTACTGCCTTCCCACCTTTCCAGCGGGTGAAATATACGTGGCTAATCTGCACTCGCAGGAGTGGTGTCTGTATCGACGTCGTCGAGAAGTGGATAGTCGATGTGTATCTCGATTTTATCGAAGGGGACGACTGGTTGAATCGCTCCCCCAGGGCCTCCTTCCCTGAGTTCGAGAATGCCCAGCACCTCCAGTTGTTTCAGGTCTGCATGCACATCGGAGACGTCGCGGTCGACGAGTCGTGCAGTCTCTCGCATACTTGCGGGATGTTCTTTGGCAATTGCCTGAACGAGATTGAGGCGCAGTGGGGTGAGACTGTCGACGAGATCGTCATAGGTTCCGAACTGGAGGACTGCACGCTCATCGCTTGCATCCAGTTCACCAGTCTCTGCTGTCTGAATGAACTGGAGCGTATCCTCTCGGAGCTGTGCTCGGTCGCCGACAGTGATGTGAAGTGTAGTCATGTTCGGGTGTGTTGGACGTGTTTGTGTATATGCAGTTCAATAGAGACGGGGTGGGTTCCCACCAATAATATCCCAGTATTCGTCAGCACTGGCTCAGAACTCCACGACGAGGGCTTCCATGCCAAGGAACTCGACGTCTGCGTCACCGGCAGCGGTGTGGAGTTCGTGGCCCATCCCTCACTGTTGGGTTGCCACCCAACATTATACCTGTGTTGGAGTATTAACCCAACAACGAATCAACTGCTTGTGGGACATTGCTCGCCTGCTCTGGATAGAGGAGTTCGGTTGCTTTCGGCGTCCACTCAATCTCAGTCATCGATGCCGAGACGTTCCTTCACATCCTCGTGTGAGACCGTCTCGCTTTGCTCCCGCTGTTCACGGCTTTCGGCGAGGTGCTCGAGTGCTTCCTCAGAGAGCTGTGTTGGAGGGGTGACTGCGTCGCGGAGTGCATAGCGGATAAATTCGGACTTGTTGGCGTAGCCGCGTTGCTCCCAGACTTCATCTATTTGGGTGAGCAGCGCGCGTGGCACCCGGACGTTGATTTTCTCCATTTCGCCGTCCGATCCGGAGTTGCCGTCGCTACTCATACGCTGTGATACGAATGTATCACAGATGGGTCTTCGGGTGGGTTTCCCATCTGAGCACCCCATCCACCCGAAATATGGGACACTGCACCAGATTCTGTGACGTCATCAAACTCACCTCGCTCGACAAGGAGAAAAATCCCAGAAATGTGTCTGCAGTAGCGACTCTCGAAAAACGAATTTTCACCGTTTAGGTGACGACCTACACTCGGGTGAAATCCCCGGAAAAGACGCGTTTAGGAAGATTTGAAACTGGGGGATCCGCGGCAATTGAATCGTTAATGAAATACACTGAACAACGATTGAACATGTGTTGATGCAAGATGGTATCTTTAAAAGTCGAAGGAGAGTAGATTTCGTCTGTTCACGCCAGTTTTAACACCCTCAAACAACCGAAATCAAGCGATTAGAATTCAGCGTCGTGGGTTGGGATCTCCACTTTCGTGTCCACTCGCTCCTTGATACTGAGCAACGTCTTTCGGGTCATAATGACTGCAAGGCGGAAACCTGCGACTTTAGGCGTTCGCAAGACGCTTTGCGTCTTGTTAGCCAATCAGAACTCTCCGAGTTCTGATGACGCGGGAGGAAGCCGACAACCCGATACATAAACACTCCTCGATAGCAGGCCGACTCCCCCACGTCAATCCGAACCAGTATAAATACAGGCTACTATATATGAAGTACAGATGGTGGAAGATTCAAGCACTCGAACCGTGCCCATCAAACTCGATGTGGACAAGAGTGCCGCTGACCTCCTCCACCAGACAACCGACCACTTCCTTGACGCCGCCAACCATGTCGTAGACGTAGCGTGGGAGCCAGACTGGAAAATCACCAGCAAGCAGAAACTCCACGACCTTACCTACTACGACGTTCGGGATGATTCACCGCTTCCAGCCAATCTCGTGCAAGCTGCACGAAACCGCGCCGCAGAAGCCGTCAAAGGAGTTATCGAACGGTGGTCACAAGGCAAGAACGCCTCGAAACCACACTTCACGTCGCGGTTCGCCAGCTACGACGCAAGAACCGTCACCGTCAACGACGACCACGCCACACTCGCCACCATCGACGGACGAGTGACCGCAGACTTCGTCCTACCCGATGAACAGCGTGATACGCCACACTCCGCATATCTGTTCAACGACGACTACGACGTGAAAGGAGCTACGCTCCACTACGACGAGGTTGAGGACTGTTTCTACCTTCATGTGCGGACAAAGCCCGCCGTGGAGAACGATGAGGCCGAACAAGGCGATGCCAAGCACGTCTCCGTCCTTGGTGTTGACCTCGGCATCACAAACATCGCAACCACCTCAACTGGGAAATTCTGGAGCGGCGGCGAACTCAACCACTGGCACCGCGAGTATGAGAAACGTCGAGCAGACCTGCAAAAGACCGGAACTCGATGGGCACACGAAAACGTTCAGCGAGTCGGTCGAAAGCAAACCGGGCGTTTCGAGCAATTGCTTCACACCATCTCGAACGAACTCGTGGAAGAAGCGTTGGAGAACGACTGCACACATATCGTGTTTGAGCAACTCAAAGGCATCCGCGAACGCTTGCCGTATGCGAAGGCGGTTCACAAGTGGGCGTTCCATCGCTTGTACGAGTACGTCACGTACAAAGCCGAGTCTGAAGGTCTTGTGGTGAAGCAGATTAATCCGGCGTACACGAGTCAGCGTTGCTCCAAGTGTGGATTCACCCACGAGGATAATCGTCCACACAACAACGGACAAGACGAGTTCGGTTGTCTGAAATGCGGGTACGATGTTCACGCAGATTACAACGCCGCGAAGAATATCGGTCTGAAGTATCTCCGCGACCAGCAAAAGTCTGGGCGTGGAGGCGCACCCGTAGGCGTGCGCTTGAACAGCGGGATGATGAACGTGAACGGCGAGTATTCGCCTACCGCTCTCAGCGGTTAGAACGGGAGTCCATGCTGAATGCCACGCCCTTCAGGGCGTGGTAGTTTACTGTACCTCTTCCATCTGGTCGGTCCGGAGGTCCTCGAGACGCTCTTCGCCGTATTCTTCCGCTGCACTCTCGTGATGTCGGTGGAGTCGGTAGGCAGCGTGGAGCCGGTCTTTGTCATCCGTGATCGCCCAGTAGGGACGCTTGTGCCGCACGAGACCCCGCTCCTTCAATCTCGACAGGATTGCACTCACAGCGTCCGTGTCCAGCCCGAGTCGCTCGGCGATCGTCGCTGCCTTCCACGCACGGTCGTCGTGGTCGTCGAGGAACAGCACGATCTGCTCAGTGTCGTTCTGTTCCTCGAATTCGTCAGTGTTTTCGAATTCGTCGATATCGATGGACCCGCTCGACATAGACTAGTGTTGGGACTGTTGGAACATAGCTGTTTGATGTATTTGTTCCATTGGATTGGAGCTTCACCTACACCTCAGAACTCGTCTCACGCTTCGCTCTCTGAGTGGTTGGTCAGGAACGTGACGAACAACATCCCATCCGTCTTCAGTTCGTACTCGACATCGACCTCGAGAGTGGTGTAGTTGAACGGCTCTGTTACGATGTGATACCCATTCGGTGACTCACGAACCAGCACGACAGCCGTCGCTTTCTCCAGGGCGTCGAGTAGTCGCTGCATCTCCTCTTCAGTGGCATCATCTACATCGAAGAGAAAGCGGGAGTCGTCGCTCGCCGTTGGCTTCTGGAGCTCTGACTTCCAGTAACTCGAGACACGCTTGAATTTTCGAGGAGCAGTCTCGTCACCTTTGAGCCACGCTCTGACCCAGCCGTTGGTCTGCTCCTGGAAATTGAAGAACCCGTCTACCGTATTTCGAGCGTTCACTGAGAGATACAGCCGAAACGTCAGCGAGTCGCCTGATTTGGACCGGTAGTGCTGTGCCCAGGCGTAGAGTTGGTCGAATTTCCGACGGATGTCTTGGTGGTCTTTGACGACTTCTCGAAACGTGACTTCCGTACTGCTGGTGAGCTGTGGATTCTCTTTTTGGCGGGCGACGGCCATGAACAGGTAGACGCGGTCGTCGTCAAACGTGCAGTACTCCTCGACGGTGGCAATGGCAGCATGCTGGTTCATTCTTGGATGCGGGGTAAACAGGACATTCGTCACTCGTTCGAGTACCTATTGACTGACGAACATTGTAATCTTGTAGCTGTGACTCTCAGTGCGAGTAGACTTCGAGTCGAAAAACGAGCTGTGTGACCCGTGGGTAAGTTACTTGTCTTCGAGTGCTGCGTAGATGTCTGCGTTGCGCTTGCCGTCGAGGTTCCCCATCTTGAGGGCAATCTCGCGGCGTTCCTCGTCGCTTTTTGCCGCCTTGTACTGCTTGTACAGCCGGCGAACTACTTCATCAACTGCAGACGAGGAATCAGTGCTGGACGGCATCTCTATTTCAATTATTCTCGGTGAGTCATTTTCTCTGTTGCGACGAGAACTCGCTCGGGAGTAGACGACGTCTTCAGTCACGTTCTGTTCTCTCGTAGGCCACCAAATAATCGTTCACTGAGCGATAGTCTTAGACCAATACCTCTGCCGATGGACTGCTTTGGGGTCTGACGTGGCTCACAGGAAAGCACAGTTACCGCCACCTCCACAAACAGAAGTCGTCTCCTCCGTGAAGCTACAAATTGATGCGCTCGTTGGGTCTTTTCTCAGCAGGTATTCCTACCAACCGAGAAAGAGACATTCACACTGCTCGGAGGTATCGGGTTCGGAATGCCAATGGGTGAGATGCTCGCCCTTGTGGGACTCATCTATTCGGCCGTCGGATTATATACTCTAACTGTTGGACTGTCTAGAGCCGTGAAGTGATGGTCAGTCGTGACAAGTACCGTGTGATCGGTCACCTCCGCCGCAGCCGCAATTAGAATATCGGGCACAGGAATCGGGTTCCCATCGTCGAGCAGCTGAGCGCGAATGCGAGCGGCTGTAAGTGCCTGGTCAGCATCGAACGGGCGGACAGACGCCCAGCTGAGGGCGTGGTCTACCGCAGCAGGCGAATCGTCTGCCGCGTTCGACCGAATCGCACCCGAATACAATTCATACATCGTGATTGCCGGAACCACGAACTCAGCTACTTCCTCACGCAGGAACTCGAGAGCTTTAAGGGTGTATTCGTCGCCATTCAGGAAATCAACGAGAAAGGAGGTTTCGAGAACCGCGAACTCAGTTTGACTTGCCAAAGTGTTCCTCCTGGCGCTGTTCGAAATCCTGGTTCATCTCAACGCGAGCGTCGGCCACCTGGTCGGCGAAGTCAGTGCCCTTGAACGCGCCAAACCCCTGGGTGAAGTCTACTTCTGTGTCAGTCTCGTCTGCAACCCACCAGACACGGCCTCTGGCACCGACTTTCTTGCTCTTGAGTTCCCCCTGGTCGGTGAGTTTCGTGAGCTTATTGTGCGCCGTTCGGCGAGAACAGCCGAGGGCGTCCGCTACCTCGGTCGCGGTGAGTGGTTCGGCGGGATCGTCTCGGGCGGCGAAGACGTCGAGGACGTCTTTGAGCGGGATTCCAGCGGTTGGTCCAGGCGTGCCCATGCGAGTGAGTTCGCCGGTCTCATGCATAAGTGTTCCCTCAACGGCAGGGTTAAAAGAGGTATTAAACAAGCGATTGTCGCGTATGAAACCAAGAACAATACCGTTGAAGGAATGCAGAGCTCAACATAGTTCGGCTCAACGAACAGATGCACTCGATGGCTCACACTATCATGATACTGAATCGAGTGCATATCCGCGTCATTAGGTGCGGGAGGAGGTCAGTTCAGGTCGCGGTGGACTGGGCTGACGTCGCGCTCGACGAGGCGTGGGGTGTTTCGCGTCGCAGCATGATTACTTACGAATCCGACAGCTCCCTCATTCGCTTCAAGGAACCGTTTGATATTTCGGAGCGTCATCCCTTCTGGGTCCCCATGTTTTACCTCAAAGGCGGCACAGTAGTCAGACTACATCAAAAAGTTGTGGGATGAACTCCACAACTTTTGAGTGATACTGAAGAGCTGAATCCCCAAAATAAGCCAAAAAGAGTAGAAATCGGTCCACAAGATGCTGCGTTGGTGACGAAACTTGCAATGTGGATGGTTCGCAGCTTCAGACCGGAGACATCCCGAGAATCAGTTAGGCCTGAGTCTTACACAGGTACAGGAGAAAGCCCACGATTTCAGTCGTGGGGGGAAGTCAGAGCTCGATACAGGTCTTCAATCCGCGTCCCCAACCCGTAGACTGAGTGGTTAGGCGTACGTCAGGTAGGCGATGAACGTAGCTACTCGTGTGCGAGCTCTTCGTAAATTTCCTCGTGTTCGTCGAGGTCCTGGCGACCGAGGAAACGAATCAGATACCGCCGTGCCTCCTCGGGCGACAGATCGTCGAGGGCGGTGGATTCGTCACGTTCTGCGGCCATGCTCTGTCCTCACTAGGGGAGCTGTCGTCATATTCATTCGGTTCGTCCGTGGCCTCTGCAATTCCACGTCCAAGCCCACTCGGAAGCTGGTCGGTCTCTTCGATCCTCGCTACCCAGAGATTGATTGTCGCAACGTATTCCGGTGCGAGTGGTTCTGTGTGGTTCCGGAGATACGTGAGTACGGTGTCTCGCTCAACGGCTGTTTCGTCTGTTGCAAATGCCTGGCTCTGTTGCAATCCTTGGATATTGACGGGAAGTGCGTGCGAGATACAGAGGATGTATACAGCAGAACGAATACTCCTCGATAAACTCGAAAACTGAAAGAGTATTCGACTGGTTTGGGGGCACGCTTACGTGTCGGCAAGCTGTATCCCACGCGCAATAACATACATCAACACGATACCGGTGCCGACGGCTAGAATGAACTGTGTGATGACGGTAAGGAGTCCACCGAGCAGGGAGTTGCCAGCGACAAGTAGCACGAGTAGAAACACAAGAAGCGCCAGCCCTCCGAATAACAAGATAAGACCGGCAAGTGGGAAGACTTCTGCTCGGATCTGACTAAGATCTAATTCGCCTGATTCCTGGTCAATAAACGGCGGTGACGGCATACGATTGATATGTCGATGTGACCTAATGAACTGTTGGATTAACATCGGGACAGAGGATGTGAACTACCCCGCCCTACCGCGCTCGGGGCTACTCGCCCCTCGCTTGTTGAGGACGGGGCTTCCTGTTTCTGCGTCGGCACTTGCATCCGACGTGGACACAGAGGTTCCAGACTCCGCAGGCGACTTCCCTTTACGGGTGGTTCGGAGTGTCCCACTCCTACCGCATCGACACTCGGCCACACGTCCGACGCACGCTTATTGTCGCGTTTGAACGGCGGACGCGCCGTGACAGAGCATCTTACTACCCCGTTCGACCGAGTGGGTAGTAAGTCATTTGTCACGGTCGTTGACACAGCGTGCGGGCGGTGTATCCCCTCCCTACTCGCGCCTTCGGCGCTCGTTGAGGAAGGGGGCTTACCGCCCTCCTTTTCAGCTAAACAGAATATCGCAGTGCTATGTTCGCGCTGTAAGTTCAGCACGGGTCATCCGAACGACTCGGTTTCTGTCAGGAATGCCGTGACCGACTCAGAGGCTGCATGCAGCAGGCTGGTTCGGTAGATTCCCCCGACTTCGGCTGAAAACGGTGTTAGATGCTTCGGTATATTTACCGATGTTATCCAAGGAGATATCGCATCCGGGGGTACCGTTCAACGAGTGGCTGGCCACTGCTTTCATACTGTTCGATATAGGCGTCGAGCCCGATGATTCGCCCCGCACCGAAGGCGGCAACGGCGAGGAAGACGAGCATGTACGCGAAGTCACCGTTGATGTAGCCGTGGGCGATATCCCAGTTCCCGAGATAGAACATGAGCATCATAAACGCGCCGAAAAACGCCGCCAGTCGAACGAGTGCTCCGACAATCAGCCCGAGCCCGATGAGCAACTCTCCCCATGGAACAGCAATATTGACGAAGTCGACGAACCAGGGCGTGTTCCCCATCGTCACGAAGAGGTCAGCAACCGGACTGTTGTTTGCTGGTGGGGCGTTCTGGAGATAGCCGGCGGCGCTGAAACTCCCGGAGAGTACCTTGTCCAACCCGCTCTGGAAGAACGCAAACCCCATCATGAGCCGCAGCGCGAGGATGAACCACACGCTCAAGGTGTGAAGTTTCCCTTCAGCCGTCACACCCGCAACCGTACTACTGAGCCCAACTTCATGAGTGGCCATATCTGGTATTACTAGTTGACAGGTGAAAAGAGTATCCCAATTTCAAGACAAGTCCCGAAACAGGAAGAGAACGCTACTTACGCCCTCTGTAGGTCTCACTCTTCTCCCTCACCCAGCCATGACTGGCTGTGACCGACTCGCGCTCTCTATTCAGCACGGCTCAACAAACTATCCCGACCGAGTATTTCCACAGAGCCAAACCGGTAACTCGGGGCGTTGCTCGCTAGCCCGATTTTCGTCTGCCGTGGCGACACTCTATCCGATTAGGCAGATGTTCCCGACCGATTTGAGCGTGAGGTTGTGTCGACGGTGAGCGGGAGCGCCACGTCGATTTCGTCGTATGGAACGACCGGGCGCTTGGCACGCCCCTCGCTTTCGAACTCGACGAGACCGTAGGATTCGAGTGCCTTCAGGTCGCGGTGGACGGGGCTAACGTCGCGCTCGACGAGGCGTGCAAGCTCGCGGATGCTCCCAGGGTGTTCGCGGGCGATCGTCTGGAGGAGTTCGATATTGGTGGCGTTGAACACCTCCTGGAACTGTGCGCCCGAGGAGAACGACAGGCGGTGGGTCGGGCCGTCGATTGCATCGGCATCTCCACGCAGCGCAGCGGCGATGTTGTCTGCTTCGTCAGCGAGAACGTCTCCCGTGTCGATGGTGACGTGCAGGACGGTACGGTCAGTGTGTGTATTCTCGTTCATATCTTCTCACCGCTGTGCGGAAGCGGTTGCGGAGTTCGTCCGGACCGGGATCGTCGAATCGGACGATTGGCTGGTCGTCCATTCTCGCGTGTTGATGAACAGGTCAACACAATAAGTGTTGCTCCCAAAGTCAACAACCGACTGAACTCAGCACCAGATTTAGCCCACTTTCCTAAACCCAGTGAGGTCTCACAATCGGGTAAAATCCCCGGAAGAGACGTGGTTGTGGAAATCTGAACCTGAGTGTGGAGATGGGTGCTCGCGGCGCGAACGGCGTGTCGTGAAAAAGTGAAACCCCCGGATTCGGCGGTTTCGAGGGGCCTACAGGCCACAATCTGAGTGTGGAAATACCCCGATTTTCGGCTGAAATAGGCCATTTGCACCACGTTTTGCCCGCGCAAATCTCCACAATCGGCTTCCGTCTAGCGGTTTTGGATTTCGGGTCGTTTCTGACCGTTGGAGTCGGTCCGTTCAGGCCGCAACAAAAGAACTGGAACGCCAGAATACAGGCCGTAGGCCCACTCTCATAGCCATTTCCACATTTCCTCTTTCCATCGGAAAACACACAGTTCCCACGCCACACTCAGATCCACACACTCGTTAGAAACCTCCTTCCGGGGTTTCAACCCGATTGTGGAGATTCAGTCTCTGATTCTAGGAATGTGTGGGTTGCGGTGTCAGTGCCTGGGGCCTCTCACGGCGCAAAAAGACCAGTTGTAGCGATTCCTAAACCCTCGATAGAACCGCCCAAAACCCCACAAAAACCCGAATTCAGCTGTCGATGAGTTTCGCCATGTTGTCGCGGAGCCAGGCGACGGAGTACATCTGGGTGAGGCCGGGAGCATCGATTCTGAACTGGTTTGGCGGGGTGGATTCCACATACGTCTTCTCTACCCGGGTTTTGCTATCTGTGGGGTCGTTCAGTGCGCTCAACACAGAGTGCCCGCCTTTCCGGTCCATCACGACCCAGATGGCCTCTACAGGCTCACAGGCGGCCATCTTGTCGTAATCCTCAGGCACGGCTCTCCTGTAATCGTGGTTGATGCGTTCTGCTTCGCCCACAATCAGAATTTCGCCGTCTGCGTCCAGTCCAACGCAGTCTAAGCGGTGCATCTCGAATTCTTCGGAGCCATCGATTTCCTCTCCACTGCCCATGAAGTCAGCCGCAGCGACGCCACCTTCGCGAATCTCGTAGTAGGGGACGACCTCCACTACAGGAGAATCCGAGTCCTCTACGTATGCCTTCTGTATATACCGTCTGAGAACGTCCACCGCGAAGACGTGCTGACTGGACTCCTCTAAGTCGCCTTTCCCGTGGCCGTAGTCGATGCCCTGACGGTAGCTCTCTCCAATCGCCCGCCGTCCCTCTGGAGTAACAGAGAACAACCGATGCGGGTGGTCGGTATCGTGGCGTAACACGTCCGCGTCGAGGAGGTCCTGGACCGCGCTGCTCTCGATTCCGACGTACTCCTGGAGACGAATCATCGAATCGCGGGTGAGGTCGTACTCCAACGCATCGTAGCGCAGCTGCTGGGCGTTGTACACGACTTGCAAGAAGAGCAACTGTAGGTCGCTCCACGCAGAAGCCTCTCGCTCATCCTCAGTGAGTTTCAACCCAACCGAACACACGGGGATATCGTCTCTATCAACTTTTGAGAGCGACGAACAGCACTCGATGGCGCGTTTCATCCCCTGTACGCTCCGGTCGTAGCGGTTGTCGCATATCACACAGCGCAAGGCGTTGATTTCTCCGTCGTACTCCACTGTCTCGGGCATGCGTTTGGTGTGCGCAAGCGCGGTATCCACTCGGACCAACGACGGTGTCTCCTCGTCGAAGGTGACGACGCTTGGTTCGTAGAGTGTGAGGCCGGCCTCCCTGTACGTCCGGTCGAGCGTCTCCTCAAGTGCCTCTCCAAACTGCACTTCTCCCCGTGCAGAGAGTGGCTGTGCCCCCTCTGGGTCGCCAGGTGGCAACGGTGCGGACTCTACGACGAACGGCCGTGGTTCTGACTCGCCGAACGCGGCAGGCAGTTTCACGAACCACTGTCCACGGTCAAGCGCCCGGAGTCGATTCCCGACCTCCGTCGCGTCCATATCTTCGGTCGAGAGGCGGCGAGCCAGCCGTCGGTCGATGGGCACGTTTCCGGTCACAAACGTCGAGACGTTGTTCAGCACCTCGTTGTACGCCCGTTCGCTTGCCTCTCTGAGTTGGCCGGGGAATTGCATCGCCAACGTCACCGAACACCCGAAACTCCGGGATTTCGCGAGGAATTCGTTTAATAGGTCCGTCACCGCAACAGACGCAGCCTCCTCCACGTACAAATTCACGAGCGGGTGGTCCTCACCGTCACCCTGCCTGGTTCGCCGTCGCAGCGCCGTCCAGAGATTCGAGAGAATCACGAGCGTCACGACGCGCTGGGCCTCTTTGCGAAGGCCGCCCGTGTCGAAGATGATGACCGTGTCCTCGTTGAGGAACTCGGCGAGGTCGAAGTGCGGCCCCTCACCTTCCTCGTCGGCGACGTGATTGAAGATGCGTGCGAGGCGCTTGTCGAGGGGAATCTTCTCCATGCGATTGGCCACGCCCTGCATGATTTCGTCGAACGAACGAGCGCGATTCGCGACCACGCCACCGAGCATCCGCTCTAAGCCCTCGTCCGAGACTGCAGGTGCGGATTGCCGTTCGTGCATCCGTCGGGTGGCTTCGTGCAACTCTCGATGCGAGAAGGCATCAGCTCCATTGACGGGGTCGAACAGTGCCTTCACGAGATACCGGATGATGTCGGGAGAGCGAACTGCTTGCTCGAAACGCCGCTTGCCCATGATTTGGGTGAGAATTTCGATGTAGTGGTCGACGGTATCTTCGACGGCTGTCGTCCGCGCCACACCCGCCTCCAGTTCGTCGCGGATATCGAAAAACGAGAACGCAGGCAGCACCTCGGAACAATCGAAGTAGCGCACGTTCTCCAGGTCGCCGTAGCGGGCGTAGTGGGCGCGACAGTAGTCTTCGCCCATGCCGTCGCCCTTCGGGTCGATGAGGATGTTCGCGCCTCCAGTGGCCGCCTGGTTTTCGAGGATGGCGTTCACGAGCGCCGTCGATTTCCCCGAACCCGTTTTCCCGAACCATGCAACGTGCATGGGTTGCAGTGCGGGTGGCAGGGAGTGGCCTTGCGGACTTGCTTCCCCATCCTGGGACAGTGGATGGCCAAATAGGAGACCGTCTGTGTACGCCTGTAACTGGTTTGCGGGTGGACGAGGCAGAAAGGTTTGCTCGCCCGGTGTGGGAGCGACCGCACGTTTCCCCGCAGCCGTGAGCGAGTCTCCTGAAAGTACGCAGAAATTCGGGGCTTCCCGGGCGTCTGCGACGATAGCCCTGCTCGTATTCTTCGTCCACGGAACTTTGTTCCACAGGCGGTTGTAATCGGCCGAATAGAATTGCTGTTCCTGAATATCTGCATGAACCCGCTTTGCTTCGTCGTCAGTATGCACTGCGCTCGTAATCGCATAGCAGGTGTGGCTCACGTCGCTGAACGCGGTGGCGAGTTCACGAATTGTGGCCTGGGTCGCATTCGACTCCTCTGTGGTTACAGCGACAGCCCGAGCGTTCACTTCGAACGAACGACGTCCATCTTTTTCTGCGAGTTCCTGGATGCGGGCTTGGTCACTGGCGGTGATCGTGAGTTCGTCTTTCGGTGGTGGCCCCCAGATGGCGTTCGAAAGTTGCCCACCGTACGTGTCCAGGCCACCCTCGATGTAGGCGCTGCGCTCTTCTGCTCTGCGTGACCAGTCGGGTTTCGGCCGAAGGAGTGTCTGGTAGACGAGCGGGACGGCACTTTCTGCCATCGTCTCGACGAGCGCGCCAAGTGGGAGTCGTGAGTGGTCGGCGTGTTGGAACGCGTCGAACGGAGTGAGTTGAGTCTGCCAGTCTTGGGCACGTTCTGCCGTTCCCAGGAACTCGACAGCGCCAATAGCGTGGTCGTCTGCATCCGGGAGTGTGCCGGCAGCATCGACCCGGGTGAGTTCGTACGTATTCGGGAACAGGCCTCGAAGGATGCGTTCAAGGGCGTCTGTCATCTTCGGGTCGGTCACGCCGACGTAGTAGTCGATGGTGGTGTCGGTGCCACCGTCTGAAACGAGGCGGAACTCGATGGTCGGCGGCTCGGGTGTTCGCCTGGTGAGTCGAGACAGGAGGCTCTTGGTTGTGTCTGGTCCGAGGGCGTGGATACGACGAAGGTGCGTTATCACTGTCTCTGGGTGCAGTGGGCTATCGGTTGGGCGAATGCGGATGCAGGTGGTGTGTTCGGAAACGTCGATCGACCGGTCGTCGGTGGGTGCGTCTGTGGCAGGCATCGAAATCTGCGGTAGTATTCCTGGGGATGTACTGTGCAATAATAGTGCGCATAGTGATAGCAGGCGACATGATTGTGTGGTAAGGGGTTCACCAGTTGCGCTGGCACTCAGCATGCCCGATCAACTCAGTGGTGCGATTCCGTGGGAAGCCCCGTCGTTTAGGCAGGGAGACGGTCACACTTAGAGCTCTCTTGCTACCAATATACCTCATAATTGTGGAGCCAGTCCTACCATCCCTATCCAAAATTGTCGACTTTACCCCACAATCTCATCCAAAAGTTGTGGATTCGACCCCACAACTTTTTCGTGAGGGATGTTAAATACGGTGTATGAATGAGACGAAACTTCAGCAAATTCTAGTGCGGTTCAATCCGTGGTGGCGTGGGGGCCCAGTGCAACCATCTTTGTTTACCGATGAACACCGACGTCGGGATTTCGATCGGCTCGTCGATAGGATGCTCAGTACACAGATTGTTACGCTCGTTGGCCCTCGCCAAGTTGGCAAGAGTACCATGATGGGACAATACATCGACTATCTCCTCAACCAAGGGCACACTCCAGAACACGTTCTCTATATGACGACTGAAGCCAGCACGATTTCTTCAGACGCGGACAATATCCTATCCGATATTTTAACAATTTATGAATCGAGAGTCCTCGGACGGTCATTCGAGACGCTCGATTCACCAGTGTATATCCTCATTGACGAGGTGCAAAAGGCAACAAACTGGGGAGATACCGTGAAACTCTATGCTGACCGGTATGACCAACTTCATTTTCTCTTGAGTGGGTCTGTAAGCACGCTCATAACGAAAGAAGCAAACGAGACACTTGTCGGTCGAGCAGAGGAACAAGTAATCGTCCCGATGAAATTTGTCGACTATGTTCGATATGAGGGCGTGTTGTCTGATGAGGCGGTACGTGAACAAAGCCGAAATCTTCGTGACAAGGTTAAAGCCGGTGTTCGTGAGGGAGATGCACAAGCTGTTACACTCGCCTTGAGCCGTGCATCTATGCAATTAGAATCTTCCCGCCCGGAGATTACACAGGCACTTGAACGGTATCTTCTTCGCGGTGGCTATCCTGGGTATTTCGACCTTGAGGCAGTTGATGCACTACGGAAACTTGATGAAGATCTCTATCGAGTAGTGCATGGCGATTTAGCGACCGTGTTCGGCGTAGACAAGCGCGGCGAACTAATGGCCGTACTTCGACATTTCGCGGACAGTACTGGGAATAAGCTTAGTATTCGTGGTCTTGCTACCGATCTCGGAATTGACCGTGAAACCGTTCGCGAGTACATCGAATATCTTGAAGAGTTCTTTCTCATTTATCGCTGCCCACACTACACAGAAGGGGCACGCGCTTCACGCAAACAACCGATGGCCTATGTCTCTGACGTTGGTCATCTGAATGCCCTCTGTGGTACCGACCCAGAGGGTTTCCCCACTTCTGCGGATATGGGTGCAATTTTAGAAACTGCAGTCTGTGACCATCTCCGCAGACTCCAATTCAATCTCTCAAACTTTCGAAATGCGGAGGTAACCTACAATGAAACCACTGGCGAAGTTGATTTCGTTCTTAGTGGATCCGATTACTGTGTCGCAGTCGAAGTGAAACACGGGAACCCGGAGCGGATGAATCTTCGAAATATTAACCGATTTCTTGCTGAGAAGGAGGGTTCTGTCGGGTTTGTCGTCAACCATGCAAACAGCTTTTCACAGGATGGTTCGCTCATTTTTGTGCCCTCATGGCTATTTTTCTACCTCTGCTAGCACCATCTGCATTCTCTCTCCGTCCCGTATTTCACACGGTAGTCAACGTGTGCTTCAATTCCGTTCCCATGAACAGTATCGTATTCAGACATTGCTCGTTTCCTGATGCGCAGTGTACTCCGCGGTTCACCCGCTCGAGCGACCGCGCCTCCGCGCTCACGGCTCCTTGCGTCGCCGTTCGCCCGCTCGCGACCGACCATTCCGGGCGTGCGACTCACTGCGTTCGTCGGTCCGGGCGTCTGGTTTCGACGCCAGCACCAAGCGCGCTTTCGGTTGCGTCTCCCTGTGGTCGACGGACGCGAAACCGGCTTGCGTGCTGGGCGCTCGCGTCGGCGGTCGCGTTTCGCGCGGGTTCGTTTGCTACGAATCATAGGCGCGCTCGCTTCGCTCCCGGGGGTCGCTTGCGAAGGCGCGAAGCGAGCGCGCGGATGGTTGAGGCGTTTGAGAGCCACGGCTGGAGAGCCAGTGGTTCTGTGAAAGTGAAGACGCCGAGTGAGCGCCTTCTGCGGTAACCCTGGTTCAGAGGAATTACCAATGAGTACTAAACGCACTATCGGTCAAGAAGCTTCGGTCGAACAGCGTAGAAATAATGAGTTTGCGGCGGTAGACGAGCGTCCTGAGCTGCGGCCCACGGTCGAGATGGAGATTCAGGCGAAAGTCGATTCGAATCATCCGGATACGGGAGTGTCGGGATTGACCCTGGCGGCAGAAGAGCGCATGAAAGCGAGAGAGTGGGAGATTGCGAAGACGCGGACGCGATGGGATAACAGACAGGAGTCAGACCGTGAAGCGCGAACGCGGCGAAAAGTGGGGGAGCAGAGCAAGGAACGGAAAGTCGAGTTCGAGAAACGGGCGGGCAGCGTCGATGCGAGATTGGAGCCCGGACGTGAGGACCCTCGTGAGCGGTTGAGCCGTGAGGAGTTGGCGGCGGTGAATCAACAAGCGACGCGCATTCATCGGATGGTGAACCACAGTGTGTCCAGGGCAGTGCTTTCGAAGCAGGTGGCCGAACGAGTGGTCAGAGGTGCGGAGTTAGTGAGTGCAGCCGTCGCGGTCATCGAGAAGCAATGGACGCGACCGGGTGGGATTGTCCCCATCGCGAAAGTTGAGAATGTGCCGAGAGGCGAAGTCACCGTTGAAGGTCGAGTCGAGCGCCTGTGGGAGCCATCCCATCCAGCGATTCAGCAAGTTGGTCTCCTCGAAGACGAGACGGGTCGGATTCGGTTCACGGTCTGGAAGAAGTCAGAGCAAGCGATGGTCAGAGAGGGAGAACGGGTGCGATTTCGGGCGGCGGCGAAAAACTGGTACAAGGGTCGGTGTTCGATTGCACTGACGCGGTGGTCGAATATCGAATTCTCAGAGCGCGGTGAGTGGTGGACGTAGACTACGGCGGATTCTTTCTTTTTGTCGCCGCAGAGTCGTACTCGATAGGGACATCGAGTGAGCCCCCTATCGTTCACATCAACACGACTGCCTGAACCCATCGGTACGAGCAGCTGCTTCCGAGGGGACTCTCGCGGGACGTGCTCGTTGCCACCGAATGAGGTTTGGTCGGTCCGACCGATTGTATGACTCGACGATGGACAACATGGAGTTCTTCAGCCGTCTCAAATCCATGTGTGCCGACGCTATCGACGCGTATCGGACAACGTATCCGGATGCACTCCCGCTCTCTGACCTTCTCGTCTACGATCCGGCCGGCCCGATCGCCAGCGAGGCCGCTGTCCACGCTCGATTCGAGGAACTCATCGCCTTCTATGACGACCTCGTCGACGTGGATTCGACGCCTTACCGGGACAGCTGGCGAGACCACCTCGTATACGACGTCTCTCGACGGGAACGACTCGCCCTCCTCCAGTCGGACCTTCCAGGGTCGGTTACCTTCCTGTGGATTCAGGCCGAATATGTCGCCAGTACAGGTCACATCTGTGTCAGTGGTGGGCGACTCCCCACCATGGTGGCGTACTCCTACCTCTGCTCGGGAGTGTGCTACGCCTACCAGCATCGCTTTGACTCCCCCACCTGGGCGCACCCGTATCTCCGAGGAGGCTACGAAGGGGCCACGTCGATCCTCGCGCTCAAGCACCTCGCCAGGGAACTGGACGACGAGTCGTTGGCTCACATCGCCACCCGGCAGCGTACGATTGCTCTTCTGGAAGGTGTCCTCGCCCACGGCACTCGACAAGGCGGCATCATGGAAGCGACCGTTCGCGAGCTGGATGTCAACGACACCGAACTCTCGACACTTCGAGCGGGGTTCCCCGCTCGCCTCCTGGGTCGGATCCGTCCGCGGTATCGATGGAGTAGTCTCGCGTTTCTCCCCGAGCATGCACTGTTCGCCTCGCTGTTGCTCGTGAGTGACGCAGCAGGTGTCTCGGGCCCTTATCTCCGGGCATTCCACGGCGAACATCCCTGGAGGGCGGTCATCGACGACATCCGGTCGACGCCGAGTTGATTCTGGCGATTCGAGTACGTCACCGGCTGTCCGTGCTGTTTCTTCTCGTCCGTGTCACGTGCGTACTGCGCTGGGAGCCACTTCGCCCACGTGACTCTCCCGACTGCGTGTTCCGGGCAGATCGCACGTCCAGTTCGAAACGCCGTGGTCGTCCCACCGGGAAGAGGGCTATGACAGGGAACAATCCCACTACTCGGTGGGTGTCGTAGATTCGCTGGCTGTCTGAGTCACGGAAATTGCTCACCGTTGGCCAAGAATTGTATCGGCGGTTGCAGCGCCGATCATGCTGAAGATGGCGCTTATATTAATGGCTCTGAGGGTCACCGCGTTCGTCACACCGAATGTTGTCGGAGCAGCGAAAGCGATCGCGAGGAGGCCGACCGAAAGATACGAAACCAAAATGAGCGAGACAAATCGACGGGGGATAACGCCACCGAGTCCGATGTCACTCTCAATGCGAAGATTGTGCTGTGTATCCGCTTTGTACAGCAGTCCGTATCCGGTGAGAAAGACGATCGCGATCGTGAGAACCACGTGCTGGAGCTCCATCCGTTCGGCGAGACGCCAGGTTTCCTCGGTTATCACGAGCGGCCCGGATACGAAGAGGCCTCCAACGATCTGCTGAACGAAGTCGCTGAGTCTAAACCGCGGCGTTCTCGGCATACTCATTTCTTCACAGGGGATCACGTAAGGTGCTAGTCCGGTTCCGTCGCGTTCGAGAGCAATTGTGGGGACGATTCGAGGGGCCGAGCTTTCGATAAATTCGGGCATATCCCCAACGTTGTCGATCTGCGACGGACGGCGTGATTCTCTGCATCCCGCGAATAGGCGGGTGAGCACGACCAAACGCAAACGGGAGGCGCTCAAATATAATCGATGTTCGACGCCTTCTGAGGGATGTTTTACCTAGTATCGCGGCTAACGTTCACAGGTTATGGTCGCCACGGAATCGGTTGTCTCGTTGCTGGTCATCTTTGCCCTGTCACTGCTAATCGTTCGAATCGGGTCAATCGCCCTTCGGATGACGGGGCTCTCTCCGGATATCGCCTCGTTTCAATCGACGTCGGCGTTCTCCGGTGCGGGATATACGACAGAAGAGGCGGAACAGACAGTGGCAACACCGGAACGGCGGAAAATCATCAAGGCGCTCATCCGGCTCGGGAGCGTGGGGTTAGTGAGTGTCATCGCGTCACTTATCCTCTCGTTCACCGATGCTCAGGGAGGAACCGCTCTCAACCTCGTCTACATCCTTATCGGGGTCGTTCTACTCGTCCTCGCCGCGCGTAGCGAGTGGTTGAATCGATTGCTGACTCCGCTCATTGAATGGTCACTCGAACGGACGACGGACCTCGAACTTCGAGATTATACAGAAATGCTCGGTCTCCAGCGAGAGTACCGAGTTGCGGAAATTGTCGTGGAGGAGGGCGACTGGCTCGCAAACACAACCTCAGACGAATGCGACCTTCCTGAAGAAGGAATTCTGTTACTCGGCATCTATCGGGATAGCTCCTACATCGGAGCACCTGGGTCAGATACCGAGATTAAGCCCGGTGATACGGTACTGCTCTATGGAAAAGCAGATCGATTGCAGGAACTCTCGGACCGCGGCGCAAGTGACATGAAATCACACGAACGTGCTGTCGAAGAACACGAAGAAGCTCTCGAAGCACAAGACCAATTCATCTAGTTGCAATCAACTGGTCGTGTTCACAATCAACTTCCCCGGCCTGAAGGCCGGCGTTTGTCGGTGAACTCCCGGTCTGTCCGTCGCTTACGCGTCGGCGGGCGAAAAGCGCCCGTTCCCGTTCAGCGTTCCCGACTTTAGGGCGAGTTGATTGGTCGCCCCTCCGACCGAAGGCTTCTGCTTCGACCGGAGTTGTCTGGTTGCGATGTTCTTCGCTGCGTTGTAATCGGCATGAACCGCGTAGCCACACTTCCGGCACTCGAACTCCGCGCCTGCCCGATTTTCTTCGAGTGTCGTCCCGCACTTCGAACACCGCTGAGACGTGTACGCAGGGTTCACCTGCTGGGTTCGAATCCCGAACGCTTTGGCCTTGTACTCGACATACTCAACCAGCGTCCGGAATGCCCAGCCGTGGAACGCCTTTGCGCCGGGTAGTCGGTCCCGAATGTCGGTCAAGTCTTCGAAGGCGATGACCACACAGTCGTGTGCTATCGCCTCTTGGACGATAGCCTTCGAGATGGTGTGCAGCACGTCGGTGTTCCAGCGATGCTCGCGGTCGCCCATCGACTGGATTGTGCGGTGTGCCGATTCCGTGCCGGTCTGTTGCAACGACCCACGGACGCGCTCGTACTCGACTCGGCGATGGTTGAACAGCCCACCCGAGTAGAACTCCCCCGTACTCGTGACAGCGATGTTGTTCACACCTACATCGACGCCGAGAACCGTTCCGTTCTCGGCCTCTCCCAACTCCGTCTCCGGTTCGTCGCGTTCGACCGTGATGTGAAGGTAGTACTCGCCGTCGTCGCGGTCGTAGTGGAGTGTCGCGCCCTTTTGCTCCCACTCGTCCCCAAGATACTCGCGTTGCGGGCAATCTTCATCAGGCGGGTAGATGAACTTGGCACGGACCCGACCGCCGTAGGCCGCGAGCGTGCAGTAGCCCGGCCCGTCGTCGTCTGTGAAGTACGACACCGCATTTGTGTTGTACGTCACAGTCGGGGCGGTGAACGTCGGTTTGCTGGCGCGTTTGCCGGTCTTCATCCGTTCGACCGCACTCCGAAGGCTGTCGGCGGCGAGGTTGACCGCACCGATGCACAGGTCGGAGTGCAACTCGGTATCCTCGCGGACCTGTTTGTAGACGAGTGACTGGAGGCGCGTTCTGGATGTGATAACGTAGCCGTCCGCGTCCCGCTCCCACCCTCGGTCAGCGAACCGTTGGGCGACCTCACGGAACGTCAGCATCGTCCGTTTGAGGTCTTCCCGCCGGTCGTCGGGGATGGCGAGTTTGACGCGGGCGGTACGTTTCAATGCCACGTCCCACACGTGGGGGAGTTGTATTATAAGCATTCGGGAGTTGGCCGACTGTCGGTGGGCGGTTGTGTCGTCCTGTGTCGCATTCCCGCCCGCCGTGAACGGCGGGACTCCCTGCTTGCATTAGGTGGTCATGGCTGTACTACTCATACATCACTCCTCGTGCTAGCTGACCGAGTTAACCACTCATCTCCGAAGACAGTTCAACAAGTTTATATTCTCTACGTGTGTTACATAAATTGAAGACATTCCTCACGTCGGGAACAACCATTCACTGTCGCAGCTATGACCACTCGTACAACCATCCTCGTCCCCATCCGCTATCCCTTAACCGAACAAAGTACGCAGACCCTCGCGGCCGCCGCCCGATTGGCTCAAGAAAATGCATCCGCAGAGCTAGTCGTGTTACACGTCAACCTGTTTCAAACAGGTGACAAAACCCAAACGAGTGAGATCAGCCACGCAATCGCGTCCATCCTTGATGGAACAACCGCATCCGTTCTCACACGGCGCGGATTCCTCGTCGAGGAAGTCATTCTGGAGGAAGCAGCTCAATCCCATGCAGACATCATCGTGGTTGGCGCGAACCAACGACCCACGTGGCGGAAAGTTCTGAGCGAACTAACCGGAAACGGCCTTGCTGTCGCTGCGTTCCTCCGAGAGCACGTGAATTCAAACGTAGAAATCATCGAGGTCGACTCGCTTACGGCGGACGTTCTCACACCCGCCAAGGATAGCGCTGACCAGCGCACAGAGAATCGACCTCGTGTCGCCCTCACCGCTGAACTCGATTAGATTCACCTGCAAAATCGCTCCACTCGAGGTTGTCGACGCCCACTACGATTCTCCATTTCTTTCCAGCAAGCGTTCTCACGGCAAGCGGGTGGGCCGTAACGAACCACCCGTTTAACTGGACTCGACGCTCACTGACACAGTCGATATTCTGGTGGACTCAGAACGGGCAAGGCCGTCTCGGTCACCCGCGACTACGTCTCCCGAGCACACGGCGCGAAGCGCCGTGAACGCCCCCGACCCCGTGAGCGGAGCTCCAACGAGTGCAACGAGCGAGAGCACGGAAGACGATCGAAGCGAGTCTTCAGGAGCGAACAGGAGCAAGCGAGACTGCGTCTCGCGTGGTCGCGGGATGCCGAGCAACGTGCGAGCAGGGCTCTCCCGAGCTAACGGGCGGCGACGCCGCCCGTGAACGGCCGATGGCTTTCAGGAATCCTCGCCGGCGCTGGTGTTCGGCGTCGCCACTTGGAGACCGGTTACGCGTCGAGGCGTTGGAGCAATTGCGTGACGTAGGGGCTGTTCTCCCAGCTACGATGCGGGCTGATCGTCGTTATCAGCATCCCCGCTTCTTCGTGGCTCATATGCCCGCTCCGAGCGTAATCTACGATGAGCCGCGGCGTCGGGATGAGCCGCGGCCCCTGCAGCACGGCGTGAATCAGTGGGAAATTCGTCCCGCCGAACTCGTCGGTCAGAAACCCGTCGACGTCGAGGGCGTTCGCGAGCACGATGCCGTCGGTTTCACCGTCGTCGAGGCCGAACGTCGGTCGCGATTCGGGCGTGTCGGCTCGCTCATAGGGATCGTCGACCGTATAGTGGCCGCGAGCGGCGAGGACATTGGAGGCTGCAGCGCCATGGATGTCCTGGTACTGAGCCATGTCACGGAGCTCTGCAACGACTTCCGGTGGGACGGCGACGTCACAGGAGGTGAGGAGATACTGGAGGGGATCCGGAGCGGTGTCGGTGTCGTAGGCTGCGTCGGCTCGTGGGACGGCGAGACTGACCAGCGCACTCGTGTCGGCGACGACTGTCCGCAGCCGCGGCCTGCTCATCGCTCGTCGCCGTCCGCGGTATCGACCGAGGTTGCGTCGTCGCCGTAGATGTCGACGTCAGTGGGCGCAGCGAGATCCAACGGTTCGCCCTCAAGGTCCGCTTTGAGCAGGCGGAGCCGTTGGGCGGTTTCAGCGCCGACCAGCTGCTTGACCGTCTCGAAGTCGAGTTGGTCGTCGTAGTACTTCGTCGCCACCAGTTCCTGGAACGTCTCGCTGTCGGCGGTCTCTTCGATGTACTCGCGGATCGCTTCGACGAGGAGGTCCGTCCGGTCCTTGTCGAAGAGTGCCGCAATCGCGTCGAGACGCTCGACGAGATACTCCGGGGACTGGAAGTGGACCCGTCGGGGCTTGTCACTCGCGCTCATTCTATGTGCAAGTTCTGCACATAGCCGGATAACAATTTCGGTGCATGCACATAGCTTGCACATCGATGCAGGAACAATGGTTGAACGAGCTGGTCAATCGCTACTTCGATATGGCCTCACGAACGAGATGCTCGTCGAGATCTCGCGTCCAGTACGTCGCAGGGCCACCGGGGCTACAGCGTATACAGAGGTGTAGTGTCCCCTCAAGGTGGCCGAGTTCCACGCGAAATCGCGTGAGCGCTGCGAGCGTGTCGACCACGAGACCACACCCATCGCAGGCGTGGTGATCTCGGTCGTCGGGGTCGGCCCGGGTTTGGACGGCGCAGTCGACGCAGATCGGATGCGAAACCCGATCGTTTTTGCCCCAGGTGACGGCATTGCCACGTTCCGACCCGGGAAGCGCATCGCAGAACGCACATCCCGAAAGCGTCTGCTGCATTACTAGCGTCGGTCCCATCCGGGGTCGTGATTGCCTTCGAGAAGGTGCGCAACGTAGGTACATACCGTCTGATCGGTTTCCGGTCCTTCTGTCGTCCATATTGAATAGACGCGACGACCAAGAGGAGTCCATGGCCAACCTCATCTACGTCATCAACGCATCACTCGACGGCTACATCGCCGACGAGAACGGCAACTTCGACTGGTCAGAGCCATCTGCGGACGCGCATGCCTTCTTCAACGACCACCAACGATCAGTCGGCACCTCCCTTCTCGGCCGTCGCATGTACGAGTCGATGCGGGTGTGGGACGAATTTCTCCTCGACGACCTACCCGATGTACAACGCGAATTCGCCGAGGCGTGGCTGGATACCGACAAGGTCGTCTACTCGACCACCCTGGATACCGTGCCGGAGCCGCGGACCCGTCTGGAGCGAACGTTCGACCCCGAAGTGGTACAGCGCATGAAAGACCAAGCCGACCGCGACCTGTCCATCGGTGGCGCGGGCCTCGCTGGCGAAGCCATCCGGGCAGGGCTGGTCGACCGGTATGTACTGCGCTTGGTCCCGACGATCGTCGGTGGGGGAACCCGAGCCCTTCCCGACGCAACCCGGGTTGACCTCACTCTCGACACGACACGTCGGTTCGACGACGGCTCCGTCCTGGTCTCCTACAGCCTCCGATGACCAACTCTCAAAACAGACAGTGGGTTAAATGCGCAAAAACGAGACGTGGTTCAGACACAGCCGCAATACGGGTTTGATTGCTACGAGTAGGCCTCGTTGAACTCGCGTTCGCGACGCATCAGCTCCTCGACACCGTATTCGAGGATGTCGCGTCCCATCCGAGTCGGGCGATAGTAGGTGTAAAAGCCTTGGCTGTCAGCGGTCCGTCGCTGACGCTTGTCGACAAGCCCAACATCGACCAATTCGACGAGGTGGTAGTGGAAGTTGTGGGATTCAACGTCGACTGCCGATTTGAGGTCAGTCGCACTCAACTCGTCGTTGGCAACGAGTGTTCGCAGGATACGAAACCGCGTTGGATGGCCAATTGCCTGTTGCATCGCGAGGTATTCTTCGAGAGTCAAGCCACTCTCCTCGGGGAGCGGTGGCTCCGGTTTTCGCACCTCGTTTGTCGAGCGGCGGTCGCGTTCGGCCATTTATTTCTCTCCGGATGAGACGTATATTGCCTTGCACTTATTCGTATCCTGCTACTTAGCCGATATTGCGCGTAGTTTTGTACTCACCTACAGAATGAAAAACTCCACAGCTCACGTATTTCCGTACTTCTCGGCCTTTGCAGTGCGTGAAATGCAGACGAGATACTGTTCACGCAATGACGGCCTTCTTCGTTGGCCACCCCACCAATCTGCCGACGCGTACACGCGAATCGTCGGACGGTTGCTGTCGCTGCACGAGACAGTCGAGGACATCGACGAGCAGTACGAGACGTGGATTTGACGGCTGACGGTCGTTGAATCGTTCCTCAGTTTCTATCGGTCGGCTTGCTCACCTGCCTTCAATTGGTACTCTATCCCGGATCCTCCGCTTTCTCTTTGAGTACCGCAGGGAACAGCAACGGTTAGTCCTCCACCATGTGCGCTCCTTGAGGGTGTGTGGTTGCATTCAAGGTGAGTACATGGAAGTTATATACCCCTCTCGAACCTACGTATGAATTTACAATAGTTAAATTCATACATGGGCGGGTTGTAGATGATATGCATGCATGAAACAAGGTGATTTGAATGAGGGCGCACCAGGGAAGCTTGTTGCATACGGGAGAGAATCCTATTACAAACCAGACTCACTCCCACCGAGCAAGAACCTAGAGTTCGATGCGGAGTTCTATGCGTTACTCGCTGATGCCACATTTTGGCTCGGGAAGCTCAACGGCATCAGTCTCAACCTCGAATTTCCACCAGTGCTCTACACGTCGCTGCTCAGAAAAGAAGCGATGGAGTCCACTGAAATCGAAGGCGCCAACATTGATTTCAATGCGCTCTACAGCCTCGAAACACGGGTATTTGATACTAAATCGGACGACCAGATGTCACCACACAAGGCGTCATCGAGGAGCACGAAGGACACGCGCGAAGTGTTGAATTACGAGCAAGCAGTGAAAGACGGTATTCTAGCGCTCGACGATAACCAAACGCTGACTGTTGACCTTTTGCACTCGCTTCATACGACGTTGCTTTCTGGTGTTCCTGACGACCGTATCGATACGGACACCATTGGTGCATACAAAACAATCCCGAACCACCTCGGGGATTTCTTTCCACCCGGTCCGGGCGCTGTAGAGGGACTGATGGATACACTCATCACTTACTACCGGACAGGAGGTATCTATCACCCGCTCATCGACATCGCTCTGTTCCACTACCAGTTCGAAACCATCCACCCGTATGGGGATGGAAACGGACGTCTCGGCCGCTTACTGATAACGCTCCAGCTCTACGACCACGGATATCTCCACCATCCAAATCTCTATCTGAGTGAATATTTTAACCGGAACAAACCTGCGTATGTCGACCGTCTCACCGCGGTTCGGATGCGTGGTGATTGGGAGGCCTGGGTACGGTTCGTTATCGAGGGAATCGCGAAACAGGCTGAGGAGTCTGTGCTGCGAACCCAGGCATTAGACGAGCTCAGGCGGCGGTACGAAGCGGAGTACGGTGGGAAATCGTACACGAAAAACCAGCTTGCCTGTAACTTGTTCGAGCAACCCTATCTCACGGCGAAGACCGTTATGCGGTTATTTGATGTTAAGCAATCAACGGCGTCTCGAGCGATCGCGGCACTTCAGGACGATGGCGTGCTCGAAGAGGTCACGGGGAACGCACGAAACAAGGAGTATCGCGCCAAGGAAATCTTCGATATCCTGGAGGAACCACCGCGAACCTACTAGCCCTCCAGCACTGGTCTGAGTGTGTGCCAAACTCAGTTCTCACATATCGAACGGAGAACTCTAGGGCGCACAGTGCAGAAAACCGAACTCCTCGAATCTCTGGTTCAACAGTACTGTCAGTCGTTCTTCTCTAGATGTTTGTTGATTAATTCACAAATAGTATCCTGATAATTCTGGAAACTAGCAGCTCCGTAAGTTAATATAGAATGACGGAAGATGGTATTCTGTAACACAGTCGCCGGCCGAGTCGTCTCTTGATTGCGGGATTGAGGCCGTTTGTTGGTGGCGTTAGTGATGACCATGTCTGCAGAAAACACCAGGGCCACGATTTCGGCCCGCTCAAAGACCAGTCGCACCGTCTCGGTTACCGCTTGCCGTATCGCTACGCTCTCGCTTGCGTTATTCAGTATCGTCGCTGTCGACCCTGTCGCTGCCCAATCCACGGGGCAGGCCTTCTGCGGGACGAGCATGGCCCAGACCGTCAAGAACGTCTTCATGCTCATTCAGTTTGGGGGCCCGCTCATCGGCGGCGTCATCGCGCTCGGAGCGACCGTTGCGATACCCATCGTTCGCCGAGTGGATACGAAACGCGAGCTCAAAGAGGCGCGTACGCAGGCCGTCATCTGGGGTATCGTGGTGGCTCCCCTCGGGACGGCCATCGTGCAGTTCCTGCTCAACAACGTCGTCGCAGGTGGCGCAAGTTGCGCGTTCTGAGCACGAACGCGGGTCGCCTTTGTATCGTCCTGGCCGCCGTCTTCGCGACGTCGCTTACGACCACGCTTTCGGTTGGTGCACCCGCAAACGAGACCGACCACGGCCTGAGTGAAGCGACCTTTCACACGCTGTGGTCGGGAGACGTAGACAACACGAACGCCAGTGCCGTCGAGAATCTCACTGGCGATTCACCAGCGGAGATGCGTGAGCTGGCCGCGATGACTGACATCCCGTTTAACGCCCCACCGAAAGCCGTCGAGCAGTGGAATCGAGGCGACCTGCAGGACTTCCCGGAGACAGATGCAGGCACGTCGATTCACCCTCCGAACGCCACGCTCGCAGATAGCGTGTTCATCAAGGACGCATACGTCGAGGTGTTCGCCGTACAACCCTCGACTCGCGCCCGTCTCTTACCAGAGGACCGGCCCCTGTACGTTGCGCCGAACGGGAGCGTCCTCGCGACTATCGACTATCGCGTACAGCGCACGATGCTTGACGAAGCGAGTGGCGAGCGAACCGACGCCCAGTTACTCGACCACCGAATCGTCGAGACACGACTGCTCGTAGATGATGAACTCGAAACCACCACAGTAGGGAGCCATACACCTACCCTGTCCTACGAGTCGCTTTCAGACTACGCTGGAGACGAGCACACGCTCACCGTCGAAGCGGACATCGCCGTCGAACTCTCCCCACATTCGAAGGCGTGTTCTGGAGAGTCGTGCAGCGTTCGCACGGAGACGCTCACCGTCCGAGACGAACTTCAGGTCACGGAATACGACCTCAGCGTTGCCGGGTATCGCGGCGTGTATCCAAACGGCGACCTCGGCCTGTACGTCGGGAAGAATCACCCGTGGCTGGGCTACTCCCTTCCGAACGGCGAGGTGAACGGCGTGTGGCGGTTTTACTCAGCCCGCGATAGCGAGTGGGACACGCTCGTATCGAGTACTGAGGACGGCGACACCGAACGCAACTCCTCGCTCCAGCCCCTCCAGGTGAACGCCTATCCGATGGAGACGGGACCAACGGCGGCTCCCCGAGATACCGTCACGATTCAGGGAACGTACGGCGCGGAAACGACGCCACCCACGCTTCCCGAGCATGTGCATCTCGACGTCCTGACCGAACCCTACACGGCGAGTTACGCGCTCACCACGCGAACTAAAACAGCCGACCATACACTCAGAAATGTCACTGCCCATGGCCTCGTGCGAGGTGTCGAAACCCGCCTCAACGAGGGGACGTTCATCGACATTCCGATTCACAAGAGCAACCTCTCGCTGTCGGTGGTGAACACGACGGCAAAGACGGTCACCGTCGAAGCCACGCTTCGGGATGCACAGACGGACGAGCCAATCGCGACCGACGAGCGTGAAGGTTCGCTCGTCATCGCGGGCGAACGGGTGAACACGAGCGACGATGGGACAGTAACGCACACACTTCCTCGCAATGCAGGGAGCGTTTCAGCTCGGTTCGACCCGGGTCGGTGGTGGGTCGATGGTTCCGGGTTCACGTCCGATTCAGCAGTCGTCTACGTCGGTGGTGGCCCACTCGCATTCCTCACCACTCTCTACCGGATTGGCGTGCCCGTCTCTACGTTCCTGTTCGCCGTGTTCATCATCGACCGATTCACCGGATGGCGTATCTGGCCACCGTGGCGGGGGCTGTGAGGATGGTGCCACCACGTCCATCCCGACGGACGTTCCTGCTTACTGGAGCCACGGGACTGTCGCTACTCGCTGGCTGTACGAGTAGTGAGGGACAGTCAGACCAAACGACCGGCGAGGAGAGCGACACGGTGTTCGCCTCACTCTCGTTCGACGGGCCGTATCTGGTCGTGGAGTTGGCTCCAGACCACGAAGTTACACAAGTCAACCTCATCGACGCCGAGGGAAGTCTCTACACGCAGTCGAGTGTGGCGACAGGCGAGACACGGGTGCAACTTCGACTACTGGACATCAAGCCCGAAGGGAGTGACTACGAGCACTACGAACCCGGGAGCTACACGCTCGTTGCTGATACGGGAAGTGAGTCGTTCTCACGAGCGCTCGAACTGAAACCTGAACTCCAGATTGAGGACATTGCCCAGTACACGGATGGTTCCCGACCAAGCGACCTCGGGAAGCTTGCGGTCACAGTTCGCAATACCGGGAGTGGGCCGACGTGGGTCTATGAGATTGTTTACGATAATGCACCAAACTTCGGAGCACACCAAGATATTGGATCCAGTCCTGGCGTAATTCAACTTAGACACCCTTCAGAAACTTCGAGTTTAATTATCGAACCAAATGGCACGCAAAAGTTTGTCAGTTCATCAGCTGCGCTACTTTTCTCTAATCAGGAGAATCCCGAGTGTGGCGGCGACTACGAGTTTACCGTCATTGTTGGACAAGCGATTGGAGAACCGCTGAAACAAGACATTCGAGCCACGGTAGATGGAGAGGTCACCTCTGCAGGACTCACTGGTGAGTACACGTGCAGCAAGGTAGCGGTTGAAATTCTAGGCGGTGACGACTCAAATGGGTAGGTTTGGTTCCATACCGACCATCGTTCAGAACGCGATAGCCCAAACAGGGACGCCAGAGGGAGAAGCCGAATCAAGTGCACTTGGCGACATTATCGTTTCTGCGCTTCAAGAGCTACTTCGAATCCTGTTTCGACCAGTTACTCGCGTAATCGAGAAAAATGCAAATTCGTTAATCGAAATCGTCGTCGGAACGCCTCACCCGAACGCGGTGTTCACCCGTCCGACAAACGGTGTCTGGGTCAACCTCTATGACTACTACTGGGAGACGATGGTCCCACTCGTGTTGACACTATGGGCGCTGTCGATCGGGTTGGTCATCTTCCTCGAATCGACGAGCTACCTGTTCAGTAACTACCACCGGTCGAAACTCAAGAAACGCGCCTTCGCGGGCTTGTTGGGTATCCTCTCGTGGTGGTGGATTGCTGCGCTTTCCCTTCAGTTCGTCCACGGACTGACTGGGTTTCTCGTGCCGAATCTGGCCGAGATTTCGCTGTTCGAGACGCTCTCGTTCAGCTCGATGGGCGTCCTCGGGCTGGTAGTCTCACTGGCCGCGGATTTCGTCCTGTTCGTGCTGATTGCGCTCATCTACTTCACGCGCCAGATTGCGCTCTACCTGTTCGTGTTGCTGATGCCACTGCTTATCGTGTTCTGGATTCCGGGCGTTGGCCCCTTCACACTCGCCTCGCGATTCATGAAACGACTGGCTGGGTTTTTCGTTCCGTTCCTGTTCATGACCGTTCCCGTGGCGCTGTTGTTCCGTCTCGGAGGGATTCTTGGCAGTAGCTTCGAACTTTCGATGGGCGGCATTGGCCTCTGGCTCACCGCACTCGTCATCCCGATTATGGCGGTGCTGTCGCCACTCGTTTTGTTCTGGCAAGCAGGGGCGTTGTTCGTCATGGCAGAGCGAACCTCCCATCATATGTCTTCACGCCAGGCGCGGACGCGGGTGCAGGCGGCTCAGCAACGAGGGAGCGAGGCGAGCCACGGGAGCCGGAACTTCATTCGAGGCGTTCGCGGGAAGCCAGCCATTCGACGTGACGGCCAGACGCTCTTGAACTCAGGTGGGTCGAGAGCCCACAGTCTCGGAGACAGACTCACACCCGCATCCACGCAGACAACGCGTTCCTACCGCACAGACGGTGGTGGACACACCAAGTCCGACTCCCGGAATGCGAATTTCGAGCATCTCGAGACTCGGCTTCGACCGGGGCGTCGCGACCGACCATCCCACTCATCGGATGGCGAAGCATCGAACGATGACCACTCAGAGGACCCCCAATGAGCACTCACGACCCCACTAAACGAATCCCCAAATCACTCGGTACAGACGCGAAACTGTTCGGAACCTACACGCTGACTGACCTTGCGGTTGCCCTCTTCCCGGGTGTGGTCGTCATCCTCCTGACCCAGGTAGTCGTACCCTCCTCACTCACCGTGGCGGGCTACTCCGTGCAGGCGTTCACACTCCCGCTCGCTGCGCTCGCAATCGCAGTCGGCGTAGTGTTCGTCTATCTCACGCCATCATACGCGACGAGTCTCGACTGGTTGGAGACGTTCGTTGGCTACCAGCGAAGCGAGAAGGAACTCACGCACGACGAGGCAAAGGCGTACACCCAGCTCGAACGCGTCTATCCGCGTGCGGGAGCCATCGAACGCACGGATGGTACCTTCATCGGGATGGTGCAGGTTGACCCACCGTCGATGGCGCTCGCAACGGACGCAGAATGGCGACAGAAAGCAGAGTCCTTCCAGGACTTTCTGAATACGACGGTCGAGTTTCCGATTCAGATTTTCTCGACGACACAGCAGTTCCCGGTCGAGGAGTATCTTGGGAGATACGAAGCCCGTCTCACGGATCCGGATGTGAAATCTAATCCTCGACTCTCCGCACTCATCGAGAATTACATCGACTGGTACAGCGAGGACTTAGACCAGCGACGGATGACGATTCGAGACCACTACGTCATCATCACAGTCACCCCGGCTGATGTGCAGTTCGAACGCGAGAGCCTGATGCAGAAGCTTGCCGCACTCCCCTTCGTCGGGCTGTTCGTGCGGGCGGCGTTCGCGCCACGTATCGAAGAACAGCGCGAGGCGATGTTCGACACGTTGGACGAGCGACTGCGTCGTGTGGAAACGGGACTGCGAGGAATCGAAGGCTGTGGCGCGCGTCGCATTCCAGTCGAAGACGCAACACAGCTCATCGGTGAGTTCTGGGCGGGCGAGTCACGCGAATACGGCGACATGCAGCGTGTCCTCCGGACGCGACCACTCGTGGGAGGCGCTGAATGATTCGTGATTGGCTGCCGTTTGTGGGAAGCGGCGACTCAAACAAATCCAACGAAGACACCGGAAACGATGGTGGCGATGGTGACGCCTCGCTCGACTCGGTTCCGGACATTCATCAATCGGTAGTCTCACCGTCGAGTATCGAGCGCACACCGAACGCTATACGGACGGGCGAGCAGTGGGCGCAGACGTTGTGGATAGGTGAGTATCCAGACGCCCCCGTGGACGGCATCTTCGAGCGGCTGTACTCTGCTCCGGAATCGAGACAGACGGACATCAGTCTCCACATCGACCCGCGGGACACGCATTCGACGCTCGATTCACTGGAAAATCGTATCGAAGACCTGGAAGCCGACTACGAGTATCTCGCAGATAAGCGACGGGCGGGCGCACGCGGGGTCAGAAAGGACCTCGAAGACTACCAGGAGTTGTACGACGTCCTCAGGAACACGTCGATGCGAGCGTTCGACGTGTCGATGTATCTCACCGTCCGTGGCGAGAACGCAGACGCACTCGGGACAGACGGGGATGCCGTCGCAAATACGGCACGCCAGTCACCCGCGAACCTGACACCGGTCACGCCGCGGTGGGCACAACTCGATTCGCTCGTCTCGGGGAGTCCAGTCGGTGTGGACAAACTCAACCATTCGCTCGATGCGAAAACACCCATGCTGGGGGGTGCACTCGGAGCAATGTTTCCCTTCCTCGCGGGCGCGTTCGCAGAACCCGGCATCGAGTACGGGACGTACGCGCTCAACGAGAGTCCGCTCATCTTCGACCGCTTCAACCGGGAGACGGGCTACTGCATGATGACGATTGGGCAACTGGGTGCGGGCAAGTCCTTCTCGACGAAACTGCAACTCGTTCGGCGCGCGATGTACGACGAGGATACCATCCTCATCATGCTCGACCCGCTCGGCGGCTTTGCCGGCGTAAGTCGGGCACTCGGTGGCGAGCGTGTCACCGTCGGCGGAACACGGGGATTCAATCCACTCGAACTCAGGGCGACGCCTGCCCACGTGCTCGAATCGGTGCCAGACATGGACCCGTGGGCGGAGCAAATCGGGTGGGTGCTCACCTTCTTCGAGACGTTCTTCACCCATATCGCAACCAATCCACTCGGCGACCGCAAACAAACGCTGCGACGGGCGGTACAGGAAGCCTACACACGGGCGGGTATCACGCGCGACCCAAAGACACACGCCAATTCGTCGCCGACGATTCCGGACGTCATTAGGGTACTGGAATCGCTTCTCAACGACCCCGAGGCGTTCGGGTACGTAACGTGGGGTGAACAAGAGAGCGTTCGTGGGGACGTTCAGTCGCTGCTGAAGGACTTGCGCCCCTCGTTCCGTCCTGACGGCGACCTCGCCAATCTCACCACGCCCACGGACTTCGACCTCGATTCGAAGGTCATCTACCTCGATTTACAGCAAGACGAGGGGACCCACGGACGCATGGAGACGAGCTTGATGATGCAGGTGTTGTTCAACGCGGTCTACGAGCGGGCAAAGCAGACAGAAAAGAAGGTGCAGTTCGTCATCGACGAGTCACACTATCTGATGAACGACGCAAGCTCGCTTGATTTCCTCGAAACCGCCGTGCGTCACAGTCGCCACTACGACCTCTCGCTGCAGTTCATCACGCAGACTGGCGGGGAGTTCTCGCTCACGCCAGCGGCGAAAACCATCGCGAATCTGTGTTCGGTGACGATGATTCACCGCGTCCAGGAGGAAGCTGAGAAACTCGCGTCGTGGTTCGGGCTGAGTGAACGAGAGGTGAACTGGGTTCGGACGGCGAAAGCTGGGAACGAGGAAGACGGGTTCTCAGAAGCACTGCTTGGTGTAGCCGAGGAGGGCTGGTTCCCCGTGCGCGTTCGAGCGAGTGGATTCGAGGCTGCTGTCGTGGACGGTGAAGTCAATTCAGTCTCACAAACAGAGCCACCAGTTGAGGGCTCCGAGAATGCACAGTCGAGGTACCATCATGTGGGGACGGACTAACGAGGTGACATCTGCGATAGATGAACGAGGCTCCGTGGTCACAGACGGCTTACCGGGGGAGAAAGGCAAGTGAGTCGAGAAAGGAGACTTGTGTTCGTGTCCGGGCCGAGCCCGTGGATACGACGGAGGTGAGTTATCACTGTCTCTGGATGCAGTGAGCTATTGGTTGGGCGAATGCGTAAGCATGTGGTGTGTTCGGAAGCACCGATCGACGGGTCGTCGGATTGTGTGTCGGCGATGGCCATCAAAATCTGCAGTATTTTATTTGGGATGCTTTGTGGTAAAATGGCTCAGATAATGATAGCAAATAACACGCTCGTGTAGTAAGGGGTTTGGGTGTCGTCTCACCAGCGTGGTTTCACAGAACCATGACTGTGAAATTCCCCACGAGACGCTCTCTGAACTCCGCCAGGGGTCGGTGTCCGAAGAGCGGTTGATGAGATTCTCGCCGCACTAGGCCGAATTATGCGGTCACAGTCCGCACGTAGTACATAAACTCCCTACCAGCGTTGGGGGAATCCTTAGGCCTCGCGCTGGAACAAATTATCATATACGGTAACTCATGACACACAATCTAGGCGTAGACGTTGGTGGGACGTTCACGGACGTAATCGTATTCGATGAGGATACCCACGAACTCACGATCGACAAGGTGCTTTCGACGCCGGAAAACCCCTCAACTGGCGTCATCAATGGGATAAACGAGGCGACGACGAAAGCCGGGACCACGGTCGCCGACCTGAACCTGTTGTTCCACGGGACGACAGTCGTGACGAACATGCTCCTCGAAGAAACCGGGTCGCGAGTCGGGCTCATTACGACCAAAGGGCACGAAGATGTCCTTCATCTCGCACGGGCATGGACGCCGGGGCCACTGTACGGGTGGATGGGGATGGACAAACCAGACCCACTTGCCGACCTCGTCGATACGCGGGGGATCAGTGGTCGAATCAATTCTCCCGATGGCGAAGAACTCACGCCGCTCGACGAAGCAGAAGTCCGGGAGCAGGTGCGAGCGCTTGCAGACGCGGGCGTCGAATCCCTGACCGTCTCCTTGCTCAATTCGTATCTGAACTCGGCCCACGAAGAGCGCGTCAGAGAACTCATCGCAGACGAAGCTCCCGACCTGCCAGTCTCGATTTCCTCCGAGATTGTCCCAGAATACGGCGAGTACGAACGCACGCTTACGACGGTCATCAACGACTACGCGCGACCGCAGGTCATCACCTATCTCGACGACCTCGACGACTCCCTCGAAGCGGCTGGGTCCGCAGCGAAGATGAACGTCGTGCGGTCTGATGGCGGACTCATGAGTTCGACTGCGGCGAAGAATCACCCGGTTGAACTCGCCCTTTCCGGGCCGAGTGGTGGGGTCGTCGGTGCGGCTACGATTGCAAACAAAAAGGGCGTCCCGGACGTGCTCACCCTGGACATGGGTGGAACGTCAACCGACGTGTCGCTCGTTGAGGATGGCACGCCCGGAACGACGCGCCAGACGAAAGTCGGGTATCGGGAGTTCAAGTCGCGGGCTGTGGATGTTAACACGGTCGGTGCTGGTGGCGGGTCGATTGCCCGTGTGCAACTCTCCGGGTCGCTTCAGGTGGGCCCCGAAAGCTCGGGTGCAGACCCAGGCCCTGCGTGTTATGGCCAGGGTGGCGAGGAACCGACCGTCACGGACGCGAACGTCGTGCTCGGGCGGATTCCTCCCTCGGTGCAACTCGGTGGACGCATGGACCTCGACCGAGAGGCGGCACGCGAGGCGATTCAAACCATCGCCGACGAGCGAGACAGTTCGGTTGAGGAAGCCGCACAGGCCATCCTCGACATCGTAAACGAGAACATGCACGGCGCACTCCGCGTCGTCTCCGTCGAACGAGGGTACGACCCACGGGACTTCGGCCTGGTGGCGTTTGGCGGTGCAGGGCCGATGCACGCGAACGCACTGGCCGACGTGATGGATTCCTACCCCCTCATCATCCCGCCTGGCCCGGGTGTGATGAGCGCGTTTGGCTTCCTGACGAGCGACGTGCAAAACGAGTTCTCAGAGACCTACCTCGAAACCGACGAGGACGTCGAAGGAGACGCCGTTGCGGCCCGACTTGAACACTTACAGGGTGAGGCGACTGACTGGCTCCTCTCGGAGGGGGTCGATGCAGACCAGCACGCTTTCGAATTCTTCGCTGACTGTCGCTACTATCGCCAGGACATCCAGATGTCGATTCCAATCGACATCGACAAACTGCGCGACGGGGCTGGCCTCGCAGAAATTAAAGACGACTTCGAACGGCGTCACGACCAACAATTCGGCTTCTCGCTCGATGCCCCTCTCGAGATTGCGAACCTGCGCGTTATCGGGAAGGGGACGATTCAGGGCGTCACGCTCGAAGAAGCCGAACTGGGAGATGCAGACGCTTCTGGGGCGAAAGTCGGTACCCACGAAGTGTACTTCGACGATACCTACCACAAATCGGGCATCTACGACCGGACGAAACTCACGCCGGGCAACGTCGTTCCCGGTCCGGCCATCGTCACCGACGCTGATTCCACCGTCGTCATTCAGCCAGACCACGAGGCGACAGTCGATCGATTTGCGAACCTCGAAATCAACAGGAGTGAATCTCAATGAACCAGAACGAAACCGAAACGACGCCCGATTTCGTCCGCGACTACGACATCGACGCGACGACGCTCGACATCATCGAAAGCACGCTCTCTAACACACGCTACGAGATGGACCGCGTCGTGGAGACGACGGCCATCAGCCCGGTTATCCGCGAGCAATCAGACCAGTTCCCGCTCATCGCCGATGCGAAAGGGCGGATGGTCATGGGTCAGTTCGGGAGCGCAATCGACACCATCATCGAGAACTCGCCGTTCGACTGGGACGAGTTAGACGACGGTGACGTCATCGCGACGAACGACCCGTACATGTGTGCAGGCGCGGTCTCGCACACCCCGGATATGCTCCTGTTGCGCCCCATCTTCTACGACAACGACCTCGTTGGCTTTTCCAGCCAGTGGGGGAACCTGATGGACGTTGGCGGGAAAACGCCCGGGAGTATGCCCGTCCACGCGACCACTATCTTCGAAGAGGGGATGCGCCTCCCACCGGTCAAGCTCTACAAACAGGGCGAAATCGACGCCGACATTCTCGAATCGTTCGCCCACAACACCCGTTTGCCAGCGCACGCAGAAGCCGACATCAAGGCACTCGCTGCGGGGACGAAAGCCGCAGAAGACCGGGTCAAAGAGCTGTGTGACCGCTTCGGCAAGGAAACCTATCTGCAAAGCTGTGATGCAATCTTAAACCGGACTCGCGATGGGATGATCAACCTCATCCGTGAGTTCGTCCCCGAGGGTGAACGCTACACGTTCGAGGATTTCGTCGACGACGACGGGATGGGTAACGGGCCCATCAAACTCCACCTCGAAATCTATCGCGAGGGCGATACCGTCTACCTCGACTGGACGGGAACGGACGAGCAGGTTCCGGGGACGGTGAACTTCCTCTTGAACGAAAAAATGTTCAAGATGTTCACCGGGGTGTTCCTCATCATGGCCTTCGACCCATTGTTGACGTTCAACGATGGCTACTACGACCTCTTCGAGGTCACGCTGCCCGAGGGAACGGTCATTCAACCCGAGTACCCTGCTGCGCTGGGTAACCGACTGCCGCTGATGGCGCGACAGTTCGACGTCCTCCAGGCGACGTTCTCGAAGCTCATCGATGGCTTCTCCGTCGCTGGCAGTTACGGCACGTCGCCAAATCTGGTGTACGCCGGAACTGACGCCGACGGCAACGATTTCCAGATGTTGGAGATTCTGTATGGTGGCATTCCCGCTCGCCCTGGCGGTGACGGACTCGACGGTCACTCGTGGTGGCCGCTGTTTCGCACCGTCCCGGCTGAGTACCAGGAAGCCTACTACCCCATGACCATCGACGAATACAGTACGCGGCCGGATACGGGCGGCCCCGGCCAATTCCGTGGTGGCCACGGCATCACCAAGGTCTACACGTTCGAAGAAGACGGCGCAATCACCTTCCAAGACGACCGTGCGCACACCTATCCGTGGGGTGTCGACGGAGGGAAACACGGACAGACGAGTGAGAAGAAACTCATTCGAACCGACGGCACGGTCGAACAACTCCCGTCGAAAGTCGAGAACGTCCCCGTCGAAGCCGGCGATAAACTGTTCTTCAGTACGGCCGGCGGTGGCGGGCTTGGCGACCCGCTCGACCGAGACACAGAGACCGTTGCCAGAGAGGTTTCGCAGGGACTCATCTCTGCAGATGCAGCCCGTGAAGAATACGGCGTCGTCCTCGCTGCGGACGGATCCGTCGACGAAGCGAGCACGGAGCGCACCCGCGAGACGCTTCGCGACGAACGCGACGAACTCCCTGAGTTCGACTATGGCCCGCTCCCCGAAGAAGCCGTGCTCGCAGACCAAATCGCCACAGAACGCCGAGAATTCAACAACCGACGGTAACCCCGCGTACCGCTCACCCACCCGGTTCCCTCACCTCTCTCCCACCACGTTGCAACCGAGTCGGGGACGGGACTGAGCGCTTATTGATACCAACCAACACACTACACATATGGACTGGATTGACGACACGGCAAACCTCTACGAAGACCGCGAGTTCGGTGAGAGCGTCGGCATGGGCGAACGGCCCGCATTGGTGATAATCGACCTCATCAACGCGTTTACCGACCCCGACTCGAATCTCGGGTCGGACGTCTCAGACGTACTTGCCCAGACGAGTGCGCTGCTCGACGCCTTCCGTGAATACGACCTGCCACGCTACTTCACGACGGTTGCCTACGAAGAATCCTACGGGGATGCGGGTCGCTTCATCGAGAAGGTACCCGCGCTTCGAGAATTGCGACTCGGGACCGACCGTATCGAAGTCGATGATCAGATTGCACCGATGGATGCAGAACGCGTCATCCTCAAGAAATACGCGAGTGCCTTCTTCGGAACCGACCTGCAGACTGAACTCACGAACCAACGAGTCGACACGCTCGTCCTCGCCGGGGTGACCACGAGCGGGTGTGTCCGCGCGACTGCTGTCGACAGCCTCCAACATGGCTATCGGACGATCGTGCCCGCAGATGCGGTTGGCGACCGGGCAGACGGCCCACACCGCGCAAATCTGTTCGACATCGACGCGAAGTACGGCGACGTGGTTTCAACAGCGTCGGTTCTCGACTACGTCACCGAGTCGTTCGGCGAGAACTGAGCCCTGCGTTTCTCCGGCTTTCGGGCGTAACCTGTCGGGCATTTTTCGTGCACGAGCACCGTCCCGACGTACCCACCCCTACTTATACTCCCAACATAGGGAGGAACAATGGCTTTTCACCGTACGGGAGTGGTTATCATAGACACAAATGCCAGCACGAAAACGCACTGGCCCGCTCGATGGACTGCGGGTTATCGACATGTCCGGCATGATAAGCGGGGCGTTCGCCACCACGATGATGGGCGATTTTGGGGCCGATGTCGTCATGATCGAACACCCGAAGGTGGGTGACCCAATCCGCGAATGGCCACAGAAAACCGCGTCAGGTGAATCGCTGGCCTGGAAATCACTCGGGCGCAACAAGCGCTGTATCACGCTCGATCTTGGGTCAGAAGAAGGCAGAGAGATTGCACTCCTCCTCATCGAAGATGCCGACATCGTCTTTGAGAACTTCCGCCCCGGGACGATGGAACGGTGGGGCCTCGGCCCGGACGACATTCACGCGGTCAACGAGCGAGCGATTATGGTTCGGCTCTCTGGCTACGGGCAGACGGGGCCAAAGTCACAGAAACCTGGCTTCGGCACGGTTGCCGAAGGCATCTCGGGATGGGCACACGCAAACGGCTTCCCTGACAGCGAACCCTTGCTCCCACCGATTAGTCTCGCAGACCTCACCGCAGCGCAATTCGCGCTCCAGTCGACGCTGATGGCGGTCTACGAGCGCGATTTAGGCCGTAATCCGAGCGACAAAGGCCAGGTCATCGATGTCTCGCTCATCGAACCACTCTCTCGGCTGTTCTTTGGCGAGGTTGAAGCCTACGACCGGATGGAATACGTTCGCGAACGGACGGGGAATCGTCATTCGAGCACTGCCCCACGGAACATCTACGAGACGGCAGATGGCTATATGACGATGTCTGCGTCGAATCAGAAAATCTTCGAGCGGGTCGCTCGCGCAATCGACAAGCCAGAACTCATCGATGACCCACGATTCGCGGACAACGTCACGCGTGTCGAAAACGTCGACGCGCTCGATGCGGAAATCGAAGCCTGGACCAAACAGCACACAACCGACGAAGCAATCGACATTCTCGAAGCCAACGATGCCATCGTCGGCCCGGTTTACGATATGGGAGATATCTTCGAAGACGAACAGTACCAGGCTCGCGACGCCATCATCGAAGTCGACGACCCGGACGTTGGCTCGCTGAAGACGTTTGCGCCGACACCCAAGTTCTCTCGGACGCCCGGGGAGGTAGAGTTCCTTGGCCCCGGGCATGGCGAGCACAACGAAGAGGTGTACCAGGGCGAACTCGGCATGTCGACCGAGGAGTTTGCACGCCTCGACGAAGCGGGTGTCATCTAGATGCAACTGAACGACGTCACGCTCCGTGAGGGTGACCAGATGCCGGGTCGCGACTTTACCGCCTCTCAGAAGGTCGAGTGTGCCCACGCACTAGACGACGTGGGCGTTCCGTTCATTCAGCCGGCGTTTCCCGCAACGGGTGAGAAAGACCAGACGGTTGTCCGCGAACTTTCCGAGTCGACGTCAGCCGACATCATCGCGCTTGCTCGGGCGTTAGACCGTGACATCGACCTGGCGATTGACGCGGGTGCAGACGTCGTCGAGACGTTCGTGTCTGTCTCCGATAGCCATCTCGAACACCTCCTCGGCAAGTCCCGAGACGAGATGGAGACGCTCCTTCGCGATGCAGTAGACCACATCATCGAGCGAGGCGGAACGCCACACGTCACGCTCGCCGACGCCTTTCGGACGGACCCAGCCTATCTCGTCGATATCTTCGAGTTGCTCCCCGATGTGCCGATTCTCACGCTCGCAGACTCGGTGGGGGCGCGAACCCCACACACGGTTCAGCAATATTTCGACACACTCGGTGAGGACGTAGACCTCGCACGCGTTGGCGTCCACTTCCACGACGATATGGGCTGTGGGACGGCGAACGCACTCACTGCCTACCACGCTGGCGTGGCGAAGGCTGATGTGAGTATTGCCTCGCTTGGCGAACGGGCGGGAAACAGTTCGTTCGAAGAGGTTGCCGTCTCCTGTGCCGTCGATTACCAGGACGACCTGGGGCTCGACACGACGTCGCTCATCCCTGCCTGTCGCGACATCCTCGACACGCTCGGCGAGTCGTACGGTAGGCGGAAAGCGGTCCTGGGCGAAGAAATCGCCAAACACGAATCGGGAATCCATACGGCTGCCATGCTCGCAGACCCGTCGACGCTCGAACCATTCGACCCTGCAACCTTTGGTGGCGAGCGGACACTCATCTTCGGAAAGCCAACCGGTGAAGGTGGGACGACTCGCCTGCTCGAACGGGCGAACGTCGAGCCAACAGCCCAAGCGGTGAGTCGGTTCCAGGACCTACTCGCGACCCACGGCCCACTCTCACTTGCGGAAGCGCTCAAGCTTGCTTCCCGTGAGTTTGGCGACTGACGCCGTGTTAGGCGGTTTGTTTCACCCGGAACGTGAAAGGAAACGCGAACGAACACTTATCGGATTGCTAGCGAACAACACACCACAGGGGATTCAGGACACATGTTTCAAGCCGAGGTTCACCTCCAACAGGACAAGTTTTGCGTGCTAGACGACTTCGCTGCCACATTCGACGCTGGCTTCGACATCGCAATCGAGGAGTTGCACGACCATTCGGTGACGTTCGTCATCGAGTTTGACGCGGCCGAAGACGCGTACTTTGACTTTTTCGAGCGGTCTACGCAAGTCCAGCATCTCGAACAGCTAAACGAGACCACCTATCTGGTCACGAAAACCTCCTGTGGTGCGTACGACGCCATCGACCGCAATCATGGAATTTTGCGACGGCGCAATCACATCTCGGAAGCACGCCGCGTGTACACGATTCTCTTCTTCCGTCGCGAAGATTTGCGTGCAATCATCACCGAGTTCAAGCAAATCGGAAAAGTCACGCTTGGAAAGGTCACCCATTTCAACGAACCGTCCGCACGGCTCACCGAACGCCAGTACGAAGCGGTTTCTGCCGCCCTCGAACATGGGTACTTCAAGTGGCCACGTGAGATGAAAAGCGAAGACCTCGCAGCCGAGTTGGGCATCAGTCGAGCGACGTTCTTAGAACACCTCCGGAAAGCGCAGGCGAAGCTCCTGGCCGATGCGATGGAGGGGACTGAACACCCCGCACGTGGAAACGCGCCTGAATCGAAGGCTCACTGAGTTCGATACACTCGTTGACTTGGAGGACGGAATGGGAATTTTGCCGCGTCGGTTCGGTTAGGAACGGGTTGGGCGTGGCATCTGTTCAAGCCGCTTGTGTTCCTCAGTTTTCTCTAGCCGATCATAGAAGTGTTTGAGCGTGTCCTGGGCGTCGAATAACCCGGTTCCCGTCAAGACCTCGCGTCCTTCCGGGGTGAGGACGTAGAACGTGAACGTCATCCCGTCTTCGTTCTTCGTTTCCTCGTTGATGACGCGCTCGATGACGCCAACGTGGATGAGTTTTTCCAGGTGCTCATGGATTGTCGAACGCGAGAGCGTTGGGTTCATCAGGTCGAGTTCGCGGAGTGATGGGGCTTCGTGGACGTGACTCACGATGCCTTGAATCAAGGTGAATCGGGTCTTCTGGGTAGCCATGTCCAGCATTTCGCGACGTTTCTGGAGGTTCCCCATCAAGTCGCGGTCATTCCCGCTCGTTTTGGTTTTCCCGGGGAATTCTGGATGGCTCATATCTAACACATTATTCCACACTCTGATAACCGTTTCGGCGATGACCGAATTGCTCCCAGTCACACGAAAACTCACGGAATAGCTAGTCAATCAAACTAAGTCATCGTACGAGAAATTCAGACTGAACGTGCCCCCCGTTGCCGACGACATTAAACAAGAAATGATGGAGCAAGCCGAAGCCCATTATCGCGGCCTCTCTTTCTCCTACGACGAATTCGAATCAGTCCTCAACGTCACCAGCGACCTCACCGAAATCCACAGTTACGACACCAGCTACTTCGTTCTTGGCAGTTACACCGAAGACGCTCGTATGCGCCTCGAACAAGTAAGAGACCAACTGGACGCCCGCAGTGGGGCACGCGCCATACTCATGAGCGATATCGCGAACGAATGGGAACATAGCTACCCGAAATTCCGATTAATCGCCGACTACACCACCTATCTCGTCGGTGTCGCTGAACACCGCTGTGGGGGATTCCTCGTCGAAATGGGATACTTCGCTGCCGTCGATCAATATTTTGAGAAAACCTACGTCCTCAAACTCGCCTACCGTTCCTATTTTCGGTAGCAAACGGTACAACAGTGTACCGAGGGTGGCTGGGCCTCACCGGGTTACTACTCTCTATTTTCGTGCTTCTCGCGGGACGCACCTGGCGACCTTGGGGATGTCCTTCAATTTTCGTTCCCGGCACCAGCAACGTGCAGGACGCGTCATCAAAGCACGCACACCAGCGGAACGGCTGGCTAGTGTGTGTTTGGCCGTCACACGAATCTCCTGAACGTCCGTATAGGCCGTGTTTGAAACTCATGTGACGCTTACAGGTTCGGCGTGAATCGTATTAATAATTCGGGGCAGAATTTGTACCGTTCACATCTATTTACTCCTGATTTTGGTAACAGTTCCGTAACCCCAACGAAAGCGTCCGCGAAACCGACCACGAATGGCCGTATAGCTGGATGCAAGAAGGCATCTTCGAACTTCTCGCCGCAGACCAACGCCTCTTCACTTGGAACACCGTTGAAAATCTCGAAATCTGCACTACAAAACTCCCTTGACAAGGATTCACCGCATTTTCCCGCAGCGACCCTGTAATCTCCTCAATTCTCTCTTCCACTTCGAAGTGACAGTATCCGTGTTTGTACATCAACGTACAACAAAAACCACTGAATCGCACCACTAGGACCGCATTAGCGATGGTGAGGTCCGATGTCTCGGCGCACTCAAACATTATGTCGAATAAAGCCAACTACGAATATCCCGGTAGCTACGTCGAACTACTCAGACGATTTCGACGTGAGGTGACTGAGCATGAACAAGACTAATTCGACCGAGGACGCACCGCACGAACATCGAACGCTGACCATCAGAGTTGGCACGCCCGACGACGCCTTCGACAAGGTCGAAGCCCGTCTCGCTGCCCTTGACGCCGGAGACGACTCCGATCCACTCTATGAGGTCGTCCTCCAACGAGAAGCCGACCTCCAGCGCCTGCTGTCGGCGAATAACGTCCAGCTCCTTCAGACGATTGCGCGACGCGAACCACAGAGCATTCGCGAGTTGGCACGGTTCGTCGACCGCGACGTCCGAGGGGTGCATGATAACCTCTCGGAACTCGAGCGGCTGGGGTTGGTTGAATTCGTCCAGGAGGGCCGGGCGAAAAAGCCGACCGTATGGTACGACGACATCACGATCGAGCTCCCGGTTGCCGTATCTGAATCCGACCCTGCAGACGACACCGCAGAGGCATGAGAGCACAGGGTATGAGGACAGATTGAATAATTCTTGTATGCTGAAAGTGGTATATGTGAGCACCAGTCAGACGAACAACCTGAGTTCCGGTCGGTCATCGAGTCACTGTCCAAGTGCCTGTAACTGGTGGTAACACCAGCCCTGTCAGTGGAAGTCGTTCGACTTGGATAAGGGCACGTGTACCGTTCGCTCTTCGTTTGTTTGACGGTCTTCTCTGATGAATGGTTAAGGTGGTTCCTTTGAAACGCTGAAACAATGACCTCGAGTGACCCTTCGGACAATACGCCCTCTGACCCGGCCAACCTCTTGCCCGAAGACAGCGTGTTGACCTTCGAGGAGTACCTCGACATGCAGCGGACGATTGGCCACCCGATTCGATTTCGCATTCTGTACGCGCTCAAACACGAACAGGACCTGAGTGCTCGCGACCTAGGAGAAAAGCTCGAGATTCCTGCCAACAAACTTCACTACCACTTGGACAAACTCGTCGACGTTGGCCTCGTGGAGAATCGCAAACGCAATTCACCAGATAGGGACGGTCTCTATTCATATTATCGCGCGACGAGCCTCGGAACGGGTATCCTTGAGGAGGGTGTCGAAGCCCTGATGCGACGGGAATGGGAGTTCCACGACGCCTATAACTCGGATGTGTAACTCGGCCCCACAATATATTATTCGCCCGATTAGAACCATCAATTAATGGTCGGGGAACGAATTCGCCGTCGAGATGTCTTGCGGACGATTGGAGCCGTTGGTGCAATCCCATTTACGTCAACCTGCGTCTCGGGGGAACGCCCGTGTTCTGGACCGCGGACGAGCGACACGAACCTCCCATTCGACACTGGGGGACAGTACGGCGGCTGGGGCGGCCACGAGTTTCACGGAACGCAATCGGGACATACGCAAAATCCAGTGGTGTTCGTCCACGGGAACACTCGCGACGCCTGTGATTTCTCGAAACACGCAGGCGTGTTCCTGGAGCGTGGGTATCTCGGCGACGAACTCTGGTCGATTACGTTCCGCGAGGGGACCTCAACCCATTCGGAGATGCGCGACCAACTCGAAGCCTTCGTGAGCAACGTGCTCGCCTATACTGGCGCGTCCTCGGTGGACATCATCGCCCACTCCTTGGGCGTGACGGGAGCGCGATTCTGGCTCGCCGAGTTAGACCGCTATAGTTCGGTCGATACCTTCGTCGGGCTTGCAGGGGCGAATCACGGGACGTCGACGTGCCCGACCTGTAGTGCGTACGCGGGCTGGGGCGAGCCGTGTCAGTTTATCTCGCCTGCGTGTGCCGACGAACCCGGTGAGCCACTGTACGAGCTGAATCATCCTGACGAGACGCCCGGGGCTGTCGAGTACTACACCATTCGCGGGTCGAACGACGCGTTCTATCCGGTGGACAAGGACAGCCCGATTCTCGACGGGGCACGTGAAAACGTCCTGCTCGATGGTGCCGACCACGACCAGGTGCGAGCCAGTGACCGGAGTATCGACTTGCAGTATGAGTGGATTACGGAGTGAGCGCCTGTCGAATCAAATCACTCGCTATTACATTCTCATTGATATGTTGGTCGGACCTCAGCAAGGAGGTCTTCGATGATTTCCCAGAGAATCAGCGACGGCGTTTCGTGTTCGAAGGTGGTGCCCCATCGATCTTCATCGTCGTCGGTCGAGTACTGGAAATGCGCTAGCCCGAGATCCGGATGGTCCTCATCCTGATGCCAGCCAGCATGAAATCCAGTGTTTGGGTCGGTGTAGTTGACGCGAAACCAATCGTGCGGGTCTTTTCGATACCACTTAATGACGAGCACCGGTGAATCCGGTCCTGTTGGCGGGTCGAGTCGGTTCGCATCGAAAAGTGCTCGCAGTTGCTTGGCTTCGATGTCGTCTGGAACGTACTCGGTCGTCGTGATTTGTGGAACGCGGTCGAGAACGTCTCGTTTCAACTGTGTATACAAATTCGCATTCGGATCGCCACCAGGATGCGGGACAGACATCTGTTAACTGCTGGCCCCAGCTGAGTCTGTTGTGGGGGCCAGGAAGTCCCACTCACGGATGGCAAACCCAACGATTTGGATGCGCCGCTGGAGGTGCTCCCACTCGCGTGCGATCTCTCGGCGACGATTTTCTTCGTCGGTATCGAGGTCGTCAGTGGCCAACGAACCGCGAAGCTGGTTCGGCGATTCGAGGTCGAATTCGTCTTCCCAGTCGCGAATCTGTGCCTTCATTCCGGTGAGGCGGTCCGTGAGCTCTTCTACCGTGTGCCCGCTATCTCGAAGGCGCATCGCCTCTTGCATCGCCTGACGGCGGTAGTCAGGGGAGTACGTCGTGTGGGTGCCGCTTTCATCACGATGAAGAATTCCGTCGTCTACGAGTCGTCCGAGAACGCGCTTGGTGGGTTCGTGTGACCAGCCTGCCTCGGAGGCAATCCAGTTGACCGTTCGTGGCTCTGACAGCTGCCGGGCGACCATCCGCACACGGTCTTCACCCGTGGTCTGGCGTTTCATGAGGCCTTCTTCAGAATGCGATTCGTCTTCGGTCATACGCTACAGTTTGTAGTATATCTTAATATAGGTTGAGGTGGCTCATCCTATATCGAATAGTTGGTTCACCGCTCCTCTCACACCTATCTCTGATGCTTGAGTTGGGATAACAGCGGACTAACTCGGATGCCTTGCTATGGGGTCACGCGTAATCTGAATCCGCGCCCGCTGAATCAACACGAGGAGTTCTACGTGTACACCGAAATTATTCCAACCACGTCATCGTAAACCCACGCATGGCTTCAAAGACCGACGACCAGGGCAGACTCTTTCTTACGAAGCAAATTCGAGAACGGTACGGAACACGGTTTCATATTGTTCCATCTGAGGACCGAATTACAGAGATTCAAGGAGAAAGCCCACGACTTTAGTCGTGGGATGAATCCGACCAATCCCGTCAAAACCGCAATACTTAGGTTGAATGGGATCGGATGTTAACGCAACTCGCTCGGGAAACTTGGAGTTGGATTGGGGTCTCCGTCAACAAAAAGCAACCCTGCCCAAGTGAGGCTCGGACGCAAGTCCGAGTCGGGCCGATGGCACGGCCTGTAGGGTGTCAGCAGGGTAGTCCGAACGGACTGGCGTCACCACGCGCCCACCGCCCCGACGCACTACCTACAAACCGAGACCTCCCTCGGGAGGGAAGTTGCCTCCGTTGGTGTCGGAACGACCGACCCCAAGCGCGAGGAATCCCACGACTTCAGTCGTGTGGAGGATGTCAAACTCATCCTAGTTGCAGACAATCCATTAGGGGCCGTTCGTGACGCAGCGGGTGAACTTCGTGAAATTTCGATTGAGGAACTTCGAGAGGCTGCGGCCAGGCAAGCACGTGAATCGAGCGACGAGGGGTAGTCGGGACGAGTGTTCGCGTATTCACTCTGTAATCTGATGATGGTATACGAATCTTTCGTCTCTAACTGACACTGCAAAGGCGGTAGCTGTAGACCAGATTCGTTCGCGAAAAATCGTCGATTCACAGGAAGGGCTAGTTACGGCCAGGCGTTGCGCCGAGGGCGACACCGACGGCGGCACCGACTGCCGAGATACGCTGTAGATGGGAGCATGCGAGCAAACAACGAGAGTTTCTTCACACAGGACGGCGGAGCGAGGGTATGTCTGTTGAAAATCCCCCTGCTGTGGACGCTGACGTGACGGTTTACTATGTTTCAGAGCGCTCGGAATCTGTCGTCTCCCGGACGGGGCGGCTCGCCAAGGAAGCTGTGACCGCGAGCGACCACACCGTGGGCTTTCTCGTCGAACCCGACACCACCAGTCGCGTGACGCTCATCAACTACGACACGGGTGCGGTGTTCTCCCGTTCCCGGGGTCGAACGACGTATCTGGGGCAGGTCGAGCGCCTCGAAATCGCTGAATAGTGGCGAAGGCTTGTACACGCTCGAGGCACTCCGAACTGCGAGGATGACTGACGAATTGAAATAATCAGATCGCGAGTACGCTATCGTGTCTGTTGGTATCCTTGCTTACTCTCTGTCTCGTCGATAGATGCCTGTCACGCTCGTCGTCTTCATCCTGATACCCGATGCTGTTCTCGAACCTGTGAAGGCCTCTTGGGACGTTTCAAGGTAAAATAATACTTCCAATAATCGTACTTCCAATAATCGTACTTCCAATAATCGTACTTCCAATAATCATACTTCAGAGTATCATTATTCGGAAACTCGATTGCGCTCTCGCGACTGTGGCCCTTGAGCCAGTCGACGGTACCACGCCGAACGCCCCCGGACGCTCGCGGTCGCTCAGACGACATATCGGCGAAGCCAATAAGGGTCACTGAGCCGACCAGACACGCGCGAGCGCCCGGCCTGGTTCACTCCCACCCATGGCGGTTGCGTAGTCACACTGTACGTGTCGGTGGTGTGCTCTAATCGAACGTCAATTCGATGGCAGTCGGGATGTCGATGCATTCTCTCCCGTCGTTTATGCACCAGTGACCCCATGATAACCTTCACCTTTATTATATGTTGTTGCATATATTCGGACAGTGTTTGATTAGATGGAACAAGATATAAGAGTCTGTCTGCGTGTCACGCCAACTGCGGACACGAGGGTGTTCAGATTGCAGGCGGCAGACGATGTGCTCCGAGTGCTGGTCGACGCGCACGACACAGAGTTCACACTGCGAGAGTTGGGTGAAGAAACAGAACACAGTCGTTCTACCATCTGGCGAGCCGTCGAATTACTTGATGACGTCGGGCTCTTGCGGATTCGTGAGACTCCACAGCGAAAGTACGTTGCAATCGACCCTGCACACTTGCAGAAAGCCGACCCCATACTCGGTATCCAGCAAGTGGAGTATCACGACCCCATTCGAGCGTTCGTCACACGCGTGAATCGTCGTGTTGATACCTCCGATGAGATTGCCCAGCTTGTTGGCATCCTTGTGTTTGGGAGCGTTGCTCGCGGCGAAGCCGACCGAAAAAGCGACATCGACGTGTTCGTCCTCGTCGACGGTGACCGGACGGTCGCACGCCGTCTCGTCTCGGCTGTCGCCGCAAACCTCGGAGACGAACGATTCAACGGGGACCGGTATACGTTCGAACCGTTCGTCGAATCTGTTGAAAGTGTTCGACGGGTGGGCGACAGACTCTCCGAGATTTTTAGTGAAGGTGTGACGGTTTACCGTAGCGACCGATTCCCTGAGATTCGAAAGGAGGTGCGACGCGATGAGCACGAATCGTATTGAGTCGTTAATCGAGAAGGTGCAGGTTGCATTCGATCAGCATCCTGCCGAGATAGAGGCGGGGTTAAATACGAACGAAGCTGACCTCTTGCAACTTCGGAAGTCGTGTCGTCTGCTTGCCGGTGCCGAGGTACTGCTTGACCACAGCTACTATACGCTCGTTATCGAGGCTTCGTTCGTTGCAATCGAACGCGTAATCGAGTTCAAACTGCTCGAAAGCGGCGTTGAACCACGCGACCTTCCCGGGACGCATCCGGGCGTCTATACGGAAGCGGCGAGACGTGGGCTCTTCTCTGAATACGTCGCCGAGAATCTCAAGGATTTGTGGCGGAATCACCGCGCCAAGACGTATTATCAAGACGGACTCGCGGCCAAAGAGCGCGCTGTGCTGGTTTTCGAACTCGCGATGGAAACACATGCATTCGTGGTGAATCTCTCGTCAAAGAAATTCGAGTGCCTGTGTTGAATCTTTGCGCTATCGGCGTTTGGCATACTGATTCGCGTTGCGTTGAGTGACCGACGCGTGTGGGCATCTCCCAATTAATGCTTTGGACAGGCCGTACCGGGCTTTCATATTCGTTTCTGGCACGCCCCGCTCGCCGCGTTTCACCCGGACGCTGCTCACGGTTCGTTACACTCACCGTTCGCTTCGAGGCCCTCCCTTCGGTCGTCCCTCGTTCGCTCGGCACCGACCATTCCGGGCGTGCGGCTCACTTTGTTCGCCGTTCCGGGCGTCTGGTTTGCCGCCAGCACCAAGCGCGCTTTCGGTTGCGTCTGGCGACGGACGCGAAACCGGCTTGTGTGCTGGGCACTCGCGCCGGGTGACGCTGGCGCGCGGTGCTGGTTGGTTTCTCTCTGAGGCGCGCTCGCTTCGCTCCCGGGGGTCGCTTGCGAAGGCGCGAAGCGAGCGCGCGGATGGTTGAGGCGTTTGAGAGCCACGGCTGGAGAGTTGTGGTTCAAAAGAAGACGCCGAGTGAGCGCCTTCTGCGGTAAATTCCCTATCAGGAGAACTACCAATGAGTACTAAACACACTATCGATGAAGAAGCTTCGGTCGAACAGGCACACGAAAATGAGTTTGCGGCGGTTGAGGAGCGTCCTGAGCTGCGGCCCACGGTCGAGATGGAGATTCAGACGAAGGTGGATACGAATCATCCGGATGCGGGAGTGTCCGGACTGACTTTGGCTGCAGAGGAGCGCTTGAGAGCACGTGAGTGGGAGATTGCGAGAACGCGGACGCGGTGGGACGATAGGCAAGAGTCAGACCGTGAAGCGCGGACGCGGCGGAAGGTGAGGGAGCAGAGCCGGGAACGGAGAGTTGAGTTCGAGAAGCGGGCGGCGAGCGTAGATTCGAGATTGGAGCCCGGACGCGAGGACCCTCGTGAGCGGTTGAGCCGTGAGGAGTTGGCGGCAGTGAATCAGCAAGCGATGCGCATCCATCAGATGGTGAAAAGCAGTGTCTCTCGGGCGGTGCTCTCGAAGCAGGTGGCCGAACGGATGGTCGAAGGCGCGGAATTGGTGAGTGCAGCCGTCGCAGTCATTGAGAAGCAATGGACGCGACCGGGTGGGATTGTTCCCATTGCGAAAGTCGGGGACGTGGACAGAGGCGAAGTCACGGTCGAAGGAAAAATCGAGCGACTCTGGGAGCCATCCCATCCAGCGATTCAATCGGTTGGACTCCTCGAAGATGAGAGTGGGAGAATCCGATTCACGGTCTGGAAGAAGTCAGGACAGGCGATGGTCAGCGAGGGAGAGCGGGTGCGATTCAGGGCGGCGGCGAAAAACTGGTACGAGGGTCGGTGTTCGATTGCGTTGACGCGGTGGTCGAATATAGAGTTCCCAGAGCGAGGCGAGTGGTGGACGTAGACTAACGGGCGGTCTTCTTTTTTTGTCGCCATCCTTGCTGGTCATCTCTCTTCGTCTATTAATGACCATCTCGCTCTCTGTCATCGATTTACAGATATACAACATGACTTCTGGAGACAATCCCCTCGAATGGGAATGAATTGGTAATCTGAGCGCAATCTGAAACGGAACGTGGAAGATTTTTCAGGGAATTTAGCGTACCGCACGGAGAACAACAACTTCAGGACGTCTCTTCGAACAGCGCCAACACATCTGCCGGCTCGAATAGATGGACATTCTCACGCTGTGTTGTACTCTCTACAAGCTCGTCTGTGAAGCCAGATCTCGAAAAGAGCCCGTACGCAACGTCCCGGTCAGAACCCTGCCAACGCACGTCCGGTTCAGTCGATTCGAGGTCGTCGAGGAGTGACTGACCAACGGGATTAGTGGTCCACTTGCATTCTCCGAGGAAGAGCGTCTTGGTTTGTGGATTCAACCCAACCACATCAATTTCTTGCTCGCTGTACCACCAGCGGCCTACTCGGGAACTGGAAACTGGAAATGACGGCGCTCGGGCAGCCTGTCGACAGACTGCTTCAAACGCGAAGCTTGTGTGCGTTGGTAATGTTTCAGCAATCGATTCTCGGACGGGTTCGGTTCGGCCTTGTTCGAGGGTTCCTCGGTTCGGCGAGACGTAGCGAAACCAAAACCGGACGAACTGGTCAGTCAGTTTGTAGACACCGCGTCCATCGGGATCTGTGACCGGTGTTTCGCGCTCGACGAGCGCTAACTGCGTCAGGTTTTGGAGATATCGTGAGATGCCGCTTGCCTTCTTATCGATATGATTCGCGATATCGGTCACACGAGTTGCACCGTTGGCAATCGCTTCAAGAATCGCCATGTAGGTGGTCGGTTCCCGGAGTTCCTGTCGGAGGAGGAATTCAGGCTCTTCGTAGAGAAATGCACCCTTCGAGAGGATGTGCTGTTCGATGTTCGAAAGGAGATCTTCAGTCTCGTCAAATTGCTCGAGATACGCTGGAACGCCACCGAGCACACCGTACGCCTGGATTGTGGTGTCAGCATCATATTGCGGGACAAATTTCGCCACGTCACCGATGGTGAGTGGTTCGAGTCGCCACTGTCCAGTTCGGCGTCCGTACAGCGGACTTTCGTAACTCAACACACCCTCTTCCATCATCGAGATCGACGAGCCCAGGAGGACAATCGAAATCGCTGTGTCTGAGAGCACTTCGTCGACGATGGTCTGAAATACAGACGGGATGGTCTCATCCGCCTCTACGAGGTAGGAGAACTCGTCCAATGCGACGACGAACGGTCCTTCAACTCGTGCCTTGAGATACCGAAACGCGTCCACAAATGTGTCCACGTCGGGCGGCACATCGTTGAAGTGGTCCGCACACTGTCGTGCGAATCGCGTTGCGTTGTGTTTCGGCCCTCGTTGGTCACAAAGATAGTATTGGGAGTCCTGTTCGAGTGAATCGAGTGCTGTCGTCACGAGCGTCGTTTTCCCGACTCGACGGCGACCATACACAACGAGAAACTGCCGGTCCTCTCGTCTGAGATGTGAGGTCAGCCACTCTAGTTCCCGCTCTCGATCAATCATTATGCAGTAGATTATATTATCTTGTGCATAAGATTTGTGGTGGGACTCGGACACCACAGTCTCAGTGTCCACACCGTGTTGGAATTCGTGGGATGGTGCGAATGACAGAGGAACTGTTTCTCAAACAGAATGTTTATCTCGTCTAGATATGTTCTCTCAGCTGAATGTATCGCTATCGCCCCGATGAAATCGACCGTGAGCGCGCCCACCACCAGGCGGTGAAGCAAATCGGAAAGAAAGGCAAGCAGGCCATTGACGTCAAACGCATTGGCAACCTCGGCGAACTGGCCTTCGAAGCGTTCTGCAGAGAGTATCTCCCTGTCGAGATGTGGCACTGGGAAAATGACGAGGCGATGCGCCTGTGCAATCCAGAGAGTTTCTCCGGTCACGATTTCGAGGTGTTTGGTTACACCGTGGACGTGAAAACGTCGCGTGATGTCTCTGCGTTCTTGCCGAAAACACTGTATGAGAATGATCCAGACGACGACATCATCGTCATGGCGTGGCATCGCGATAACGAAGATTCGCTCATGTTGCTCGGGTGGGTCAGGACGCGAACGCTGCAATCGAAGGTCGAGTCAGAGGAAGCTTACGAAGGCGACCGACCGAGCAAGCTCGACCACCTCGTTGTCCGACCGATGAACGAGCTCATGGACCTCGGTCCGAACACCGCGCATATGACCCAACGGCCGTCAAGCCCGTTCGTTCCGGGTGACCGAGTGGTCAAGGTCGCAGACGCAGACCCTGCGGTGGGTGTCGTCATCGACGTCCTGCCACCCGAACATGAAGCGAAAATCATGGGGCAGACGATGGATGGCGAAGCGATTCAAGTGACTTTCCCTGCTCTGCTCGACGAGGGGCCGGGTGACTGGCGGACGATTCACCCTGCGAAACTCGCCTCGTACTGTCACGACCAACAAATCAAATGCTACACCTACAAGCACACGAATCTGGCGTTTGCGCCGAATCCCTACGTCGTGGGTGACCGCGTCATCAAAACGAGTCACGACGAACCGGATGTCGCAATCGTCGTCGAACCGAGCGAGGATGGTGTGGCCGTTGCGTACGAAGGACAATTCGATGGCAAGTCGATTTCACCGGAAAAGCTACAATCGTACTGCGACGAACACGATATCTCGCTTTATTCGTATTCAACTGACGACGTTGCGTTTGCTGAATGACTGTATGGTTACGTCCCGTTTTCTCTAGCTTATCTGAAATTTTCTATTGAGGTGGTAGCTTAGAATCAAACTTTCTCATAAGATCCCCCGAGCCATTCTCACGTTAGCCATTCGTATCGACCCTATGAGACAGGAGACTTTCGGGGGTGGTCGCAACAATTATACCGATTCCCACTAGAGGTGGGAATATGGCGAAAGTGGATTCAAAGGGCCGCATACTGCTGCCCAAGCACCTCCGTGAACGACTCGGCATCAATCCAGGTACAGAGGTTGAAATCACAGAACAAGACGGTACAGCCGTTGTCCAACCTGAAAAGGACCCAGAACACATTATCAGCCGCATGAACGAGCTTATCGATGAGGCGGCGAGCAACCGCGAACTACGAACTTCCGAAGATTTCGACGAGTACGCCCAAGACCACGCCGAAATCATCCGCAGACAGGCCGCGAAACACGCTGACGATGAGTGACGGGCCATACCTCTTTGACGTAAGCGTGATTGCACTCGCACATGCTGGGACGCCCGTAAGTGAGCCAGCCCTTTCTCATCTCCAAGACGCAATTCAGGGCGACATTGAGGCAATCATCCCCTACACCACACTTATCGGAGCACATCACGTTCTCACCTCGTTTTACGGATTCTCGAACGAACGGGCCGCAACGCTGATGCAGAACCTTATGGACGCCAAACGCATCCACTGGTACGATGGATTACCGGAACAGATCGTGCGCTCGGGCTTCTCACTCGCGGGAGACCTGAATATCGACGCCTGGGACGGATATTACGCACGGGTCGCTCAGGAAGAAGGGGTTGGCACGATTCTCACACTCGACGATGACTTTGCGGCAGTCGATAACGTCGAAACCACGGTACTATTGTCTTCCGCAGAATTCGCCACACTCAACGAGTACCTCGGCTACTGACTCATATCGTTTGCCTTCGGAACAGGCTGTACCACGAAACTTGGATTCGTCGCAGCACGAATTTATCGTGCAATCGAGAATTGTCGCATCACATGAGGCTTGTGGCGCGCTTTTCGAGAGGTTTGGTGTGTATACGTCTACAGCTGATTCGTAGATGTGTTGAACCATTTTGCTACACAACAGGCAGAGACGCTTATCACGCCAGTTTATGCGCCCCCAAGGGGTGCGGGGCCACTCACAACTGGCCTCGCTATATCCCCATGTCAGAACACATTCTGCAGCGATTGGACTACACGAATCGTTCACTGAAACGCGCCCAGTACGAAGCCTTCGAGTTCTCACTCACCGACCGAGGCGTCCTCGTCAGAAACGAGAGCTATGCCGACCCCGAAAATCACGAGTATCTCGTGACGGTCAGGAACGGTGTTCCAACGACCTGCGAGTGCCCTGCCGATGCCCACTTCGAGGGTGCGTGTAAGCATCGGCTCGCCGTGGCAATTCGAGCACCCATTCTGCAGGCAGCACAGAAGGTCGAGCGGGTCGTCACTGATGGCGGCGTTGCACCTGCTACAGCACCGGAAGTGGACGAGCCTTCCTGTGAGGAGTGCTTTCCGGGCTTTACCTGCTGGGAATGCTACCTCTCGGAAAAAATGGGGTCGGTCGAATGACTGAAACTTATTTTGAGGTATGAATAGAATTATTGATATGCGCCTCAAAGTAACTTCAATGAGCGATACATGGCTTAAGCATACTTCAGCATTTGACCGCGTGAAAAGCGTCGCCCTTACCGTGTCGACCCCACGCACTGCAGCGTGGATTGCAGACGAAGCACAGGTCTCAGAGAATACCGCTCGCAGCCATCTCTCGCGGCTTGCCGACCTCGGCGTTCTCGCAACGACCACGACCGAGCGGGGGACTGGCTACGCACCCGACGCAATCTACACTCGATTCCAGGATATTCGCGAACTCATCCAGGAACACACAGAAGACCAGCTTGCCACGAGGGCGGTCGACCTACAAGAGGAACTCGCGGAGTTTACTTCCACGTACGAGGTTGAATCACCGACCGCGCTTCGGACGTCTATCGCCACTGGTGGCCTCACGCCCGCAGAGGCGCGCGAACGTCTCGAAGCCGTCTCGGATTGGGAGTACGCCCGGTATCGACTGTCGATCGTTCGTGATGCGCTCGACCATTACGATACGTACAGTTCGTCGCGTCCCGCGTCGGCATGACCGGTGGTCGTTCAGGCAGTGAGTCTGGGGCAGACCGCCACCGAATTCTCAGATAACTTCGCCAACAGCTTGAACACCATCCCGCAGTCTCTGCAGCGTGGGGTGAACCCAGCGGCGAGTACGCCGAAGTCGCAGCGACGATTTCTCCGCAATACTTTGGCAGGGACGCTGACACAGCAACACTCCGCCTCGTTTGGCACCCTTCTCCGACTCTCACTGAGGAGGATACTCGGGTAGCTTCCATTCATCCAGCAGCCCCACGGACGCACTTTGAGGCGATGTTCAAGTTGCATTACGCGAGTCCAGTGGATACGATTGTGGCTTTCACAACGAACCAAACCCACACGTTGAGGGATGGTTCCATTTTCAGGAACGTACCTCACCAGAGTCAGAGTACGACTATTCTCCGTCTACGCTCGACGCTCGTTCACCAGTCGGTGCGCTCTGGGACCTGCTCGATTTGCTCGAAGCAAAACTCCAGGAAGCGACGTAGCCTGCCAGTTTATCGGTCCCCGAGGGGCGCGGTTCACGCAACGACGGTCTTTTTCGTCGGCCACCCCACCATCCAGTATGCCAAGCCGACGTGCGGTGTTAAAAACGACCGCATCGGGCGCCCTCGTCGCGGTCGCAGGGTGCGTTGACCAAGTCTCTGATTCCATCCCGGAGAATGCCTCATCAGGGGAGCTGCTCCGTCAGGGCGACGAAACGCCACCAGAGCTAGACGACGAGGCCGTCGAGCGAGCAGGAGAGGTCGGCCAGCGGGTCAGAGAATCGGTCGTCTACCTGCAGACGAGTCTCGGCGGCGGCGTCCACGCCAGCGGGACCGGGTTCGTCTACGGCGACGGGTCACACGTCATTACCAACGCTCACAACGTCCGCGGGTCGGAGACGTTCGACCTCTGGACCGTCGACGGGGAATCCTACGAAGCCGAAGTGGTCGACTACGTCGAGAACCGCCAGCCGGACGTGGCGCTGGTGCGAGCCGAGGGGCTGGACCTCGACCCGCTCGAGGCTGGGTCGTCGGACGACCTCGAGGCCGGCCAGCCCCTCCTCCAGGTCGGGCACCCCTCTATTATGGGCAACTGGGTCATCACCGCCGGCCCGATGGCCGAGCCAAGTAGTGTCGATCCGCGGCTCCGTACACACGTCCCCGGGGTGCAGGGCAACAGCGGGTCGCCACTCCTCACGCTGGACGGTGCGGTCGTTGGCCTGACGTATGGCGCAACACGACCGGGAAACAGGGGTCCAAACGACCCTCCGGAGGGCCCACAATCTGACGACGCGCACACGCGAATCGTCGGGCGGTTGATGTCGCTGCACGAGACCATCGAGGACGTCGACGAGCAGTACGAGACGTGGGTCTGACGACTGACGGTCCTCGTATCCGTTGTCACACGACTCACGTATCGCAGTGAACAACCCCGACCTCAAGGGTCGGGGTTCTCGCCCTGCTCCGCCTATAGAGCATACGGTCGGCATCCGTCAACGATAATCCAGATTGTTGCCCCATCGACTTCGTGGCCGAATAACGGCTCTTCAGGGCGGACAATCTGAAGAATATCGCGTCACCAAGGACGACTCGACGCGGGCTGAAATTGGCCATGGCAGTGATGTCCTTGCGTTTTATTAGCCGTTTTAACGTCGCCTGGTTTGCCGTTTGGGGCTAGTACCCACCGATGGAGTACCCACCGTCAACGAGCAATTCGGCGCCGGTAATCCACTCGGCGTGGTCGCTCGCGAAAAACCGGACAACTTTCCCAACGTCTCCCGGTTCGCCGACACGCGGGAGCGGCGTTTTTTCTGCCTGACGGCGGCGCGTCGCCTCGTCGTTTTGGTCCTGCATCGGCGTTTTCACCACTCCAGGAAGAACGGTGTTGACGGTCACGCCCTCGTCTGCGACTTCGAGCGCCAAGTCTCGGGTGAGGTTGACGATACCCGCTTTCGTCGCCGAGTACGGCGGGCCGCCCCCACCCATGTAGGCGTTTACACTGCTGACGTTGACGATGCGGCCCTGCGATGAGTTGACCAGATGCGGGATGGCGTACTTCGCCGTGAGGAAGTAACTCGTCAGGTTCACGTCGACGACGTGGTGCCAGTCGTCTGCGGTGACGTCCTGTGAGGACCCAAGCACCTGGGTGCCCACGTTGTTTACGAGGATGTCGAGTCCACCGAACTCGTCGACGGTTGTTTCGACTACCGCCTCGATGGCCGATTCGTCGGTGACGTCGGTCTTCGCGAAAACCGCGTTGACACCCGACTCCTGTTCGACGAGTTCAGCCGTCGGGAGGGAGACGTCTGTCTGATAGTACTTGCCCTGTTTTGGCGTCTCTCGAATGTCCGCGACGACAATGTTCACGCCCGCATCTGCGAGTTCGCGAGCGATGCCACGACCGATGCCTGAGCTTGCGCCGGTTATCAACGCGGTTTTTCCTTCGAGCGACATACTTGTGAGCAGTATGTGGTTGACTCCACCACATTACTGTTCGGATGAAAGTCGACACAACAGCTGTACTCGAGTTTGTGCAGGTACACTGCCCGAATTATATTTGTTCGATGTTCACATCGTGTAGTATAGCTCACCATGTTCGACGTATCTCCGAGGCGACTCGTCGACAGTAGCTGTCACACGGGGGAGGGACCGCTTTGGCACCCCGACGAGGAACGACTGTACTGGGTCGACATCCCGGCTGGCGTCCTCTATCGGTACGACCCCGCGGTGGATGAACACGAACGCTGCTACGAGACGGACGTCATCGGCGGGTTCACCATCCAAGCTGACGGTTCACTTCTTCTGTTCGAGGATGGGGGACGCGTCGAGCGGTGGCACGAGGGCATCACCGACGTCCTCATCGACGAACTCCCACGGGAACGAAATTCTCGGTTCAACGACGTCGTGGCGGACCCACGAGGCCGCGTGTTCTGTGGGACGATGCCGACGGAGACTCGTCTCGGACGGCTCTATCGTCTCGACACCGACGGAACTCTGTCGCAGGTGGTAGACGGCCTCGACATCCCGAACGGACTCGGCTTCTCACCTGACGGGGACGATCTCTATGTCACGGAGTCCCGCGCAAGTACGGTCTACCGATACGAGTACGACGAGGAAACCGGAGCACTCGCGAACCCCGACGTGTTCATCGACTGCTCAGACGAACCAGGTGTTCCAGATGGTCTCGCCGTCGACGAGGAGGGGTACGTCTGGTCTGCGCGGTGGGACGGCGGGTGTCTCGTCCGGTACGCTCCAGATGGAACGGAAGTTCGACGAATCGAATTTCCCGCACGGAAGGTTTCGAGCGTCACGTTCGGCGGTGAAGACCGCACCAACGCCTACGTCACGACGGCACTCGGGCCGGGCGACGGGCCACCAGGTGACCGGGCAGACGAAGGTCCCGGTGCCGGAGCACTCTTCGGCTTTGAGATTGCTGTTCCCGGGCTGCCCGAAAACCGGTCGAAAATCGACTTCTGACGCCCTGTATCCAATTCCCTCTCGTTTCTCTGTGCGCCAGTGACCCAGAACACACTGATTATTCGTAATAACTGAGTCGCTCTACGACCTCTGCGAAGGCAACGTTCTCTCGTACGTCGGTAATCTTGACGCGAACGCGTTCGCCCTGCTCTGTATCAGGAATGATGACGACGAAGCCGCGTTCGACGCGGGTGATGCCGTCTCCCTGGTCGCCGAGACTCTCGATTTCGACGGTGCGCTCTTCGCCCTCTGTGACCGGTTGTTCTGACTGTGCAGATGCAGACGAGGTGGACGATTTTGCTTGTTCGACCTCGTGGCGTTCTGCCTCTGACTCAGTCGGCTCCGCGACGATTGCCACGCGGTACGTTTTGCCCGCTTCGAGGCCGCCGAGACGCAGCTCCTGTTCTGGAACTTCGATGTGGTAGGATTCGCCGTGATTTTCGATTTGTGCAGAAAACAGACACTGAAATTGCTCTATAAACTCCATTTAGGCTCTGACGGCAGAATTTCGACGGACGAACCTTGTAATTTCCGCTTAGATGTTACGAAAAACCGAGGCCATAGGCAAATGGGCAGACGGCTACCTCCCACAAGACGGCCCAAAAGCTTCTCACTCACCACCTGTATCTTTGCGTCAGCAACAGTGCCCGCACGTTCCAACACCTCGGTCCTCCCCTCACCCAAGATCTCCACCACGCAATGAACACAGCCCCCTCCATCGCGGTCATCGACATCGGCAGTACGCGCATTCGCTACGCGAGCGCCACGCCAGACGGACCCGGAAACATCCACACCGAACCGACCCGTCCAGCACACCTGCTGTCCCAGCTCACCGAAATCGTCGAACGCCTCGCAGAGACTACTTCAATCGAAGCTGTCTCCATCTCGACGACCGGCCTGGTCGACGCAAAACGAGGAATCATCTCCGAGTTCGACACCCCGGACGGCGAGACGCTTCGAGACCTCCCCGTTGCAGAAACCATCGAATCACAGTTGAACCTCCCAACAAAAGTCGAAAACGACTGTACGGCCGCGGCACTCGGCGAGGACACCTTCGGTGCTGGTCACGAGTATTCGACCGTCGTGCACGTGACCTTCGGGACGGGTATCGGTGCGGGCGTCGTCGTAGACGGCGAGCCAATCCGGGGCGAGCGCGGGTTCGCCGCAGAGGTCGGCCTCTTCCCAATCGTCGCAGACGGCGACCTCTGGAGCACGGACGTCCGCGGCGCGTGGGAAGCCTACTGCTCGGGACGGGGAATCGCCCAGTTCGCAACCCACGAACTCGCCCTCGATGAGCGCGATTCGCTCCTTCGAGATAGTGACTCGCTCACCGCACCCGATGTTTTCGACGCCGCAGCTGAAGGCGACCCGCTCGCCCAGTCGTGCCTCGATCGAATCGCTCGCTACAACGCTGCGGGCATCGGCGCAATCGTGAACGCCTTCGACCCGGGCATCATCACCCTCGGTGGGTCAGTGGCGCTCAAGAATCCCGAGTGGATACTTGGAGGTATCCACGAGCACATCGACGACTACGTTCTTGCCGACCCACCCACCATCGAACTCACGGCACTGGGTGCGGACATCGAATTGTACGGCGCAACGGCGAATTACTTCGATGCGACGAAGACCCAACCAGTTCCAAAACCGCGAACAGACTGAAGAGTTCTTACGTGTCCACCAGTCTCATCTAGCTGTCAGTCGCCAAGCCTCACAACCGCACTCATCGCGCTCTCTCTATCCACTCAATTATCAAATATCTACACCCATCCCACTCTCTATTCTCTCACTTCTGTGTTCTCTCAACCAACAAAACTCTGCTGAAAACCGTCGTATGGCGGCCATATTTGATAGACATCTAGCAAAAATCCAATAAATTTATTATTGATATTGGCACATATCAGGTCATGATGGTCGATCTAACCATCACGCACCGATCCCCCCACGGAAGTACGACCCCCCATAGAGAGGCACCGCGCGCGAGCTATGTGTGAATCCTGCGTTTCGACAATCGACCTCTTCCCAGACGTCACCGTCCACGTCGGTTACGACGCGACGCTCGACGCAGAGAAAGACCGGCTCCTCGAAGGCGATATGGTCCTCGAATCGGACACGAAATATCGCATCTCGCAGGCTGAGTGGTTCGAACTCTGGGATTCGCTCGCGAAGAAACTCCCCGACGAGGAAGCGATGGGAAAAGACCCGAGCGAAACGATGGAGTGTGCCTCCTGTAAGCGCCCACTCTTTCCCATCCCAGCTATCGACACGGACTGTCTCGTGTGTGAAAAATCGAAAGTCGAGACCACGTCCCGAATCGCAGACGGCGCACCCCCCATCGAACGCGACGAATACGAGCAGGAGCTCGCAGACGACGATAGAGAAGACCCAATCACCTTGGCACTCAGGTCGGGGCTCATCTGTCCGGAGGGCCACTGGGTGTGCACGGATTGCCTGGTGCATAGACGCGCAGCGCTCGAACTTGTGTAGCCTGCATTCGTTGACATCCTCCCTGCCTTGAAGTCGGGGTTTTAGCTGAAAGAGAGGGCGCTAAGCCCCCTTCCTCAACGAGCGTCGAAGACGCGAGCGAGTAGGGCGGGGATACAGCGCCCGCACGAGTCACAGACACGCTAATCAGTATCCTTAATAAACCACATTACGTACGAGTTGACACGTCGTATGATGTACAGCCCACGCTTCCGATTGTTCCCGAATACGGAGCAACGCCAAGCGATGGACTGGACGCGAAACACCGTGCGACAACTCTACAACCACGCACTCAACGAATTCGAGCAAATCCCTGAAGACGCGGGCACCCTCCGCCAGCGCGTCTGGATGGTTCGAGACACACTCCCCGCTCTCAAAGACTGGTGGCCCGACCTCAAACAAGTCTACTCCACCGTCCTTCAGAAATCTGTCGAGCGCATCCGCGACAACATCCAGAACCTCGGAAAGCTCAAAGCGAAGGGGTACAACGTTGGGTCGTTGAATTGGAAGAAACCGCGTGAGTACAGGAGTTTCACGTACCGACAATCGGGCTTCGAACTCGACAAGAAGAGTGGTCCGAACAACCGGGGGCTCCTGATACTCAAGAAACTCAAAGGCGAAACCCACGAAATCCCGATTCGCCTCCACCGTGACCTTCCAGCCCACGACTCGATTAAAGAAGTCACGCTCAAGAAAGAGCCAACGGGCGCGTGGTACGTCTCGTTCTGCATCAAGACTGAGACACCAGAGAAACCCACCGTCAAAGACATCAACCCCGAGGAAACCGTGGGTCTCGACCTCGGCGTACTCAACTTCGTCTACGACTCCAAGGGCCGTTCGATAGGCCGACTTGACTTATCGGACGACCGGGAGCGCCTCGAACGCGAGCAACGCTCACTCTCCCGCAAAGACTACGAGTCGAACAACTGGGAGAAACAACGCCTCAGGGTTGCGGAAGTTCACGCCCGGATGTCGAACAAAAAGCAGGACTTCAAGCACAAGCTCGCGCACTTCTACACGACGGAGTACGACGCCGTGTTCGTTGAAAACCTGAACGTGAAAGGAATGCTCGAATCCTCTGAGAACGCTCGCAACAAGGCCGAAGTCGGGTGGCGTGACTTCATCACGATTCTCGAACACCACGGCGACAAGAACGGTTGTTACGTGGTGCAAGTTAACCCGAGAGGGACGACTAAAGAATGCGCGTCGTGTGGTGTCTCAACGTGGAATCCCCTCTGGGTACGAGAGCATTCGTGTCCGGCGTGTGGGTTCGAACTCGACCGAGACTGGAACGCGTCGTTGAACGTCCTCAATAGAGGACTCTCAAAACTAGGAGTGGTTCACTCCGAAGCAACGCCTGCGGAGACTGCAACCGCTGTGTCCACGGATGGGGGCAATTCTTCGTCCTTCGTCGTGGATGCAAGTCGCGTCGTGGAAACAGGAAGCCCCGCCCTCAAGGAAGCCGCGCCAGCGGCTGAGTAGGGCGGGGTAGTTCACGCGACCGCGATGTGGTCGTCGCCTTCGGAGAGGGTGGTCACGTCGTCGTAAAGCTGGAGGGCGTGCTTTATGAGACGGCTGTCTGTCTCGAGGGCGCTCCACGTGGATGCTGCGTTCTGGACGTTTCGCATCTCCCCAGCAGTGAGGTCTTCTTCGACGAGCAGTCCTCTGAGTTCGTCGTGGGTGTCGACATTAAATTCCGCCTGCAGTTCCTCGAGTTGCTGTGTGGCATTCACGAGGCTGTTCTCGAGTTCTTCACGGGAGTTCTCGTTGATGAGGTCGAGGATTTCGTCGAGAAACAGTTTGACGGGGTTGGTGTCGTAGCGGGTGGTCCCGTCCTGGGTGTATTTCTTGACGTTGTTTTCTGCGAGCAGTGCCTCCAATTCACTGTCTGCTGTGGCCCAGGCGACGGCTGCTTCGTCGGCGATGTCTTTGATAGTCGCAGGTTCAGTGAGCGTTTCTACGACGAGGCGGACGCGTTCTCGGGCGCTATAGTGGTCTTTCCACGTTTCTGGGTCCGGGTCGCTCATGTCTCACCCTACGCAAATCCATCTCAAATAATTACCGATAACTCAACTATTTCGAATAAGGTGTTTCGGAAGTAGAGTCTGTGCAATTTTTCCCAACGTTTTCCGACGACGTAACTTACCGCTTGCCGCCGATGACCTTCGCGGCCGTCAACACCGGGTCCCACGTCGTGTTGAACGGCGGGGCGTACGCCAGGTCGTAGTCCGCGAGGTCATCGACGCTGATACCCTCGGTGACCGCCCCCACGAGCGCGTGACTGCGATGGACTGCGCCTTCGCCGTACTCGGAGACGAGACTTCCACCGAGCACTCGTCCCGAGGGCCGGTCGATGGTGAGCGTCACCTGTACGGTTCCACCTTCGGGATAGTAGCCAGCACGAGACTTCGCTTCGATGGTTTCGGTCAGTGGCTCGAAGCCAGCATCGCGAGCCACATCATGGTCAAGTACGCCGGTCCGAGCAGCCTCCACGTCGAACGCTTTGACGGCTGCAGTTCCCGCGACGCCACCCCCTGTTGTCGGCGTGCCTGCAACCGTCTGCCCTACGGCCCGTCCGTGTCGGTTGGCCGTCAACGCCAGCGGCACGTAGGCTGGTTTCTCGGTGACGACGTGCATCGCTTCCGCGCAGTCGCCTGCGGCGTACACGTCGGGAACGTTCGTCTCGCGGTAGGCGTCGGTTGCAATCGCGCCCGTCTCGCCGAGTTCGATACCCGCATCCTCTGCAAGTTCTGTCCGGGGACGGACGCCTGTCCCGACGAGCACCATCTCGACGGGAACGCTCGCTGAAGCGGTTTCGACAGCTTCGATGCCCTCGCCTCCCGTGAATGCCTCCACCTCTGCATCGAGATAGACGGCTACGTTCTGGTCGCGGAGGTGGTAGAGGACGGCTTCGCTCGTGGCCTCGCTGAACTCCTTGAGGATACGGTCACCGCGTTGAAAGAGGTGCACTTCGAAACCGTTTGCTGCGAGTGCTTCTGCCATCTCGATGCCGATGTACCCCCCGCCGACGATGGCCACTGGCCCCGTACACGATTCGAGAAACTGGCACGCTGGCCCACGGTCTGGTTGATGGAGTTCGTCCTCCGCACGCGCTCGGGTCACGAATTCTCGGAGGTCCTTTCCGTCGGCCATCGATCCGAGCGTGAAAACGCCTTTTTTCTCAAATCCCTCGATGGATGGCGTCACAGCCTCCGCCCCGGTCGCGATGAGGAGGTGGTCGAAGTCCTGGACGACCTCACCGCCGTCGTGACGTGCGGTGACCGTCTGGTTATCGGGGTCGATTTCGACGACTTCGTGGCCGGTCCGGAGGTCGATATCTCGCTCCGTGCGAAACTCCTCGGGAGTAATCGACACGAGGTCCTCGAGAGACTGGATTTCGCCCTTGATGTAATACGGCAGGCCACAGGCTCCGTAGGAAACCCACTTTCCCATCTCGAAAACGATGACCTCCAGGTCGGGATTGTCGCGCTTTGCCTTGCTGGCGGCCGACATCCCCGCAGCATCGCCCCCGATGATAACGAACCTCGCCATAGCTTCATCTTCGGCCACGCGAGGTATAAATTCAGGCCGCGTTGGCGATTCGAGAACCTTACCAACCGAAGTCCTCGTGAAGCTGCCTCCCTTCCTCGTTCAGAACCGGTCCCACCACGTCGCTGACGCCAGCTAGAATTTCTGCCGAGCGGACGGCTGGTTCGTGCCCGGTGAAGTCTCCTATCTCGTCGCCTCCGACGCTGTAGACCACGCGCCCGAATCCGGCTGTCGCCATTCCACCCGCGCACATCGGACAGGGTTCGGTGCTCGTGTACATCACCATCTCCGCGCGTTCGTCGGCGTCGTACTCCCGGCATGCACGGTAGGCGAGGTGGAGTTCTGGATGGCGTCGAATGTCGTCTTGCGTGTGGACGCGATTCGAATCGCGCAGGATAATCTGGTCGTCGCGGACGAGGACGGACCCGAACGGATTGTCGCCCCGGGCGATGGCCTCACGCGCCAACTCAAATGCCGCCCGTATGTGCGATTCGTGGTCGAACTCATCGAACTTCGATGAAGGCATAGCTGTAAACAGGTACGAAGAGGGGAGTCTTAATTTCGTGTCTAAGTGCAGGCTACTGGTGAATCCAGTTTACAAGCAACAGATGCCTGCTTCCGAACCCTTCTTATCTCGTGGGACCTCAAACCCGGCCGTGACATTTACTCACATTCCCCTCTCACTGCAAACGAGTGCGAACGGCCGTCCTGTATCGTCCTCAACTACTGGTCGCTCGCGGTCGGAGGGTCGCTGATGGCTCCCTCTCGACTCGGGCGGCTGCTGTACGGCGGCGTCCTCGCCTACACTGCAATCGAGAACCTTCGCAATCTCGAGGGGCGTACCGCATATGCTGACGCAAAAGACGTCCCGCTTCCGGACGTCCTTGTTCCCGCATCGAGTGCGATGTTGCTGGTCGCGAGCATCGGAATAATGCTCTGGCGCGCGCCGAAACTCGCTGCCGCGGCACTCGTCGGGTGGTTCCTCGCGATTACGCCCACGATGCACGATTTCTGGAATCACGAGGAAGAAAACCGACAGTCTGAACGGATTCAGTTCCTGAAGAATACGGCGATGCTTGGCGCAGCAGTCATGCTCTTTTCGCGGGCTCGGTCTTCGACCGACTCAGACCAGGTGAAATAACCGCCTAATCGAAGCTTTTGTCCTGCAATTTACAACGGAAAAACGGTGTGCAGTTCGACGTTACTGGATGTAAACCGATATAACGAGCCTGCACCGATTCGAAATTGTGACTACTCCTACCGCCGACGAACGCCCCGCACGCACGGTCGGCCTGCGCGACCTCTTACTCTTGAGTGTCGGGGGCATGATTGGGTCGTCGGTGTTCTTCTTTCCCGCCTTCACCGGGCTTTGGGTGGGGCCAGCCGCGATTCTCGCCTGGTTGCTCGCGGGCCTCGGCATGGTGAGCATCGCGCTTTGCTACACCGAACTCGCCACTGCCTTCCCGAAGTCTGGTGGACCGGCCATTTTCCCCGCAAAGACACTCGGAGCAAATGCGTTCGTCCGTCAGTTCACATCCTACCTCGCAGGCACGTCCTACGCCCTTGGGTGGGTGTTCGGCGTCGCCGTCTCGGCGTGGTACGTGGCGAACTACCTCGGCACCATCCCCGAATTCACGGGTGCGAGCGGCCAACCCGTGTTGTTCGGACTGCTCGCAATCGGCGCGAGCCTCGCCGTCACCCTCGCGGGCATCGACGTGACCAAACGAACGAATCTCGTGCTCACTGCGTTCATCCTCGCCGTTCTCACGCTGGTCGCCGGTGTCGGCTTGACGAACGGTGACCCTGCGAACGCCACGCCGTTCATCACTGGAACAGGAATGCAGTTTCTCGCCGCAATCGGCGTCGCCATCACGGGCTATGGTGCGTGGACCGTCGTTCCTGCGGCGGCCGGGGAAGTTAAAAATCCGAATCGGACGATTCCCCGCGCCATCGTCGGCAGTCTCCTCCTCACCACTGTCTTCTACACGGCAATCGTCGTCGCCATCCACCTCACCGTCCCTCCGAGCGCGTTCCAGCAAGGGGAACTCGTGATGGTCGCCCCGCTTTCTGCTGTCGTCGTCGGTGCAGGTATCCCGCTGTTCGCGAACTACTTGCTCCCGGTCGCCGCGCTCATCGCCATCTTCACCACCATGCTCGTGGGCATGACGAGCGCGTCTCGCGTCCTCGCCGCGCTTGCAGACCAGGGTCTCTTCCCGCGTGTTTTTGCTGCGACGAGCACACGAACGAACGCCCCCTATCTCGCACTCTGTGTCATCGCCGTCGCCGCGAGCGCTGTCGTCGTTGGGAAACAGGTCATCGGCGGCATCGTCCTTGCTGCTCTCGTCGGGACGGTGCTTCCCTACACAATCAACGTCGCAGCGTTCGTCGGCCTGCGCGTATTTCGCACCGACATTTCCGCGCCGTTCCGCGCACCGGGCGGCCTCTTGACTGCCGTCGTCGCTCTCTGTTTCCTCGGGTTACTCGCGATGGGCCTCTCGGTCGACCACCCCTTCGCCGCGCTCCTCACGCTTGGCGTACTGGTTTCAGGATTCGTCCTGCAGTATGCGTTCGGTGCGATGTCGGCGACAGACGACGTTCCCACGTAGTCAGTCCATCGGGTGGCGAATGAGCCGTCCGTGCTCGACCTTCATGCAGTGGTCCTGGACGACGTCCAATCCCGCGTCCTCGGCCATCTTGGCCGCCTCGTAATTTTTAATCTCGAGTTGCATCCAGATCGCCTTCACGTCGCCACGGGCGATTGCCTCTTCTACAATTCCGGGAACTTCCTCTGCGGGGCGGAAAATCTGCACCACGTCGACGGTTCCTGGCACGTCGGCGAGTGAGTCGTAGGCGGGTTCGCCAAAAATCTCGTCTGCCGTCGGATTGACCGGGATGATTTCGTAGCCGTGGCGCTGGAGGTACGCGGGCACGATGTGGGCGTCCTTCTCGAAAGACGTAGATGCGCCGACGACAGCGATTCGCTTGTAGCCGAGAATCCGGCGAAGCCCGTCGTTGTCTTCGATTGGCATACCAAACGTACTGTGAGCAAACAGATGAGCCTATTGCCGGGAAATCCTCACCACGCCAATCTCGGCGCCTCAGACGAGTTGTTCGACGAGCGAATCGACCATCTGCACTTCGTCATCGTTGATTTCGTGACCAAGGTCGTCGTACAGCCGGGCTGTTACTGCTGCGTCGAGTGCTTCAAAGACCACTGCCGAGTCGCGAAACCGGTCTACGCTCACGTACGAATCGTCGGTACTGCAGCCAAGGAAGACGGGCGTGCCATCGAGGGAGCCCTCAACGTCCCGGCTCGCCTCTGGTCCAAGCAGACTTCCCGAGAGCACGGCGAGACCCCCGTAGCGACGTGGATTCCTGACGACAAACTCGCTTGCAATCCCGCCTCCCTGAGAAAAGCCCATGAGCAGGGTTCGTTTGGGGGGAACACCAGCATCCGCGGCGACATCGAGTGCTTCAGAGATACGGTCGAGCGCCGAGGTGAACCACGGTTCGTTGGCCGCAAACGGCCCGTATCCTGAACGCGGATACCACGTTCTGCGTGCAGCCTGCGGAGCGAGGTACATCACACCGTGATGGTGAAATTCGTCTATCAAGGTGAGCATATGATTCCCCGTCGAACCGCGCCCGTGGAGCAAGATGACCGCGGCCTCGGCTGCCTGCGGGGGTGCACCTGCAACTTCGAGGGGCTGACCCCGGTGTGGGTCGTCTTCGAATTCGACGGTGAACGGGTCGCTCATTCACTCGCTCCAGGTACCCCGGAAACATCGAGTGGGGTGAGTTGTCCCTCTATCATCTCGCGGTCCTCTTCGAGCCACGGCGGGAGAAACAGCGATTGACCGAGCGTCTCGAGGTCCAGCTCGGCAGTCAGCCCGGGCGCTTCAGTCGCGAGTTCGAACAGGATGCCGCCCGGTTCGCGGACGTACAGCGAGTAAAAGAAGTGCCGGTCCTTCACGCGCGAGACGTTGTATCCCCGCTCTCTGAACAGGTCGTACCACTCGTATAGTTGCTCCTCATCTTCAACACGGACGGCGACGTGGTGGATGGAACCCGCGCCTTCTCGTCCGTAGTCTGCGTCTCTATCGAGGAGGTCGACGACAGTCGCCCGGTCGCCCGGAGCCTGATACCGGACGCGGTCGCCTTCTTGATTGACGAGTTCGAAGCCGAGCGTGTCCAGCACACTCGCGGTCACGAACACGTTCGTCGAAAGGAGGGTGACGCCGTGGATGCCGCGAATCGCGTGTTCGGCCGGAACTGCCCCGTCTGCCCAGGGTTCGACTGGGGAATCACCGGTGACGAGTTCGAGGTGCGTGCCGTCCGGGTCAGCAAAGCGTAGTACCGTCTCGTCGAACCGCTCGAACGGTCCTTCGACGGTGATGTCGCGGTCTGCGAGTCGGGCTTCCCAGTAAGACACCGAATTCTCGGGGATGGTGAGCGCGGCTGTCGTAATCTGGGGTTTCCCCTCTCGTCCGTCGTCCTCTGCGGGATAGGGAAAGAACGTCAGCGCGGTTCCGGGCGACCCGGTTTCGTCGCCGTAGAAGAGGTGGCGTGTGAACTTCTCGTTGAAGTTCACCGTCTGCTTGACCAGACGCAGGCCGAGGACGCCTGTGTAGAAGTCGAAATTCTGCTGGGCATCGCGGACGATGCCGGTGATGTGGTGGATGCCGGGAGTGTCTGTGAGCATGGACGAAGCGTACCGTGAGTAGCGGTGGGTGGCGAATGAGTGTTCGGTTGGGGGTGACAGTGTTCAGGCACGTCACCGAGATTCGAACGCCCGTTTCATTCGCAAAGCGTGACCGCTGCGGTCCTTAGGAACGAGGTGCCGACCGTCTGGGCGCTTTTGGAGGGTGCATTTCCCCAAGCCAGAACCCTGCCAGCGCCAACAGCAGTGCTGCTGGCGCGACCAACAAGCCAATGCTGGCCAGTCCGAAAAGCGTCAGTAAAAGGAGGGGAACGGCAGCCACCCACACGAGTGCGCGGCGCTCAGTCCACGCACCGTAGCCTCCGACTAGGGCGAACACGAGGATGAACACCGACCAGAAAAAGAGCGCTGGATCGGCTCCCTCTACCCCAAGGAGATAGTCGATTCCAACCGGCCCACGCACGGGGGTGCACACGCCGCTACTCGTGCATACTTCGCCCGTTCCGAGTGGAAGGAACAAGATGACCAACCCGAGGAGTACTCCCAGCCCCGACCCGAGAAGCCCTGCGGTGGCACCCTTCGAAAAACTAGCCTCGCGTTCCATGCTACGTGTAGGCGATGCGAAATCTTAACGATTCGTCAGGGTCAGAGAGTGGCCTTTCACCGAGCGAGCACCCGTTCCGGCCACATTTTCACCTGTTGTAGCTTCCAGTGGACCCGAACAATCGGTAGCTACAACTGCTATCCGTCAACCCTCACTTCAGGTTGCAATCGTCGCTGGCTCTTCGTCAAGATTGATTCGACGCCCGTAGATGAGCAGCCAGAGAATCAGCAGGACTTCACCGACGAATGTGAACGCAGCGACCTCGAACGAGTAGTTCGCGAGGAGCACACGGCCAAAGCTATCGATAACGTAGCCCGCGCCGGCGATGACCAGGAGGACGCCGAGCACCTTCGGGATGTATCCAGATTTGTACGAGGGGACGGCACTGGACTGGTACATCAGATAGCCAAGTAACACCAGATGGAGGCCAACCAGAATCAGTGCTGCGTCCCAGATTTCGTAGAAGGCGTTGACGCCGAGGAGTGCCTGGGCGTATTGTTGCTCTGTGGTAAACACCGCACCCACATCGCCAGCATTCAAAATCGAGAGCACACCCGTGAGCTGGGCGATGGCGACCATGAAAATACCGGCGAACACCATCCTGAACCACGCGGTGAGCAGCGCGACGCCGCGGTTTACCGGCCTGAACACAGCATACAGTGCCCAGGCGACGATGAGGTCGAGGACAGCGACGGTCAAGAGACTCGCGATACCGAGGCGGAACGCCCCTTCAGCGTTGAGAATCGCGGTTGCGGTTGCCGTGGCATCGCCCGGTGTGATGAGTCCCCCTAGGATGACGAAATTCGCGTAGGCAGCGAGGGGAGTCATCGCCAGAAGCGCGATTCCAGCGAGTATACTTCCCCGTCGCACGGATCGGTTCGCGATAGCCGACCGCTCGATATCTGTAGGGTGGCCATCAGGCGCTCTGAACGTAGCTCCAGCCATTCGTCTTTGATGGGCACGAGGCAGCATATCCATGTCGCCTCGATAACCTGATACGGGTGTCTGAGCGCCAGTGGACGGAAAAATACGGAATGTCCGTCCTCCCGGAGCTTCGCGTGTGAATTTCCCCTGACGGCAGAATCTCCTGAGATTGCACTACTTTGACGGTCGATTCACGCTCCCACTTCCCATCGGAGTGCATCCACTGTTGCGGCGACACCCTCGACCGCTCTTACCACCGGGCGAAAGGCTATATCACACGTCCAGCAATGCACTGACAAGTGATGACAACTATCAATCGGGTGCACGCGAGAGAGATTCTCGACTGTCGGCTCGAACCGACGCTCAGAGTGATGGTCGAGACGGAGGGTGCAAGCGGGCAGGCCGACGTTCCCTGCGGTCGTTCGCGGGGCAAACACGAAGCCGTCGACCTTCGTGATGGTGGCGACAGGTACGCCGGTCGCGGGGTGCAAACGGCGGTCGAAAACGTCAACGAACGCATCGCGCCACAACTCGTCGGGCGTGAGGTCCTCGCCCAGCGGGCCATCGACGAGGTGCTGCTCGAACTCGATGGTACGGACCAGAAGTCGAATCTGGGCGGAAACGCGACTACGGGCGTCTCACTCGCCGTTGCGAAGTGCGCCGCGAACAGCCGGAAACTCCCCCTGTATCGCTATTTGGGCGACGTGGGGGCGCGCACCCTCCCGGTTCCGTTTTTCGACCTCATCGAGGGCGGAGAACTCGCGGCGGGCACACTGGATTTCCAGGAACACCAGGTGGTCCCCACCGGCGCGGAGTCGTTCTCACAGGCGATTCAAATGTGCGCCGAGGTGTACTACGAACTCGGTGACCAACTGGCGCGTGACTACGGCGACCGCTCTCGAAACGTCGGCGTCGAGGGGGGCTACACACCGGGCGGCATGAACGACCCACGAGACGCCTTCGAAGCGGAATTGCAGGCCATCGAGGAATTGGGCTACGGGGACGAATTCGTCCTCGCCGCAGACGTCGCTGCCTCGCACTTCTACGACGAGAATTCGGGAACTTACGCGCTGATGGACGAGCAGTACACGCGTGGAGAACTCCTCGATTTCTACGCCGAGTTGACCGAGACGTATCCGGTGGTTTCGCTCGAAGACCCGCTTGAGGAAGACGATTTCGAGGGCTACAGGGAACTCGCCGACACGCTCGACATTCAGATTATCGGTGACGACCTCTTCGTCACGAATCCGAAGCGACTCCAGCGCGGTATCGACGAAGGCGCGGCGAACGCGCTTCTCTTGAAGGTAAACCAGGTCGGAACCCTCTCGGAGGCGCTCGACGCCGCCTCGCTCGCTGTAGAAAACGGGTACGCGGTGCAGGTTTCGGAACGCTCGGGACAGACGCCGGACACTTGGCTCGCGGACCTCGCCGTCGGTCTCGACGCCGGGCAAATCAAGACTGGCGTGAGTCGCGGCGAACGGACCGAACAGTACAACCGACTCCTCGAAATCGAAGCGGAACAGGAACGAACCGCGTACGCTGGCCCGTTCTGGGACTGATTCATGACGTACGTTGTCATCATCAAAGCGGGTCAGCGATGATTCAAAACAAATCGGAACTCACCGACCACGGGGAACGGGACGCCCGCGTATCGTTGCTCGACATCGGTGAGCATTCCTTAGCCCACATTCACCCACAGCAGCTCATCGACGACCACCTGACGGTTGACGGAAGCGTGCTGGCGGTGGACGGCGAACGATACGACCTGTCGACAGCCGGGGACGTGTTCATCGTCGGTGCGGGGAAGGGCTCTTCGGCTCTCGCGGGAGCCCTCCGCGAACGTCTCGGTGACCGCGTAACCGACGGCGTCGTCGTCGAAAAACACGGGCAGGGCGATTCTGTTCCCGGTATCGACGTGTACGAAGCGGGCCACCCGATACCGGACGACGACGGACGGCGTGCAACGCAGGCACTCCTGGAGCTGGTCGAAGCAGCCGGTGCGGACGACCTGGTGTTCGTCTGCATCACGGGTGGTGCGTCGGCACAGCTGGTCGCGCCTCCCTCGGACGTTTCGGTCGCGGACCTTGCGTCGATGACCGAACTCCTCCTGCATGGAGGCCTCCCCATCGAGGAAATCAACACCGTCCGAAAACACGTTTCCACCATCAAGGGCGGACGACTCACCGAGCGAATCGCGCCAGCAACCTGCGTCTCGCTCATCATTGTCGACGAAGTCGCGGGTGACCCCTGGGGGCCGACCGTCCCGGACATGACGACGTACGACGACGCGATTGGCGTGCTCGCTCGGCGTAACCTCTGGGAGCGGGTTCCAGCGTCGATACGCTCGCATCTCGAAGCCAGGCACCGGGGCGAGGTTGCTGAGACGCCGCCGCCGGAATCCTTGACGGGAGTTCCCGGCCAGACGGTCGTCCTCGCAAACGCCACCGATCTGTGCGAAGCGGCGGTCGCCGGTGCGAAGAAGCGCGGATTCAATTCGATGCTCCTTTCGAGCGTCATTGAGGGCGAAAGCCGCACGGTCGGGACGGTGCTCGCTTCGATTGCGAAGGAGATTCGCCACCACGATCGCCCCATCGAACCGCCGTGCGTCGTCGTCTCAGGTGGCGAAACGACGGTGACGATTTCCGACGAGGCTGGCACGGGCGGGCCGAATCAAGAACTCGCCCTACAGTTCGCGGTAGACGCAGCCGAGTTACCGGGGGTGGCATTGCTCGCGCTCGGGACCGACGGAACGGATGGCCCAACCGACATCGCGGGCGGCCTCGTCGACGGAACGACGGCGCGTCGCGCTCGCGAGAACGATATCGACCTCTTTTCGCACCTGACGGGTCACGACACCTCGCCTGCGTTGGCCGAACTCGGTGACGCAGTCCTGACCGGTGCGACCGGAACGAACGTGATGGACCTTCGGCTCTTGCTCGTCACTCGTGAGTCACAGAAGGGCTAATGTCGTCTCTGCCCGAGTAGAGGGTATGGGAGCGTACACCGGGACGACGGCGCTTATCGAGGCCCTCCGCGACCCGCGACGCAACGTGGCCGCGCTGCTCGTCGTCGCCGCTGCGCTCTTTGGCGCAATGCAAATCGGGTCCAGGGAGGCGTACTACACCGCCTCGCTGGTCATCTTTACCGTCTGGATGGCCTGGTTCATCCTGACGGCCATCGAGTGGCTCAAGCGGGCGGACTTTTAGCTGGTTGTACGGTCTGACGCCGTCGTCGCGCTCGATTCAAATCGAATACTGCGCCCCCTATCCGACGAGTTTGGCCAATTTCTCGAGCGAGTCGTTCCAGCCTGCGGTGGCGTCCTCGGAGGGGATGGCCACAGGGATGCCTGCCTGGTGGACTGTCACTTTCGTCCCATCGGGGACTTCCTCGAAGGTGATGGTGACCGTCATCTCGCCGGCCATGGCCGGGTCGTCGGTTTCGAACTCGTCAGTGTGGACGATGCGCTCTCCGGGCACGAGTTCGAGGTACGTCCCCCCGAAGGAGTGGTCGTACGCGGCGAATTCCTCTGTCTCTCCCGTGAACGTAATACGGAACGTCCCTCCTTCTTTGGGTTCTAGGTGGTGTACCGTGGCGCTGAATCCGGTCGGCGGGAGCCACGCAGCGAGCTGGTCGGGGTCGAGAAACGCCTCGTAAACCCGTTCCGGTGGCGCCTTGATGACGCGACTCACCGTAATGCTCCCGCGCTCTCTCGTTTCAGTGTCGGTCATGCGTCCACCTCCTCGTGTGCAGTCGCTTTCCCTTCGACCAGTTCTGCGAGTCGGTCCCAGGTTTCGCGGGCACCCGCTTCCATCCCTGAAGCGACGCTTGCGTCGCGGTCTGCGACGCTCTGGAAGACGGACCTGACCGTCAACAAGGTCATTCCGTCCACCTCCTCGAAGGTCGCCGTCTCCATCGATACGTGTCCGGGTGCGCCTTCGTATTCGAACGTCTGGACGATGCGCTCTGCGGGGACGACATCGTGATAGACGCCGTGGAAGGCGTGCTCGTTTCCGTCGGCGTCGATGTTGAGAAAGCGCCACGACCCACCGGGCCGGGCGTCCATCGTCTCAACCTCGGTCGTGTACCGCCTCGGTCCCCACCACTTGGGGATGTGCTCGGGATTCACGTTCGCCTCGAAGACACGGTCTCGTGGCGCGTCGAAGTGCCGTGAGATGCTGAGTTCGTGCGTTCCCGCTTCGACGGTCAGGTTCGTCTCACCTGGTCGTTGCGCGTTCGATTCTACCCCACCATTCGTTTCGTCAGTAGTCATGGGTCTTGGTTCTCCAGATGGTCTGCGAGTGCGTCGAACCGGTCTTCCCAGAAGACACGGTAGCGGGTCAACCACCCGAACGCTGCTGACAGCGGTGCGGCGTGGAGGTGTGCTCTGCGAACGCGGCCGTCTTGTTCGAATTCGATGAGGTCGGCGTCTTCGAGTACTTGCAGATGTTTTGACACTGCCGCGAGCGAGACGTCGTGAGGCGCTGCGAGCGCCCCGACACTCTCTGGACCGTCCGCAATCTCCTCGAGAATCGCTCGTCGAATCGGGTGGGCGAGCGCCTGAAAGATTGCGTCGAGGTCTGGTTCGTTCGGCACTTGTTCAACCATCTGGTTAAACATAGGCTGCCCCTATATTTAACCATTTAGTTGAATGTGAAAGTGTGTCGAATTTGCCGACGAGACCGGTGCTGCCGACCACCACACCTTCAACGGCGTCGTCTGTGACCTCTCGCTGGACTATCGCGAGTTAACTCGTTCGACGGCGTTCACGAGTCGGGACGCCCCGTTCTCCAACTCGACCACTGGGTCTGCAGGTTCGTCGTGTTCGAAAATCGCCCACTCGACGCCTTGGGCTTGAGCGATTCGCATGGCCTGGGAAGCGTCGAGGTCACCATCGCCGAGACTTGCGAATTCGCCGGTCGCAAAGTACATGTCCTTGACGTGGATGGAGGGGACGCGGTCGCCGAGTGCTTCAAGGCGTGCGTAGGGGTCTTCGCCCGCAGTTCCGACCCATCCGAGGTCGAGTTCGAACTCGACACGGTCGTCTACACGGTCGAGCAATACGTCGAAGGCGACCTCGCCATCAACGTCGGCGAATTCGTGGGCGTGGTTGTGGTAGAGAAAACGAAGCCCGTGCGAATCGAGCGTTCGAGCAAAGCCTGAGAGGAGGTCGGCGGTCGCTTCGACACGGTCGCGTGAATCGAAATATGAAGGGTCGAGGTAGGGAAGGACTACCGTCTCACAGTCAAGCGTCTCACAGGCCTCAGCGAGTGCGGCCTCGTCGGTTTCGAGGGTTTCGACGCTCGCCGAGAGATTCGCCAGTTCGAGGTCGTGGGAGGCGAGGGTGGAAGCAACGTCCGTCGGTGAGTTCATCGATTCGTATGCAAATTCGACACCATCGAGGGGCGTAGAAGCCACGCGGGCGACCAACTGGTCGAGCGACTCGTCGAGGGCACGCAGGGTGTAGAGTTGAATCGCAGTTCGCATAGCTGACCCACTGAGGTGAGCCCCTTAGTGATTCCCCCGAGCAACGTTCGTAGGAACACCAACTGCTGTTCGTGATACGTGACTTGATGGTAATAATTCTGGGAAAGTACGATAAAATAGAATATTTGAAGTAGGTAATGTTAATCTGATTGAATGTGGCTAAAAAGACTACTCGGCCGGGCTCTTTTCGTTCACGCCGTCGATTCCTCAAATCCGCGGCTGGCGGTCTGAGCCTCGCGGCGCTAGGAACGTACGGTGTGGCGGCGAACGAGGATATCCCGGGTGTCCGGCGACGGTACCGAATTTGTCCGAACGAACCGGACGAGACGTGGGTTCACAAGTACGAGGCGGTACGCCCCGGACCGACCACGATGATCGTCGCTGGGCTTCATGGTGATGAGGAGTCGGGCTGGCGTGCCGCAGACAAGATGATCGACTGGCGCGTCGAAACCGGTCGTATCGTGGTCATCCCGCGTGCGAGTGCCCGAGCAGTCGAAAAGCGAGTAAGAGGACTCGACAGTGACCCGAATCGTGACTATCCACCGACCGGGGAGTGTTACACCGAGATTGCGCGAGAAATTTGGGGTGAGGTCGAACGGTACGACCCGGATTTACTCCTCAGCTTGCACTCGAGTTACGGCATCTACAAGAGTGGCGACGGTGGCGTGGGACAGGCGATTTTCCCGACCCAGCACGGCGATGCTCGCGAGATGAGCCAGAAAACGTGTGAAGCGCTCAACCGTGGATACGGACTCGATGGAAAGTGGCGGTACCGACTCGGAAACACGCTGAGCGAGCGCCACACCAAACTCATGCATCGGGCGGGTGCGCAACTGAATACCCGGGGTGTAATTGCAGAAACCACTGAGAAGTGGCCGTCACTCGAAGACCAGATGACGTGGCAGCGTTTTACGGTCAGACACCTCATGCAGCAGATTGGTCACAGAAAAGGCCTGTATTCTGAGTGAGTGTTCGAGGGAGTAACGATACCTTAGACACACTACTGACAAACTGAACCGCGGGTAGTGGTTACCGGAGTTACAAGGAGACCTGCTCTACGGGGCTCGCATCGTGGCCGGCGAAAGGTGAGCGGGGGTTTTGAGCGTACGAGCGTCCCGTATCGGGTTGTGGTCGGCGGTGGCCGATACAGTTCTCCGGATTTACCCGCTCTAGGTTGGTTGTTAGCTGAACTCGTTGCAGACCGGAATTCCCATCGTGTCATAATCGCTCATCGAAGCGAGCGTTTCGGGTACCTCGTCAAGTGAAATCGTGGACGAGACGAGTTTCGTTGGGTCGAGCTTTCCGGTCTTGATCATGTCGAGCATCTCTGTGTAACGTGATGGTTGTAAGCCGAGCGACCCCCGAAAGTCGATTTCTTTCGCAACGAACTCGTCTGTGGGAAGCGGAACCTTCCCCTTCTCCTCTGAGGTGGTCAACCCAATTTGGACGTGGCGACCCCCTTTTCTGAGAGAATTTACTGCGTTCAGACAGGTCGTCTTGATGCCGAGCGCATCGACCGAACAGTCTGCACCTCCGTTGGTTATCGCGCGAACCTCCTTCGCCGGGTCGTCGACGTCGCTCGCATTTATCGTCTCGACCGCGCCGAGGCTCTTTGCTTTCTCGAGTTTGTTGTCGAAGAGGTCGACGCCGATGACGTTCGCGCCGAGCGCATCGGCAATATGGACTGCGGAGAGACCGATACCACCGAGGCCGTGGACCACGACGTCCTCGCCGTTTCCAACGTTACCACGGTGGGCCATCGCGTGGAACGATGTCATAAACCGACAGCCGATTCCTGCTGCTGTATCTGCGTCGATGCTGTCGGGCAGCGGGACGGCGTTGATATCAGCGTTCGGAATGTGGACCTCCTCTGCGAACGCACCGGGTGCTTCGTTCATGAAGCCGAGCCCGATGTGGTTTTCACAAATGTTCTCGTGACCATTGCGACAGAGGTCACATTTCCCGCACGCGAAATTAAACGGAATCGCGATGTGGTCGCCTTCAGAGACGCTTTCTACGTCTTCGCCGACTTCGACGACCGTTCCACAGGGCTCGTGACCGAGGACGTGCGGTGGGTCTGGCCGGTATCCGAACCAATCCCAGTCACCCTGCCAGCAGTGCCAGTCACTTCGACAGACCCCACAGCCGTCGACTTTGGCGACGACGCCGTGTGGTTCTGGTTCTGGTCGTTCGACTTCCTGTACTTCGAGCGGTTCTTGGAATTCCTCCAGTACTACAGCGCGCATTGCAATCCATGAACTATCATGATATATTAAAAATTTACCGGTTTGTGCAAATAGCAGTAATTTGTAATCGCAAAATACGAAATCGGGTTTTATAATAATGCATAATTAGAAACAATTAAGGGGGCGTGCGATACACTCCCTAACGCGATGTCGACTGATTCACCCCCCTCAACGAAATCGAATGGAACGGTCAAACAGCGTCACCGAGATGCGGCAGAAGAGTTGATTCCACGCGAACCAGGCAAGCTGTTCATCGGCGGCGAGTGGGTCGAGAGTGCCTCTGGACAGACGTTCGAGACGCACGACCCGACGACCGGGGAGTCACTCGCGTCGGTCCAAGCGGGGACCAGTGCAGATATTGACCGAGCGGTCGAGGCTGCTTGGGACGCCTACGAAAACCGCTGGTCGAGTTTTTCTGCGGCCGATCGACAGGCTGTGCTCACAGAGATTGCTGACCGTATCGAGGCGCGAACGGAGGACTTCGCCCGCCTCGAAACGCTCGACAACGGGAAACCGGTCACCGAAGCCCGTCTGGATATCGGCCTGGTTATCGACCACTTTCGCTACTTCGCGGGTGCTGCTCGCGTAAACGAAGGGAGAACGGTTCCAACCGATACGGAAAATCACGTCCAGACGATTCGCGAGCCATACGGAGTGGTGGGGCAGATCATTCCGTGGAACTTCCCGCTGTTGATGGCCACCTGGAAACTCGCTCCAGCTCTCGCAGCCGGCAATACAGTTGTGCTGAAACCAGCGGAGGAGACGCCGCTTTCGATTCTCGAACTTATGCGCGAGGTCGAAGACGTCCTTCCAGCGGGCGTGGTGAACGTCGTCACCGGCTTCGGTGCTGAAGCGGGCGAACCGCTCTCGAAGCACGACAACATCCGAAAACTGGCGTTCACGGGTTCGACAGAGGTGGGCCGAGGCGTGATGAAAAACGCCGCCGACTCCATCACGGATATCACGCTCGAACTCGGCGGCAAGAGTCCGGTAATCATCTACCCGGACGCCGATGTCGAGAAGGCAGCAGCCATCGCGAGAGTGGGGATGTTCCACAACACCGGCGAGTGTTGCTGTGCGGGAACCCGACTCTTCGTCCACGAAGACATCGAGACAGAGTTCCTTGACGCGTTCGTCGACGAAATCGAGAATCTTCGCGTGGGTGATCCGCTGCTCGAAGACACGACCCTCGGACCAAAGGTCTCTCGTGAACAGGCCAACCGAACCATGGACTACATTACTGAAGCGCGGAACGTCGGTGGTGAGGTCCTCTCTGGTGGCGACGCCCCAGACGACGAGGAACTCGCCGAGGGCTGTTTCATCACTCCCACCGTCCTCACGAATCTCGACCACGAGAGTCGCCCGGTACAGGAGGAAATCTTCGGCCCCGTTGAGACCGTCTTTTCATGGTCGTCGTACGAGGAGATGATCGAGTTGGCCAACGACGTCGATTACGGTCTGGCCGCCGGCGTCATCACCGACGACCTCTCACAGGCGTATCAGACAGCCCGTGACATCGAAGCTGGAAACATCTGGGTGAACACGTACAACGAGTTCCCGGCCGGCCAGCCCTTCGGCGGCTACAAACAGTCGGGTATCGGACGAGAAACCGCCTTCGAGGCGATAGAGCACTACACGCAGACGAAGACCATCAACATCAGTCTGCAGTAACCAATCGCCTACACCAGCCGTTCGATATGCGGTGGACGCCAGCAGAATTCACTCGACTTGACTGGGCGGCTCGCCGGTTGGTATCTGGGAGGTGAGCCCGTGCTTTCGGGTGAGAACGTCACGGCAATTTCGCGTCTCCACTAAAAATAGTAAAAAGACATTTGGTTGGAACAGCATAATCAGCGATAACGCATGAGTTCACCCATCGACGAAATCGACGAAATCTCTCCCCGGGATGTCGTCATCCTCAAAGTTCGGCTCGAACATCCGACCGCATCTGTTCGAGCGCTGAAAGATATTCTCGATGAGGAGTACGGGATTTCGCTATCGCACAATCGCGTGAACGACATCCTGCGAGAGCTCGGTGAGAAGGACGTGTTTCGTGAAGCCGCGCTCTTGAACGAGCAATTCTTCGAGTACCACCTCTTTCAAATTGCGTTTCATTACCCGAGTTTCGAAGAGCGCTGGGAGGACTGCTACAACGACCTGATGGAGGACTCACACGTTATGATGTTCTTCAACGCAGACGACTACCACCAGTGGCAGTTCATCGCTCGCTTCCGTAAGAGCGAGAACAAGGAGGAGTGGAAGCGAAATTTCTTCAAGAAACACGGCGACCTCATCGCCCAGTTCGACTCCAGTTCTCTCCCAGAGGTCCACAAGTTCCGCAGCGACATGGATGTACTCGAACACCTTCTCTCGGAGACGGAGGAGGGCGCAGAATACCTGGAATCGAAACGGACGAACGATACGACGACTGACGAAGACGACACCTCCCTCCTCGTCGACGGCAGAGACGATTAGTTTCGAACCTCGCTCGTCGAGCAGGCGTACCTCTGCATTGTTCTGTTCGCTAAGCATTGTGTAGCGGGCGTTTTGTAACGCGACGGATACGGTTGCTACTGTACCAAACACCTATGTAGAATCCTGTAAAAGTGTGCGATTAGCAATCGTGGACCATGCCACATAATTCGTCGACTTCGAAGCAACAGCGCACAATCAGAAGCCGTCACCGAGACGCGGCAGCGGAATTGATTCCGTCCGGTGTAGGACGACTTCACATTGGCGGCGAGTGGATCGAGAGCGCCGGCGGCCAGACGTTCGAGACCCACGACCCGACGACTGGAGAGTCGCTCGCGGTAGTGCAGGCCGGTACTGCACTCGATATCGACCGAGCGGTCGAGGCTGCCTGGAACGCCTACAATGACTGTTGGGCTGGCCACACCGTAGCTGAGCGCCAGGCGGTGCTCACGACAATCGCAGATCGTGTGGAGGCGCGAAAGGAGGACTTCGCCCGACTCGAGACCCTCGACAACGGTAAACCGATTACAGAATCACGACACGACGTCAAGTTAGTCGCCGACCACTTTCGCTACTTCGCAGGTGCGATTCGCGTCAGAGAAGGCAAGGCGATCCCGTCTGATGAGAACCGTGCCATCCAGACGATTCGCGAGCCATACGGAGTGGTGGGGCAGATCATTCCGTGGAACTTCCCGCTGTTGATGGCCGCCTGGAAACTCGCTCCAGCTCTCGCCGCAGGAAACGCGGTCGTGTTGAAGCCGGCCGAAGAGACGCCGCTTTCGATTCTCGAACTTATGCGCGAGGTCGAAGACGTCCTTCCAGCGGGCGTGGTGAACGTCGTCACCGGCTTCGGTGCAGAGGCCGGGGCCCCACTCGTAAACCACGAAGACGTCAAAAAACTCGCGTTCACGGGGTCGACAGAGGTAGGCCGGGGCGTGATGAAAAACGCCGCCGACTCCATCACGGATATCACGCTCGAACTCGGCGGCAAGAGTCCTGTAATCGTTCACTCTGACGCCGATATCGACCACGCAACTGACGTGGCTGTGAACGCACTCTTTTTCAATTCTGGCGAGTGTTGCTGTGCAGGAACGAGACTCTTCGTTCACGAAGCGATTCGCGAAGAGTTCGTTGACGCGCTGGTAGCAAAAACAATGCAGCTATCGATTGGGGACCCACTCCTCGACGACACTGACATCGGTCCGGAAATCTCACAGACAGAGGTCGCGCGAACGAATCGATACATTCGATGGGCCCGTGAATCGGGTGCGTATCTTCTGACCAGCGGTGAAACACCGGCAGTGGGGTACTTCGTCGCCCCGACTATCGTTGGTGACCTCGAACACGAACGACGGGCGGCTCAAGAGGAAATTTTCGGACCAGTGGGAATTCTGTTCTCGTGGTCGTCGTACGAGGAGATGATCGAGTTGGCCAACGACGTCGACTACGGCTTGGCCGCAGGCGTCATCACCGACGATCTCTCACAGGCGTACCGCACGGCACGCGATTTGGAGGCTGGAAACGTCTGGGTGAACACGTACAACGAGTTCCCGGCTGGCCAGCCCTTCGGCGGCTACAAACAATCTGGAACGGGACGGGAGACAGCGTTCGAGACGCTCGACGAGTATCTCCAGAGCAAGACGATTACGATTGCGTTGACGTCTCCGCTCGACGGCTGAATCCTTGGTAGATTCAATTCTCGTATTTACATTAACCCTTAATCGAATGGCTTGCCAGTGGCGGCAGTTGTTAGCATCAATTAAATCTCAGTAACTTACAGGATGTGCCCATTCGTGACCAACGACAGTCGAATTACGAGTACCGTGTCGCCAGTCCATCCCATTCAATGCTCGCTGCTCGAACGCTCGAAAGGTTGAATCGGAGGAATCGAGTTCCTCACCAGCCATACAACGCACTGCGAGGTGCTTGCCTCGCGGCATCGCGGTTCGCCGTGATGGAGATACACGGCAGAATATTGTTGGTTTACTAAGATGATAGTTTTGCCGTGACACAGGCCGGTGCCCATTGCTTGCTAAGAACAGTGCGTTTCAGCTGGATGTCGAGTGGCCTCGACCGTTCGTGTTCGTTCTTTTGTGGGCTGAATGCCGGTAAGTCAGGCTTTACGTCCTATAGAAGCCGATATACCCGCTCCGATGATTTTCACGCGTTCCTAACTGTTTCACTCGTGGAACGCAATGGAACACAACGCCGTCTCTCGAAATCACCTCCTAACAAAATGTCGTCATAACCAAAGGGTTGCATGGTACGTATGCACACCCTAACCGGGTTCCAGCGCGATCTCCTCACGGTCATCGCGGGCCACGACAAGCCCTCGGGTCAAGACATCAAGAGCGAACTCGAATCCCAGGTCGGCGACATCAACCACGGGCGGCTGTATCCCAACCTCGACGCGCTGGTCGAGGCGAACCTCGTTGACAAAGGCGAAATCGACCGTCGGACGAACTACTACGCGCTCTCTGACGCTGGGCGAGAAGCGCTGGTCGAATACGACGAGTGGCGAGAGAACTACGCGACACCGGTTTCGTCGCCCGCGTTTTGATTTTTCTTCGGGTCCAGAGCTATCTCTGATCGTCCGCGGGCTGGTGTCTTCTGACCAAGTAGCGTCATGAAGCTGTCGCGTGTGACACAACGGTTTTTTCGCTAGCGGGAGTCGAATTCTCCATGGTCACCCCCGCACACGAGTCCCCGCTCCGTCGCCGATTCGGCGTGACGCTGCTCGCAGGTCTCCCTGGAATCCTCGCGCTCGCCGGCTACATCTATCTCACGACACCACAGTCTGCCATTCCAGCAGGCCTCTCCCGCCCACTCCTCGCCGTGCTTTCGGGGGTCAACTCCCTGCTGTTTCTCGCCGTCGCCTGTCTGGTCGGCGCGTTCGCCGCGCCGCGGGTCGGCCTGCGCTCGTATCTCGTAGACCGGGCCGGGACCGGCGACCGAATCTGGCCCCGACTCCGTGACGAGGTCCGTCTCGCCGTCTCCGTCGGCATCCTCGGAGGCCTGTTGGTCCTCGTCCTCGATGTCGCGCTCGCGCCGTTCGTCGCCCAGGACATCCCCCAGCCGGGAGCCGGAGCGGTTCAGCCCACGGTGTTCGACGTGCTCGCCTACGCGCCGGTTCGATTCCTCTACGGTGGCATTACGGAGGAACTCATGTTTCGATTCGGGCTCATGTCCGCACTCGTGTTCGTCGGGTGGTTCGTCTCCGGTCGGCGGGCGGGTGGCCCGCGGTCGGGCGTGATGTGGGTGGCTATCGTGGTGTCGGCGGTGCTGTTCGGCGTCGGGCACCTGCCCGCGCTCGCCCAGTCGGTCAGCCTCACGCCCCTCCTGATTGCCCGAACGATTCTCCTGAACACGGTCGCTGGCGTCCTGTTCGGCTGGTTGTACTGGCGGCGAAGCCTCGAAGCGGCGATGGTCGCCCACGCCTCGTTTCACGTTCCGCTCGTGGTGGTGTCGCTCGTTCAGGTCGCGCTGCTCTGACGGTTCTCTTCGGCGACGGGGCCCTCTATTGACAGTACCCCCACGATGACGATATCGCGTAGCTCCCTTACTCGACGGCAATCGTCAGTCGCACTTCGAACTCTTGGTCGTCCATCCCCACTCGGTCGCGAGCCGTGTACGTCCCCTTCGGATAACCATCCTCAGAGGGGGTATACGTCAGAACGGCGTACTCCTCACAGACGTGGTCCCCTGCCGTTACTTTTCTCAGGCGTCCCACCTCGCTTTCGAGATATCCCTGCTCCAGTGGCCAACTCTTCCCGACTGGCTGGTCCGGAATCACATGCTGTTGCTCGTTTAACCGGGGCGGGAAGATAATCAGCCGCTTTGTCTGCTCGTCGTTCCACGCAGAATACCGAGTGAATGGAGCCGTGATGCCAAAGTCCAGCGTCGTGGGAACATCCCCGCGGTAGGTCAAGCAGATCGTGACGAGTGGTGGACTCGTTGCTGTGGGGGCGCTCGACGCTTCGACGGTGAGTTCGAGGTCATTCGTAGGCGGGTGTATCTCCGTCGAATAGGTTAGCATACAGTCAATTCGCGTTCACTCAATAGGACTCTATCGCCGAAATCGATAGGAGAGCCGCGAGAACTCAGTCACAGAGCTATCGGAAGTATCGGAACCCACCCCATTCCGCTTATCACACTCCCGGTAGACTGGTCTGTCATGATACGGGATGCGAGAGTGTTGCAGGACGATTTCTTGCCCCAGGAGGTCCAGCACCGCGAGGCAGAAGTCACCCAGCTTTCCACCACGCTCGCAGCCCTCACGCGCGGTGAAGCCCCCGAAACGGCCTTCCTCTCCGGCCCCAGTGGCGTCGGCAAGACCTGCATCGCGAAGTTCACCGTCGACCGCCTGCGCGAGGAACTCATCGACGTGAACCACCAGTACATCAACTGCTGGGAGGACTACAACCGCTATCGCACGCTCTATCGCATTCTCGAAGGCATCGGCCAGACGCTGGACGTGCATCGCCAATCGACGCCCCTAGACGAACTGCTCGAACGGGTGCGGTCGTACGACGGCCCGCCCTACGTCGTCATCCTCGACGAGGTAGACCAACTCGAAGACACCTCCGTGCTCTACGACCTGTACAACACCCCGCGGATTCACATGGTCCTCATCGCGAACGAGGAGGACGACCTGTTCGCAGAACTCGAAGAACGGGTGCGCAGTCGCCTGCTGAGCAGCGTTCGCGTCCGGTTCGAACGCTACCACCTGGAGGAACTCGTCACCATCCTCGAAGACAGAGCGCGGTGGGGATTATCGGAAGGCGCTATCGGAAAGCAGCAATTGGCCCTCATCGGGGACGCCGCAGCGGGCGATGCGCGGGTCGCAATCGGCATTCTTCGGAACGCCGCGCGACGCGCCCAGCAGGCGAACGCAGACACTATCTCGTTCGAGATGGTCCACGAATCGATTCCTCGAGGGAAGGCGGAAGTCAGGCGCAAAGCCGTCGATAAACTCCACCCCCACCAGCACGCCCTCTACGAGATTCTGCGCGAAGCGGGCGAACTCTCGCCGGGTGAGTTGTACGAACGCTACACGGAGAACGTGGAGAATCCAAAGACCAAGCGCACGGTCAGAAATTATCTGACGAAGATGGACCATTACGGTCTCGTCATCGCCGAGGGGACGAACCGTGGCCGGACCTATCGCCCACAATGAATTAGCATATCGGAACGACCGGAAGCCACACGCTTTGGGTTATCTCACTGTCTCGCGAATTTTCTGATATGAAGCCGACGACCGGTGACCCGCCCGCACTGCCGACGCTCGGGCCAGGAGTCACCAGACTCGAAGCAGACGAAAGAATCACTGGCGCACTACAGTCGCTCGTCTTAGACCACGTCCTCATGAGCAAGGGCGACGCCCTGTGGGTCGACAGTCGCGCCAACGGAACCACCCAGCCACTCGCCCGGCTCGCCCCGAGTCGTCGGGCGCTCGACCGGATTCACATCGCCCGCGGGTTCACGCCGTGGCAACACTACAGCCTGCTTCAGGACCTGCCCGCGGCCGTCACCGAGTCCACGTCGCTCGTCGTCCTGCCTGCTATCGACTGGTTCTACCGGAGTGACGAGGTTCGGGCGTCGATGGGCAAACGCATGTTCGAGCGCGCGGTCGAGCAGGTCGAAGCCATCGCCACAGACTTTGACGTGCCCGTGCTCGTGACGACCCACGAGCAGGATGCGTTCACCGACCCGCTCGTTTCCGTCAGTGCGCCGCTCGAATGCACGCTCACGAAGTTCGGGCCGCGCTTTTCCGGCCAGGAGTTCGAGACGCTCGTCTACCCCGTCGAATACGGCCTGCTCCAGACGACGCTCGCCTACTGGTGTCAGGTGCTCTCTGCGCGTCACCCGGCGATTACCACGCCGTCCTCGCGGGAGGTGGCCGCGGGTGGGGCGCACTAATCCGACCTACCGCGACCTCGTCCGCGGGACCGAGACGCGCTGGCAGGACTATCGGCGGGCGCTGCGCCGTGACGACCAGCCACACTTCGACCGCCTGTTCGAGCACGCTCGCGCCCACGCCGACGCGGGTGGCTTCCTCAACCACCAGTTCGTCGAACTACCCATCTTACTCTCCATCGCGCTCGAACAGGAGAAGGAACTCGCCCGCCTGCGCGAACGCCTCGACCAACTCACGGAGGAGTCGTGACTACCCATGCCCTTCACGTTCGACTACCGCGACGGCGACGTGCTCGCGTGGTCGCTCACCGACGAGGGCGCGACTTACACGCGCGATGAATCCTATACGCCCACCATCTACGTGTCGGCGCACGGTGCGGGCCATCTCGCTGACGCTGCGGACGTGCTTCGCGGTCATCCCGCTGTGTCGCACGTTCGCGAGGTGAGCGAGCGCGTCAGTTTTCGCCACGACACAGAACCCGTCCTCGAAGTCGGCGTCACCGAACTCGACGCGGTGACCATGCTCGCCCACACCATCGCCGGGTGGGGGTCGCCGGGGACGTACCGCCCCTACAACGTGGACCTCTCGCGGGAGTATCGCTACTGCCTCGAAAACGACATCATGCCCCTGCCCGAGCGCGAGTTGCGCGTCCTGTCACTTTCCACGCCCGAGTCGAACCTCAGTCGGGGGCGCATCACGACGCTCAAACTCGACGACGAGACGGTCGAGGGCACGCCCGCGGAGGTTCTCGACGTGCTCTCCGTACGCCTCGACGCACAGGACCCGGACGTGTTCTTGCTCTCGACGAGCGAACTCGTTCCCGCCCTCTACGAGCAGGCGCGACAGGTCGGCAACGACGAGTTCTACCTCGGACGACTGCCCGGCTGGGAGCGTCTCGCCGGGAAATCGACGTACACGAGCTACGGCCGGGTGGGCCATTCGCCTGCTCGCTACAACCTTCCAGGACGAGTCATCATCGACCGCAGCAACACGTTCATGTGGAATCAGACGAACCTCGACGGCTGTCTGGACCTCGTGAAGCGTTCGGGGAAACCACTTCAGGAACTCGCGTGGGCGTCGATTGGCAACATCCTGACGGCCATCGAAATCAAGGAAGCCCGCAGACGCGGGGTGCTCGTCCCGTGGCACTCGTGGCGTCACGAGCAATTCAAGACGATGAACCAGCTTCACGAGGCAGACCGCGGCGGGTTCACCTTCGCGCCGAAGGTGGGCCTCCACGAGGACGTCCACGAACTCGACTTCTCCTCGCTGTATCCGAACATCATCGTGACGCGGAACGTGAGTCCCGAGAAGATTCGGTGTGACTGCCACGCCGGCCGCGAGGACGTGCCCGGTCTTGGTTACGCTATCTGCGACGAGCGCGGGTATCTCCCGAACGTGCTCGAACCGCTCATCGCAGACCGGGATGCGTACAAGCGCGAACTCGCAGAGACGGATGACCCAGCGCGGCGAGCCGTCCTCGAAGGCCGGTCGAACGCGCTCAAGTGGATTCTCGTCTCCTCCTTTGGCTACCAGGGGTTTTCGAACGCGAAGTTCGGGCGCATCGAGTGCCACGAAGCAATCAACGCCTTCGCACGCCAGATTCTCCTCGACGCGAAGGATGTGTTCGAGGCGAACGGCTGGCGCGTCGTCCACGGCATCGTGGATAGTCTCTGGGTGACGGCCGTCGAGGACGAGGAGCAGACGCCGCTCGACGAGTTGGCGAAGGAGATTACCGACGCGGTGGGCATTCGACTGGAGTACGAGACGGCCTACGACTGGATTGCCTTCGTTCCCCTGCGGTCGAGCAACGCCGGGGCGCTCACCAAGTACTTCGGGAAGAAAGCGAGTGGCGAATACAAATACCGGGGCATCGAGGTTCGCCAGCGCAGCACGCCTCCGTTCGTCAAAGAAGCGCAGAAAGACCTCATCGAGACGCTCGACACCCACCGGACGCCCGAGGCGGTGTGCGACCGTCTGCAGGTGTGGCTTGGAAAACTCCGATCAGGGAAGGTAGACACCGCCGAACTGGTCGTCACGAATCGCGTCTCGAAGTCTCTGGAAGAGTATTCGCAATCGACGCGGAACGTGGCCGCACTCGAACGGGCGGCGAAACTTGGACGGTCCCGTGGCCCGGGGCAGAAGGTGCAGTACGTCGTAGTCGACGACGCCGCGGACGACATCGACCGAGTTGCACTTGCAAGCGAGCACCCGAGTGAGTACGACGTCGAGTTCTACTGTGACCTTTTGCTCCGAGCGGCCGAGAGCGTGGTGTCACCACTCGGGTGGCGTCGGTCGCGGATATCGTCGTATCTGGCAGAGCGCGTGGATGCGTCGTTGAGTGCGTATTGAGTGAAACACCAGAACTTAAGATATCTCCTGCGCCACCAATACGAGAAATTATTCCTCGAAGTAAGAATTATATCCTTCACTCTGCAACTCCGAGTATGGTCGAGACAGACGCGAATGGACCACCTCCCTTCGAAGATGCGTTCGCCGGCGACGACGTCGAACAACGCATCTACGGCACCATCCTCCAGACCCGAGAACCGACGACAGCGAGTGCAATTGCCGACACCGCCGACTGTGACCCGAAGACTGCCCGGAAGTATCTGAACTGGTTCGACAATCTGGGAATCGTCACCCGACACGACGGCCATCCAGCCACCTACGAACGGAATGACGCGTACTTCGAGTGGCGGCGCATCAACCAGCTCGCAGCCGACCACGCTGTCGAGGACCTCCAGACCCGCGTTCGCGAGCTGACGACGCGCATCACTGAGTACGAAGACACGTACGATGCCGTCTCACCGGCCGCCGTGGATGCCGTCGCCGTCGCAGAAGTCAGCGATGACCAAACCATCGACGACGTGTACAGCGACCTCGCTGACTGGGCGACCACCCGTGAGGAACGAGAACGCTACGAACGCGCCCGCCAGCAACGCATGGGCAGCGAACGCGAGCAGGCATCCGGGTAGTCCGCTCGATGGTGCCACCGACAGGCGATGGCGGGAGCCCTGCCCCCATCGACCGACCACTCCTCGAGTTTCTTCAAACGCGGCTCGCAGCAACGAGACAAGTCTCCCGAGCGACTGTCACGGACGCAAGCGGCCACCTCGAACTTCGCGTCCGGTTCGCGTCGCCGTACTATCCAGCGACCCTCGACGAGGCGACGCTGACGGTTCGCTGGTACACGAACGACGACTTCAAACTCCACTATCGAGAGACGCACGCGGACCACGCATGGGAGTGCCGGTGGGACCGTCACTCGAATCCCCATAATACACGAGCCCACTTCCACCCCCCACCCACCGCCTCGACACCTGGCCAGGACGCGTCGTGGCCGGACGATCATCGTGACGTCGTTGCACTTGTCCTCGACGAGATCGAAGACCGAATCGCGGCTCTGTGGGACGAGTACCGAGGATAGCTCGACGACGAACCGGGTCAGCCGTAAACCTTCGTCAGGCAAGGGGGTGAATCGACGGGGGATTCCCACCCGCTGGGAATCCGCCATTCGCTCTTTGTCCGTCCCCGAGTGGGTGTTGCTAGAGACCGTCACACGAGTCGGTCGGCGTCCCGAGCGTGCACCCACGACCATGACACGAACGAAACTCTCCCGGAGGGAAGCCCCGTCGAGCGAACGAACCGCGACGACAGATGCGCGAGCGAAAACTCAGTGCCCAGAGTGCAACGGGCGAATCGTCCAAGACGGCGGCCGCGGCGAATCGACGTGCGAGGATTGTGGCCTAGTGGTCGACGAAGACGACCTCGACCACGGCCCCGAGTGGCGGGCGTACACCGCCGGCGAACGAGACGACAAGAGCCGCGTCGGCGCACCGACGACGCAACTCATCCACGATAAGGGCCTCAGTTCGACGATTAGCTGGCAGGACAAAGACGCCTACGGCAAGCCCGTCTCGGAACGCAAACGCAGTCGGCTGAAGCGCCTTCGCACGTGGGACGAACGCTACCGGACGAAAGATTCTCACGAGCGGAATCTCAGGCAGGCACTCGGCGAAATCAGCCGCATGGCCTCTGCTCTCGGACTCGGCGAACCGATTCGCGAGACGGCGGGGGTCATCTACCGACGCGCCCTCTCTGAAAATCTGCTTCCGGGTCGGTCCATCGAAGGGATGGCGACAGCATCGCTGTACGCTGCCGCGCGCCAGCAGGGCGTCCCGCGCCCGCTCTCCGAGTTCACCGAGGTTAGCCGGGTAGACGAGACGCGCATTCAGCGGGCGTATCGCTACCTCTCGCGGGAACTCGCCCTCGAAATCGAACCGGAGAATCCGGCGCAGTACCTCCCGCAGTTCGCCTCCGCCCTCGAGGTTGACGACGAGGTAGAACGACAGGCTCGCGAGCTGCTGTCCGTCTCGAAGGGAACGGGGGCGCACGTCGGCAAGAGTCCGGTTGGACTGGCCGCCGCGGCACTCTACGCTGCGACCCAACTCACGAACAGGAAGGTGACACAGGAGCGCGTCGGCGACGTGGCCCGCGTCAGCGTCGTCACCATCCGCAATCGCTATCAGGACCTGCTCACCGAATACGAGACCCAGCGAGATGTGTGACTCCCGAGGCGACCCCGCGAGTGAGTACGAAACGGGCGTCGAGCGTGCGGTTCTCCAGACGCTGGCCGACAGCACCCCGCGCCACGCCATGGAAATCGCAGACGCCGTCTCACATCACCCGATTACGGTCGAACGAGCCTGTGCGCGCCTCGTCGAACGGGGGCACATCCGCTCGCTGACTGGCGGGTACTTCGAACGCACCGAACGCGGCGAACGACTGCTCGACGCGCGAGCGGAGGTTCGAATCTGACCGCATTTCCCGGGTCGCCGGTGCCTGTGCCAGCCATCGGCCGTCGTCAGCAACCGGATAGCCTTTGCAGGGCCACCTGTAACGTCACCTAATGGTGTTCGACGCCAGCGAATCTGCGGACACGCCGGGCCTGCAGGCTGTCCTCGAAGCGCTGGACGATACCGACTGCCGGGCCATCCTTCGCGAAACAGCCGAACCTATGACTGCAACCGACCTCATCGACGCCTGTGACATTCCCCGGTCTACCCTGTACCGGAAACTCGAACTGCTCAGTACCGCCTCGCTCGTCCGTGAACGAGACGTCATCAACCCCGAGGGCGGTCGAACGACGCGCTACGAACGCGACTTCGACGCCGTGACGATAGCCGTGACCGACGACGACACGTTCTCTGTGTCCGTCGAGCGACCACCCCAGAACGCCGGCGAGCGCCTCGCCGACATCTGGTCGAAGATGGGTGAAGAACTATGACGATGACCGGAACCGCCATCGTGGTCGTCAAGACTGTGATTCTGCTGCTCGGCAGCGGCGTCACGTACATCGCCTTCAGCGCGTATCGCCGGACTGGTGCGCGTTCGCTCCGTGCGCTCGGTATCGGCTTCGGCGTCATCACCTTTGGCGCGTTGCTCGCGGGTGTCGCCAATCAGTTACTTTCGGTGTCGCTCGAACTGGGCGTTCTGATAAACAGCGTCCTCGTCGCCATCGGCTTCGCCATCATCATGTACTCGCTGATTATCGAACGCGGGTGAGGAGAAAGTCATCGGCTGTTTCTGCGGGCTGAATTACCGGACGACGTGGGCGGGCGTCTCGCCGTCGAGGTAGGCTTCGAGTTGCGAGGCGATGATGCGCGGGCCGCCGAGAACGGCGTCACGGGTCGAGCCAGCGACGTGGGGCGTCAGGATGACGCCGTCGAGGTCGAACAGCGGGTGGCCTTCGGGAATCGGCTCGTCTTCGAACACGTCGAGGGCTGCGCCGGCGATGGCTCCCTCGGAGACGGCGTCGACGAGCGCGTCGGTATCGACGAGGCCGCCGCGGGCGGTGTTGACGAGGTAGCCCTCGTCGTTCATCTGGTCGAACTCCTCGCGGCCAATCATCCGTTTCGTGTCCTCTGAGAGGCGAACGTGAAGCGTCACGGCGTCGGCCTCGGCGAGCAGCGTTTCGAGGTCGGCGGGTTGCGCTCCCGCCCCCTCGATGTCGTCGTCGGGGACGAACGGGTCGTAGACCAGCAGTTCGGGATTGAAGCCAGCAAGGCGGCGGGCGACGCCGCGGCCGATGTGCCCGAAACCGACGATGCCGATGGTCGTCGTTCGCACGTCTGGGGGCAACTGGTCGGGGTCGAACACCTGGCTCCACTCGCCGGTCGAGAGTTCGGCGTGGTTGAACGGAATCTCGCGCAGGCGCGAGAGCAGCATCGAGACGGCGTAGTCGGCGACTGCGTCGCGATTTCGTCCCGGTGCGTGCAGGACGGTCACATCGTTTTCTGTGGCGGCTTCGATGTCCACGTTCTCGGTCCCGCCCCGGGCCGCGCCGACAATCGAGAGGTCGGCTCCCTCGATGAGTTCGCGCGAAACCGGCGCTTTGTGGACGACGAGCACGTCGATGCCCTCGAGATTCGCCGCGATGTCGTCGGTGTCGTAGCTACCCGGCCCGAGCGACTCCATGTCCATCGTCACGTCGCGAAATTCGGTCGGGGACGCCTCGCCCAACCAATCCATTCGCTCGAACGTCACGCCCTGGTCTTCGAGTCCACAGAGTGCCTCGTACATGTATTCGCTCGGCTGCTGTGGATCTCCGCAGAGAAGTACCCTCATTCGACTCTACGCTCTGTGGCCAGCGACTTGAGCGTTTCCCACGGCCGTTCCATCGCATCTTTTGCCTCGAAAAACGCTTCACTCACGGTTCGATACTGGGCGTTCGTCTGAGGGTCGGGGTCGTACCGGCGGGCAGTCCCGACTGTGCGCTCGACCGCCGTTCCGGCGTTCGGATAGACGCCGGCGGCCACGCCACCACACAGCGCCGCGCCGAGCGCGCCCGTCTCGCGTTCTGCGGGAACCTTCACGGGGAGTGCCGAGATATCGGCGAACAACTGGGTCCACGTCTCGCTCTGTGCGCCGCCTCCCGTCAGGCGAATCGCGTCGAGATTAGCGTCGATGGAATCGAGTGCGCTCGTCTGCGTGATTGCGACGCCCTCGTAAATCGCCCGGAGCATGTGCGCCGTCGTGTGTTCGAGGCGAAGGCCGTAGAAGCCGCCGGCGCTGTTCGGGTCGTCGGTCGAACCCTTGAGAAACGGGTGGAACACGAGGCCATTCGCGCCGGAGGCGACGCCTGCGACTGCCTCCTCGTAAACGTCGTAGGGCGAACAGCCGCGTTCTGTGGCCTCCTGTCGCCAGTCGCCCCCGCAGTTCTCGACGAACCACTCGACGCAGGCCGCCCCGGACCGGATTCCCTTGTAGCGAAGCCACCCGTCGAGATAGCGTCGGGGGAGGCCTTCGTCGCCGTCTCCTGGTTTGTCGAGGACGGCGACGCTCTGGCCCCACGTCCCGAGGATGATGAGACCGTCGCCCTGGCTCACGATGCCCGCGCCGAGGGTGCAGGCGGCGACGTCTTGGAGGCCCGTGGCGACGGGCGTTCCCTCCGGAAGTCCGGTCTGCGCCGCGGCCGCTTTTGTGACCGTCCCGACGGGCTCCGTGCTCGCCACCACGGGTGGCAGCGCGTCGTATGCTTCCTCGATGTCGAGCGCGTCGAACACCCGTTCGTCGTACTCGGCGTCCGGGCCGTAGAACACGCTCCCCTCGGAGGGGTCGGTCGCGCATTCGCCCGTGAGTCGGTGGGTGAGCACGTCCTTCGAGAACAGCACTGTCTCCAACCGGTCGTAGGTGGCCGGGTCGTGCTCCCGAAGCCAGACGAGCAGGCTGAGTGGGTCTGCGCCGAACGGCTCCCAGCCGAGGCGTTCGACGACCTCCTCACGGGCGTCCGGACGATGCTGCTCGATGGCGTCGATGCCGCGGTTGTCGGTCGATTTGATGCCACAGACCGGCGTGCCGTCGGCGTCGAGTCCGTAGAGGCCGTGGCCGTGGCCCGCGACGCCGACGCCCGCGATGTCGGCAGGGGGGAGTGCGTCGTCGTCGAGGACCGCGGCGACCGTTTCGCACACCGTCGCCCACAGGCGGTCGTGGTCCTGCTCGTCGCGATCGGGAGCCGTCTCGACCGCGGGCGTCGCGCGGGAGGCACTCGCGAGCTCGGTGCCCTCGGCGTCGAAGGCCGTCACCGTGACGTTCGTGAGGCCGGCGTCGATGCCGACGAGGACCGGGGCTGATTCAGCGCCACTCATTTCTCTACGTACACCGACTCCCCGGCGCTGCCGGTCAGTTCACAGAGATCAGCCATCACGTCGGCGATGCGGTCGCGGACGGCTTCAGAGACGACGTGCGGGTGGAAGTGGGTCTTCTGTGGTTCCCAGTCGCTGTCGGCGAAGAAGCCCGCCCGGTCGTCTGCGACGCCTTCGGGCGGTCGAATCGCGTCAGCGTGCTCGTGGTAGAAGTCCGCGGCGGTCCGAGCGTACTCGTACTGATACCGTGTGTTCTTGTTGAACTTGCAGACGCCAGCGTCGAGCAGTTCTTCGATGCGTTCGTCCGCGACTCCGGAGGCCCCGTGGACGACGAGCGGGGTGTCCAGTCCGGCGTCGGCGAGTGCGTCGTTGATTTCGACGGCGAGGTCCGGGCGCACGTCGAGGTCGCGCCCCGAGGCGACGCCGTGTTGGGTTCCGATGGACACCGCGAGGAGGTCACAGCCCGTCCGCTCGACGAATTCGACGGCGTCTGCGGGGTCGGTGTAGAACGCCTCGTCGTCGGGCGTCTCGGTGCTCCCCTCGATGCCAGCGATACGCCCGAGTTCCGCCTCCACGAGCACGTCGTCACCGACCCGTTCTACGGCTTCTGCGGTCAGTTCGACGTTCTGCTCGAACGGTTCCGAAGAGGCATCGACCATCACGGAGTCAGGGACGCCCGACTCGACGGCTGCTTCGAGGAAGTCGAAGTTGTCGGGAACGTGAACGTGGTCGATATTGCAGTACGCCGCGACCCCGTACCGTTCTGCGAGCGTTTCGAGACACGCGCCGAAGACCTGGACGCCGACGGCCGGGTCACCTCCGCCGAAGAACACCGCTTCATCGTAGCCCAGTTGCACGACGAGGTCCGAGTCTGCGGCCGCACTTCCCTGTAAGAGCCCGACGAGAATGTCGAAATGCGTGACGTTGCTCGCAAAGAATCCGTACCGCCCCTCCCGAGCGCGGTCGTAACACTCGCGGAGCGAAATAGTGCCAGTGGCTGTCATAGCGGGTAGAAACTGGCAATACAGATTATACTTACGTCATCCACCGATTTTGCGCTCGGTGGAGAGCAAGGTTACTCGCACCGATGGCTACGAGATCGACAGCGAGAACGTCTAATGGAAATGGAACAAAATTTACCGTTTTCAGACCCCCGGCGAGGGGGCGACGAACTGTCCCTCTTCGAACTCAATTGCCATTGGCTCAGCAACGACTCGGAGGTCATCGCGCGCTCGCGCTTCTTCGACGAGTGCCTCCGAAGCGTAGACGCGGTGCAGGTGCATCGTGTCCGAGGCGCGGACGACGCGGACCGTCTCCGGTTCGACGACGCCGATGGTCGAGAGTGCCGCGACGAGGCCCGCTCTGTCAGTTTCGACCGCTGGCGGGATTCTGACGCCGCGAATCGTGCTCGCCGTGATGGCGTTGATGAGCGTCGTCGAGGCTTCGATTTCGGCGAGCATGTCGCCGTGGATGAAATCAGCGGAGCCGATACCCATGGCGTTGCCGTGAGTCGCGTCGGTGAGGCCGCGAACGAAGATGCGCTTTATCGTCGGCTGGTCGGGTTCGGGTTCGTTGATGGCGAAGGGACGACGCCCAATCACGTTCGTGTCCATGCCCTGTCCACTGATGTTCTTTCCCACCTCGTCCAGGACGAGCACGTCGATGTCGTCGAACGGCAGGGTGGGCATGCTATCGTAAGCGAGTTCGAGCAGTTCGCGCTCCCGGTCGAGGAAGCCCTCCGGGCGGACGCCCTCGACGATGGCGGTGTCGTCGTGCTGGTCTTCGACGAGGGCGACCCCGCCCACCACGGGGAGGGTGGCGAGCAACTGCTCGGTAATTTCCGGAATCATGTTCCGAAAACTCCAGTCGATGGCCCACTCGTGGGCGATTTTCGCGCCGCGTTGTTTGCCCATGCCGATGACGAGCATCTTCGAGAGCCCGCTCTCGACCGGGCCATCGAAGTCGGTGTGGGGTTTCACGCGATTTACGGGGAGGATGGCATCGGCGGCGACGGCGTTCGCGTCGGCTACCACAGGTACGTCGCGGTCTGCGGTTCGCCCCACTTCGACGACGTCCATGTCGGAGCGAATCTCACAGCCAATCGCCTCGGACGTCACGCCCAGCGTCGCGAGCATCTCGCGTTGGCCCGCTGCGGTCGCGCCGCCGTGGCTCCCCATCGCCGGAAAGACGAATGGCTCGTAACCCAGTTCAGCGACGGTTTCGACGACCGTGGCGACGATGAGCGCGAGGTTGGCGATGCCGCGACTTCCAGCGCCGACCGCCACCTCGCCGCCGTTCGGAACGCCGTCCCAGTCGAGCGCCCGAACCGCCTCGGCGGTCTGTGTCCGCAGTTCGGATTCGGTGAGCGGGTTCGTTTCCCACACCTGTTCGATGCGTCCCATTCGCGGCAGTGCCCGGTCGCCACAGGCGTCGAGTACGGTTGCCTCTGGGACGGTGAGCCCTCGTTGCGTCATGTCTACCTGCAACCACCGAATTCGCGGAGTTAAACGTATGGGAACTGACAGCGGTTCGCACGCGAGAGGGGTAATCCGTCGTCGAACCTTCGCGGAGGGGAACGATTTAGGAGGCCGGCCCCGGTCTGTAGTGACAGGAAATGACACGCATACTCTCCGGGGATGAGGTTCGCTCGCTGCTCGACCTCGATGCCGTCCTCGACGTGGTGGCCGACGCACTCCAGAAGCAGGGTCGCGGCGACGTCGAACGCCCCGCACGCCCGCACTTTCCAATCGGTCGGGGCCTCGACGCCGACCGGCCAGATGAGTCGCTCGGGACGGGCCTCGTGATGCCTGCGTACATCCACGGGAGCCAGTACGTCGCGACGAAACTCGTGACCGTCCACCCCGAGAACAAAACACGCGACCATCCGACGATTCACGCCCAGATTGCGGTGACTGACGCGGAGACCGGCGTGCCGGTGGCCTACATGGACGGGTCGCACATCACTGCGGCACGGACGAGCGCCATCGGCGGCCTCGCTGCCCGCGAACTCACCGAGGGACCAATCTCAGTCGCGGTCATCGGCGGGGGCACGCAGGCGCGCTGGCAGGTTCGGGCGATTGCCACCGCGGGGAACGTCGAATCGGTCACGATGTTCGACCACACCGACGACACGCTCGCGGACGCAGTGGCGGAACTCGAAGACGAGCTCGATGTGCCCATCAGCGCCGCCGAATCCCCCGAAGACGCCGTGTCCGGGGCGTCGGTGGTCGTCACCGCGACGACGAGTGTGGAACCGGTGTTCCCCGGTGACGCCCTCGCCCCGGGAACTGTGGTCGTCGCAATCGGCGCGTACACCGCCGAAATGCAGGAACTCGACGCGGAGACCTTCTCCCGGGCGAGTAGGGTCTTCGCTGACGTGCCCGAGGAGGTTGCGGAAATCGGTGACATCCTCGCGACCGACCTCGACGAATCGGCGCTCGTCCCCTTCTCGGCTCTGCTGAATGGCGAGGTGGCTCGCGAATCTGCGGCCGACATCGTCGTGGTCGAAAGCGTGGGCTCTGCGGTGATGGACGCAGCAGTCGCCGGCCACGTCTTCGACCGATCGAAAGCCGAGAACGTCGGGCTCGATACGCGTCTCTGAGTGTCACTCCGTGTGGCTCTCCGCTTGGCGCGATTTTATTAGCACCGTGGTACGACATCACGTACATGAGCAGTGACGGACGGGTCGTCCACATCTTCACGGCTCCGGACACGGGCGACGACATGGTCGAACAGGCGTCGGTGAACGCAGTGGAGAATCGTGGTATCGAGGGCGACCGCTACTACAAAGGAAAGGGCATCTGGAACGAGTGGGAAGAAGACGAGAACAACGAGGCCAGCGAGATCACCTTCATCGAGGCCGAGGCCATCGAGGCTTGCCGCGAGGACTACGACATCGACCTCGAACCGAGCGACGCTCGCCGGAACGTCGTGACTCGCGGCGTCCCGCTCAACCACCTGGTCGGAAAACAGTTCACGGTCGGGGAGGCAGTCTGTGAGGGTCTCAACCTCTGTGAGCCCTGTGGATACATGCAGGGGCTCGTCGGGAAGGGGAAGGTCGCAGAAGCGCTGAAACACCGCGGTGGACTGGACGCTCGCATCGTGAAATCCGGTGAAATCTCGCGCGACGACGCGATTTCCCTGTGAGGAAGCACCGATGACAGACGCAACCATTCTCGACGTCGCCATGGACGACACCCTCACCCTCCGCGTGCGAACCGGCCCCGACTATCCAGACGGCGGCAACCACCTCTGCTACGTCGACATCGTTGACGACGGCGAGGAACTCGCGAGCATCAACTCCCCCTCAAAACCGTGGGAGAACTTCACCCGCGCGATGGTGAGCCAAATCGTCGCAAAGCGCGTCTCTGGCTACGATTCTGCGGACGCGGTCAGCGAGCGGATGCTCGCCGCGTTCGACGCGAGAAGAGACGAGTTCGACGAGATTTACGGCTGGGACTGACTCCGGAGCTAACGCTCGGAGTTCAATCGTCGGCGTGGAACTCCTCCGGAGTGAAGGTGACGCCGTTGATTTCGAGTTCCTCTGGAACTCGCGCTGTGTCGTGAGTGCCGACTGGTGGGACGTTCACGTCGGCGGCCGCCGAGATGGTGAGGTCTGTCTCGTCATCGAGAGCGGTCATCTCACCGTCCGCGTCACGAGCGTCCTGGTCGATTCGCATCGAGCAGAACTCGACGCCGCACATCGAGCAGAACCGAGCTTCTTTGTAGTTGTCACCGGGCAGCGTCTGGTCGTGGAACTCCTGTGCCCGGGCGGGGTCGAGCGCGAGTTCGAACTGTCGACGCCAGTCGAAGTCGTATCGCGCCTCGGAGAGCGCGTCGTCCCAGTCACGAGCGCCGGGTAAGTCGTTCGCCACATCCGCAGCGTGGGCCGCGATGCGATAGGCGGCGAGGCCTTCTCGCACGTCGTCCTCGTCCGGTAGGCCGAGGTGTTCTTTCGGCGTGACGTAGCATAGCATCGCGGCACCGGAGCGAGCGGCTTCGGTCGCCCCGATTGCGCTCGTGATGTGGTCGTAGCCAGGTGCGATGTCGGTGACTAGCGGTCCGAGAACGTAGAACGGAGCGCCGTCACAGACGGCCTGTTGGCGTTCGACGTTGTTCGCAATCTGGTCCATCGGAACGTGACCGGGGCCTTCGACCATCACTTGGACGCCGTGGTCCCACGCGGTCCGGGTGAGTTCCCCGAGCGTGTCGAGTTCGGCGAACTGGGCTTCGTCGCTTGCGTCGGCGAGACATCCCGGTCGGAGGCCGTCACCGAGGGAAAACGTCACGTCGTGGCTGGCGAAGGTTTCACAGATCTCTTCGAACTTCGCGTACAGTGGGTTTTGCATCCCGTTTTCTTCCATCCACTGAGCCAGAATCGACCCGCCCCGCGAGACGACGCCGGTCTTTCTGCCGTCGGTCAGGGGGAGGTGTTCCAGCAGAACGCCTGCGTGAATCGTCATGTAATCGACCCCCTGTTTCGCCTGCTTCTCGATGACCGAAAGGAGAAGTTCGTGAGTGAGGTCAGCGGGTCCGTCGGCGTGTTTGACCGCCTCGTAGATGGGAACTGTGCCGACGGGCACGGGGGAAAATTCGACGTTCCGACGACGAATGTCGTCCAGGTCGGTTCCCGTAGAGAGGTCCATCACTGTATCTGCGCCGTAGTGGACCGCGCTGTGGAGTTTTCTGAGCTCCCCTTCGACGCTGCTCGTCGTCTCGCTGTTTCCGATGTTCGCGTTGACCTTCGTCGCGAACTCCTGCCCGATGATCATCGGGTCGAGCGCGTCGTGGGCGTGGTTGTTCGGGATGACTGCCTGACCGTCCGCGACCTGTCGGCGCACGAACGCCGGGTCGCGGTTCTCTCTGTCTGCGATTCGTTCCATCGCGGGCGTTATCTTACCGGACCTCGCACGCTGAAGCTGGGTTCGCGCCATTAATTACTCAGTTGTATTACTGAGTAATATATCTGCGGGTGTACAGCGCGCCGGTCGGAGACCATCGCCATGGGGCCGCGCCATGCACTGGATGTACGAGTCCATCTTGACATCGGCCTGAACGCTTACCAGTGAGGCTCCTGAACCCACCGACAATGACTGACAGCGAACGCTCGGTCTCGAACGAACTCGACCGGGACATCGGTCTCGTCGGCGCGATAGCCCTGGGGGTGGGCACGATGATCGCGGCCGGCATCTTCGTGCTCTCGGGGCTCGCGGTGAGCAACGTCGGCGCCGCAGCCATTATCTCGTTCCTCCTCGCCGGGGTGGTCGCAGGATTCACCGCGTTGGCCTACGCAGAATTCGCCTCGCTGTATCCGGAAAGCGGCGGTGGGTACGCCTACGTCGCGAACGTCTTCGACAGCGACCTCACCTACATCGTCGGGTGGTCCATCATTCTCGGCTATCCGGCGAGTGCGGCCTTCTACTTGGCCTCCTTCGCGAGTTGGTTCGAGCGGTTCATCTACCCCGCTTTGCACATCCCGCAGGCCGTCCCGTACTGGCTTTCGGGGGTACTCGTCCTCTCGCTCCTCGTCGGGGTCAACTTGAAGGGGACAGAGGAGACAGGGATGTTCCAGGTCGTCGTTACCGGCCTCAAGGTGGCACTCATCGTGTTGTTCCTGTTCGGCGGGTTGCAGGCCCTCGATATGTCCGTGGTCCGTGAGTCCTTCACCGGGAACATCACGCAGTTCGCCCAGCTTGGGGTGACCACGACGCTCGTGTTCATCACGTTCTTCGGCTTCGAGGCCATCGCAACCAACGCTGAAGAAATCGAAGACCCGGGCCGGACGATACCGCGGGCCATCTTCATCTCGATGGGATTCGTCTCGGTCGTCTACGCGCTCGTCGTCCTCGTCATCGTCCTCGCCATCAACGACCAGACGTTCCTCGCCCGTCTCGCAGAGCAAGTCGGGCAGGTGTCCGGCATCGAAGCGGCGCGAGAGTACGTCGCGACTCACGGCGAAGTGTCGATGGCCTACGCCTCCCAGTACTACCTCGGCGACATCGGCTTCTACGTCATCATCGTCGGGGCGCTTCTCTCGATGATTTCTGCGGCCAACGCCACCATCCTCGCCGGGTCGCGGGTGAAACTTGCCATGAGTCGGCGGGGCCACCTCCCTGCGGTGTTCGGCGACCTGAGCGACCGGTTCAACACGCCGTACGCCTCGGTGCTCCTCACGGGCGGCCTTATCCTGTTTTACATTCTCGTGTTCAGCGTCCTGTTCGGAACGCCCCCGGGAAGCGAGTCGGCGACGACGCCGCTTGGCATCCATCTCGGCCTCCACTCTATCGCCCACTTCGCCGACTTCATGCTGCTCGCGGGGCTCATCTTCGTGAACGTCGCGCTCATCCAGTCGCGACGAAAGGAGCCGGACCTTGACCGCGGCTTTGAGGTTCCGCTCGTCCCGTGGATTCCGATTCTCGCCATCCTCGCGAACCTCGTGCTTGTGACGCAGGTCGAACCGAAGGCGCTCGTCATCGGCCTAATCGCCGAACTCGTGGGTATCGCGTTCTGGTTCGGCTACCTGAAGCGAACCCGGGCCGAAGATTCGAAAGACATTGCGCCGACTATCGCCTCGCGGAGCCAGGTGACCGCCTGTGAGCGCGACGAACGCCTCCTGGTCCCGGTCGCCCGGACAGAGAACGTAGAACAGCTTATGGCGACGGCGATAGACGTCGCTCGCGCCCGGGATGCAGAGCTTCTGGTAATGAGCGCGGTGACGATTCCGGAACAGACGCCGTTCGAGCGAGCCGACCGGTTCGTAGACGAGGAAGAAACCATCGTGAACGAGGCGATGGCGTTCGCCGACGGAACCGGCGTCCCGGTTCAGGGGCTCGTCCGCGTGGGCCATCACCCCGAAGACATCATCCTCCACACACTCGACCAGCACGACTGCGACGCCGTGCTCATGGGGTGGAGCGGAGCGGGCCGGCGTCGTCGCCGGGACATCGTCGTCGGCAGCACCGTCGACGACGTGGTGCGAGCGGCCGACGCAGACGTGCTCGTCGAACGAGTGGGTGAAACGGCCACCGGTGACATCGATTCGATTCTCGTCCCGACGGCGGGTGGTCCGCACGCAAAGCTCGCCGGTGCGGTGGCCGCAGCCATCGCCCGCACCGAGGATGCGCCGTGTGCGGTCGTCCACGTTCTCGACTCGGACGCGTCGGACGCAGCGCGCGAAGCGGCACAGGCGGTTGTCGAGGAGACGGCGGCCGCCATCGACCACGCGGCTGTCGAAACGCGCGTCCTCTCCGGCGACGACGTGACCGAGCGCCTGCTCGAAGAGACGGCGAACCACGACGTCACCGTCATTGGCGCGACAGAGCGAAGTCGGCTCAGACAGGTCGTCTTCGGTGTGCTCCCAGAGACCATCGGTCGGAAGGCTCGGAACACCACTATTATGGTTCGGGCACAGCCCGGGACGACGACTCGGGTCGCGCGTCAGCTTCGTCGGTGGCTGCCCGGCGACTGATTCGCGGCTTTTTGTCGAATCTGTACGCTCGGCGGAAGGCTGTTGCAGTCCTAACAAATAGCTAATTTTGCCGCTTAAGTGAAATCTCAGCGTCCGTAAAATCTCCTGATTTCGCTCAACAGAGGCTTCGCACTGCTGGTTCTCGACACTGGTTTTAGGCCGGCCTAAAAACCGGAGCGCTTATTGCGGTTTAGGTTGGCCTAAAACACTGTATGCGTCTCAACGGCAGACGAAATAAAATGCGTCACACAGCTGAACCGACCTGCATCTGGAGGGCAGACGCGTGAGTTATCGCGGGTGTGAAAACGGGCGTATCCTCGCCCAGCAGGCCGCTCGCGAGTCAAACGCCCGGACGTATCCTCGCCACTTACCACTCGCCATCCGCGAGGCGCAGGGCGTCACCGTGACCGACATGGACGGGAACGAGTACTACGACTGCCTCGCCGGGGCTGGAACGCTCGCACTCGGCCACAATCACCCGAGGGTCAGGGAAGCCATCGAGCGCGTCCTCGCCGCGGACCGCCCGCTTCACACCCTCGACATCTCGACGCCGACCAAAGAGCGATTCGTCGATTCGTTGTTCGAGAGTCTGCCCGACGAGTTCGCCAGTCGGGCGAAAGTTCAGTTCTGTAGCCCGGCGGGAACCGACGCCGTCGAAGCGGCGCTCAAACTCGTGAAGACGGCGACGGGGAATCGTAGCATCCTCGCCTTCCAGGGGGGGTACCACGGGATGACGAACGGTGCGCTTTCGTTGATGGGCAACACGGACGCCAAAACGCCAATCTCAGGCCTGATGGCAGGCGTCCACCACCTCCCGTACCCTGCCGACTTCCGCTGTCCGTTCGGGGTTGGCGGAGAAGCAGGCCACCGACTTGCGAGTACGTACGTCGAGAACCTTCTTTCAAACCCAGAAAGCGGCATCACGGACCCCGCAGGCATGATCCTCGAACCCGTGCAAGGTGAAGGCGGTTCGATTCCCGCACCGGACGGGTGGCTCCACGAAATGCGTCGCATCACCCGCGAACGGGACGTTCCGCTCATCGTCGACGAGATTCAGACCGGCCTCGGGCGGACGGGTGCGACCTACGCCTTCGAACACGCCGACATCACCCCCGACGTGGTGACGCTCTCGAAAGCTATCGGCGGCGGTCTCCCCCTTGCCGTGGTCGTTTACGACGAGTCGCTCGACGTCTGGGAACCCGGCGCGCACGCCGGTACGTTCCGCGGCAACCAACTCGCGATGGCGGCGGGTGAGGCGACCATCGACTACGTCCTCGAACACGACCTCGCTACCCGCGCCGAGACGCTCGGCGCACGACTCGCTGGCCAACTCGAAACGACCGCCGAACGTTTCCAGGAAATCGGCGACGTTCGCGGGCGGGGGCTCATGCTCGGCGTCGAGTTCGTCGACCGCGACGCGACGTGGACGGGTGCGGGACCGCACGCTCCAGACGGTGACGTTGCCGCGGCCGTCCGCGCCGAGTGCTTCGAGCGCGGCCTCATCGTCGAACTCGGCGGGCGGGAGAGCGCCACCGCGCGATTCCTTCCACCGCTGGTCGTGACTCGCCAGCAGGTTGACGACATCGCAGCCATCTTCGAGGAAGCCGTGGAAGCGGTCGTAAACGAGAACCCGACACCCGAGGAGGCAGCCGCATGAGCGCAGACGACCTGTTCCTCGGGACCGGGGCAGGCGCGGAAACCTACCGGAAGGCGATGCGGCGCGCGACGGAAGCCGTCATCGAGTGTGTGGGCGACGACCAGAAGCCGTACTCGGGACAATCGCCGGACGAACTCGCAGAACTGTTCGCAGGCCCGGTCATCCCCGAAACAGGAAGTGGGCTCGAAGCGGCCATCGACATCGTTGCCGAGTCGGTTCTTGAACACTCGGTTGACCCGTCTAATCCCCGATGCGCTGCCCACTTGCAGTGTCCACCGCTGATCTCGGGACTCGCCGCCGAAGTCATGGTTGCTGCGACGAACCAGTCGCTCGATTCGTTCGACCAGGCTCCGGCTGCGACGGTGCTCGAACAGCGCGTGGTCGACGCACTCAGTGGCGAATTCGACTTACCCGCCAGCGCGGATGGGGTGTTCACGAGCGGTGGAACCCAGTCGAACTTCCAGGCGCTGCTGCTCGCCCGCGACCGCTATTGCAGTCGAACCTTCGGCCAGACCGTGCAGGCAACGGGACTTCCCGCAGAAGCCGATTCGCTCCGCATCCTGTGCTCGGATGGGGCCCATTTCACCGCCAAACAGGCAGCCCACCACCTCGGCCTCGGGGAGGACGCCGTCGTGACTGTCGCGACTGACGAGAACCGTCGCATCGACCTAGCTGCCCTCGATGCCGTGCTCGCGGATCTGGAGACGAGCGACGCCGAACCGTTCGCGCTCGTCGGCACGGCGGGAACCACCGATTTCGGCAGCATCGACCCGCTCTCAGCCCTCGCAGACCGGGCGACTGTCCACGACCTGTGGTTCCACGTGGACGCTGCCTACGGCGGGGCGCTCGCGTTCTCTGACGACTACGCATCGCTGCTCGCCGGAATCGAACGTGCGGACTCTGTGGCGGTCGATTTCCACAAGTTGTTCTACCAGCCAATCAGCTGCGGCGCGCTGTTGCTCCGCGACGGCGGGGAGTTCGAGTGGATGGCGCGAAACGCCGCCTACCTCAATCCAGAAGCACACGACGCGGCGGGCGTCCCCAATCTCGTCGCGAAATCGGTGCAGACGACCCGCCGATTCGACGCGCTCAAACCGTACCTCACGTTCCGTGCCCTCGGCCGGTCGGGCATCGCCAAACTGGTCGAAGACACGCTCGCGCTGGCCGACGAAGCGGCGTCGCTCATCGAGAGAGCACCGGATTTCGAACTGATCTGTGACCCGACGCTCAACGCCGTCGTCTTTCGCTACCAACCCGATGCGGGCATGTCGGACGACATGGTGAGTCGGCTGAACGCTGCCGTGCGGGAGCGTTTGCTCGCGGACGGTCGAGCCATCGCCGCCCGCACTGAAGTCGATGGCGTCACCAGCCTGAAATTCACGCTGTTGAACCCGACGGCCACGACGGCGGATGTCGCCGGAATGCTCGACGCCATCCGCGAGTGTGGACAGCGCGTCGCCGCAGAACAGGGGGCGCTCGCATGAGCCTCGAATCCCCACCCCGTCAGGGGTCTGCTATCGACCCCGAGACGCGAGCAGACGAGGCGACAGTTCACGCTTTTCTCAACTGCTACCTGCGGGAAACCGGCGGCTACGACGTGCTCACCCGTCCCGTTGCCGGCGTCGAACCCGGGAAAGCTGGACTCGTCAGAAAACGGCTGTCAGCACAGGGTATCGACCTGCTCGCGCCACTCGCCCACCGCTCGCCTACCGAGCGTCACCTGTTCGAGACGCCGGTTCACTACCGATTTACTGACGGGGCGGTCCATCCTGCCGATGCGACGACGCTCGCCGCGCTCGTGGTAAAGGACCTCGCGCTTTCGCGTGACGGCGAGGCGGTCCCCGACGAACTGCTCGAACGCGTCCTCAGGAGCAAGCGGAACGTGGCGTTGTTCGTCGAAGCACGGGCTGACGACGAAGCACGGCACACGGGCGAGCACGTCTCGTTTCGCGACGCAGAGCAGTCGCTCGTGTTCGGACACCATCGCCACCCGACGCCGAAGAGTCGGCAGGGAATCACCGCGAGAAATCGTGAGTCGTACGCGCCGGAACTTCGGGGGTCGCTCAGACTCCACTACTTCCGGGCGGACCCCGCGCTCGTCTGGTCGGATTCCGCACTCGACACGGCTGCAGAGACGTGGGTAAAAGACTCGCTTCGTGACGATTCATCGGTTTCCGAATCATTCCTCGAAGCACACGTCGAGCATGACGACGTGCTCCTGCCCGTCCATCCGTGGCAGGCGCGCTACCTCCTCGACCAGCCACACGTCCAGCGACATCTCGGAGACGGACTCTCCCACCTCGGCCCCGTGGGTCGGGAGTTCTACCCCACGACGTCGGTCCGGACGCTCTACAGTCCCGACGCGCCGTTCATGGTGAAATCCTCGTTGAACGTGAAGATAACCAACTCTGTTCGAGCGAACAAGCGGCCGGAACTCGAACGCGGCGTTGCCCTCGCAGAACTCCTCGACACCGCGTTTGGCGACGAACTCGCGCGGGAATTCCCGAAGTTCGATATCGTCCGCGACCCCGCGTTCCTCGCTCTCGACGTTCGAGATGGTCGGGAAACGGGTCTCGAAACCGTCCTCCGGGAGAACCCCTTCCGCGGCGAATTTGCAGCGCAGTCCACTCCGGTTGTGGCGCTCTGTCAGGACGCCATCAGTGGCCACTCGCGGCTCGGACGCCTCGTCGCAGCAATCGCAGAGCGTGAGGGCCGGCCACGAGCGGCCGTGTGTGAAGACTGGTTTCAGCGATACCTCGAAGTCGCCATTCGTCCCGTGTTGTGGCTCTACCTCGTGCAGGGCGTCGGCGTCGAAGCCCACCAGCAAAACTCGGTGCTCACGCTCGACGACGCGGGCTATCCGAGCGAATTTCGCTACCGAGACAACCAGGGATTCTACTTCCCCGAATCGAAGTACTCTGAAGTTGCGTCGTACCTGCCGGGCGTCGGCGAGCGCGCAGACACCATCTGCGCGGATGCCATCGCGGACGAGCGACTCCGCTACTACGTCATCTTGAACAACACCTTCGACGTGGTGAACGCCTTCGGCTGTACTGGATTTATCGACGAACAGCCGCTGTTGGCGCTTTTGCGTGAGGAACTCGAACGCGCCCGAGAACGCTACGACCGGGCCAGTTCCGCGTTTCTCGACCCGCTGCTCGACTCGCCGACCGTCCCCTGCAAGGCGAACTTGCTGACCACCTTCCGCGGGTGGGACGAACTGGAGAACGACCTCGAGAATCAGTCCGTCTACACCGACGTGAAAAACCCGCTCGTCACCGACCTCGACCCATGATTCGACAATCCAAACTCGACGATTCACCGTACGACTTCCAGACGTTCGACGCGGGCATCGACCGGACAATTTCGCTCCGCCCGGTGACGCTCGCCCGAGACTTGCATCGTCTGCACGCCTGGCTCGGACGCGACCACGTCAAACCCTACTGGCAACTCGACCTGCCGCTCGCGGCGTTTCGAGACCGCCTCGCGGAGAAACTCGACGACTCCCACCTCACCCCCTACATCGGGTGTCTCGACCACGTTCCGATGAGTTACTGGGAGTGCTACTGGGCGGCCGACGACGACCTGACGAACCACTACGACGCAGCCCCCACAGACCAGGGCGTCCACCTGCTCATCGGCCCCGAAGAGTACCTCGGGAAGGGCTATTCGCTTTCGCTGCTGCGAGCAGTCGTCGCCATGCAGTTTCGCCACGCAGAGACAGACCGCGTCGTCGCCGAACCGGACGTTCGAAACGACCGCGTCATCCACGTCTTCGAGGCGTGCGGCTTCGAACCGCGTGAGGAGTTCCACTTCGCGGAGGCCGAAAAGGAGGCGCTCCTCATGGTCTGTGAGCGCGAGCGGTTCGAATCGACCGTACTCGCCGAGGCCCCCGTCTCGTTCGCGGAAGGTGATCGGGCGTGACAGACCAGCAGGTTCACGACGTGGTCGGGGTCGGCCTTGGCCCGTTCAACCTCGGTCTCGCCGCCCTGCTCGACGGGGCTTCCGCCGACGTGGACGCGGTGTTCCTGGAACGCGAACCCGAGTTCAACTGGCACGAGGGGATGCTCCTCGAAGGGACGACCCTCGAAGTGCCCTTCCTCGCCGACCTCGTGACGCTCGCAGACCCCACGAATCCACACAGCTACCTCAACTACCTGCGGGAGACGGGTCGAATTTACGAGTTTTACTTCTACGAGACGTTCCAGACGCCTCGTCGAGAGTACAACGACTACCTCCGGTGGGTCGTCGACTCGCTCGCTTCCTGTCGGTTCGACCGCGAAGTGACCACCGTCGAGTGGGACGAGAAATGCGAGTGCTTCGAAGTTGTGGCATGCCACCCGGCCACTGGCGAGCGGTTCGTCTATCGAAGCAGGCATCTCGCACTCGGTATCGGGAGCGGTCCGCAGATTCCGGACCACCTGCAGGGGCACCCCGAGACGGACGTGTTCCACACGGCGCGGTATCGCCACAACCGCGAGCGCGTGCTCCAGGCGGACTCCGTCACCGTCGTCGGGTCGGGACAGAGCGCAGCCGAGGTGTTTCAAGACCTCCTCGAACGGCAGGTGGCGAACGACTACCGACTCGATTGGCTCACCCGTTCGGCCGGTTTCTTCCCGATGGAGTACTCGAAACTCGGCCTCCAGCACTTCTCGCCCGAGTACGAACAGTACGTCTACGACCTGCCACAGGCGACCAAAGACGAACTCATTCCGAATCAGGACCTGCTCTACAAGGGCATCGACCCGGGAACGAGCGCCGAAATCTACGACCTGCTCTATCGGCGCTCCATCGGCGGCGACCGGCCCGACGTCGGCCTCTTCGCGATGACGGCGGTCTGCGACATCGAACCCGTGGGCGACGCCTACGCGCTCGACTGTCGCCAGTGGCAGGCCGACGAGACGTTCGTCCACGAAAGCGACGTGGTCGTCCTCGGGACAGGGTACGAACGGCAGGTTCCCGACTTCCTCGCCCCGCTCGCCGACGCCATCGCGTGGGACGAACAGGGGCGCTACGAGGTGACCCCAGACCACCGCCTCGACATCGACGTTCCCGGCGAGGTGTTCCTCCAGAACGCAAGCGTTCACACCCACGGTGTCGGCGTGCCGGACCTCGGTCTCGGCTGCTATCACAACACGAAGTTCGTCAACCGACTCGTTGGCGAGCAGGTGTATCCCGAGGATACGAACACTGTCTTCCAGGATTTCTCGCTCGAACAGTTTTGCGAACACGCACCGGGCGCGTCCCGTACCGGCGGACGTGAACCAATTCCAACACACACCCAGAACGACGACTCATGAATCCACACGACACGACGCGACAGAACGCACTGACCCCAGACATCTGGCAGACGGTCGAACGCCGACTGCTTGCGAAGATGCTCGCAGAATTCACCTACGAGGAGATCATCGAACCCCGAAAGGTGGACGCGCGCGGCGACCGTGCAGTCTATCGCTTCAGCTTCGGCGAGGCAGCGTATCGCTTCGAGGCGGCTCCACGCTTGATGGACAGTTTGCACGTCTACGAGGAGACAGTCGAGCGCCGTATTGACGACGAATGGACCGCCTTCACCGACCCACTCCGATTCTTGCGCGACCTTGGGTCGGCCAGTGACTTAGCGGGACTCACCGAAGGAAATCTCGTCCGCGAATACAAACGCACGCTGCTCGCCGACGCCCACATCGAGGCGCGAAAGCGTGATGAGACGGAGAAAAACCTGCTCGAACTCGATTACGCACACCTCGAAGGCGAGATGGCGGGCCACCCGTGGATTACCTACAACAAGGGTCGCCTCGGGTGGGGTTACGACGCGTACCGGGCGTACGCTCCAGAGCGCAAACAGCCTGTAATCCTCTCGTGGCTCGCCGTTCGAAAAGACCGCGCGACGTTCGTCGGAACTGAAACCGTCGACCACGACTCTCTCGTTCAGAACGAACTCGGAAGCCATTACGACCTGTTCTGCGAACGCCTCGATTCCCGTGGTCTCGACCCGGATGACTTCTACTTCGTCCCCGTCCACGATTGGCAGTGGGACCACAGCATCGTCCCGCTGTTCGCAGACGACATCGCTGCGAACGATATCGTTCCACTCGGTGAGGGGCCGGATGAATACCTGCCCCAGCAGTCGGTTCGAACGTTCGTCAACGTAGACGACAGCGAGAAACACCACGTGAAGGTTCCGATGCGCATCCTCAACACGCTCGTCTGGCGGGGACTTCCGGGCGAGCGGACGGAACTCGCGCCGACGGTAACCGAGTACGTGAAAGACATCTACGAACGCGACGAGTTCTTACAGGAGCAGGGATTGATTCTTCCGGGTGAGATAGCCGGCATCAACTACGACCACGGGGACTTCACCGACATCAACGGGTCGCCCTACCAGTACCACGAACTGCTCGGGGCCGTCTGGCGCGAGTCGATTTACACGTTCCTCGACGACGGCGAGGAGGCTATCACGCTCTCTGCGCTGATGCACGTCGACGGCGACGGGGTGTCCTCCATCTCACGGTTGGTAGACCAGTCCGACCTCTCGCTCGACGAGTGGTTGGCGGAATTCATGGAGACGATTCTGCCACCGTTGCTTCACTTCCTCTACCGCTACGGGACGGTCTTCTCCCCGCACGGCCAGAACACGATTCTCGTCGTCGAGGACGGCGTCCCCACCCGACTTGCCGTCAAGGATTTCGTGGACGACGTGAACGTGAGCGACCAGCCACTGCCCGAACTCGACGCCCTGCCCGATGACCTCCACGAGATTCTCCGAAAAGAGCCGCCGGAGGGACTGTGCCAGTTCATCTTCTCGGGACTGTTCGTCTGCGTCTTCCGGTACGTCGCAGACGTTCTCGAAGAACACGAGGCCTATCCCGAGGAACGCTTTTGGGCACACGCCCGAAGCGCGATTCTCGACTATCAGGCTGCACACCCCGAACTCGAATCTCGTTTCGACCTGTTCGACCTCCTGCAACCGGAATACACGAAGCTCTGTCTCAATCGCAATCGCATCTTCGAGTACGGCTACGACGACGCGCCGGGACGGCCCCACGCCTCGGAACACGGAACGGTCAGCAACCCGCTCCACGACGTCGCGGACGTGACGCTCAACGACCCCACACCCACCACGTCCACAGACGACTGAGGGCGGGTGGCCACCTTCCGTTCGTAAAACGAGGTCCGGTTCACATCCCAGTCGGTCGAACGCGCAGGGTCGGCTCCTGGGCCCGCAGCATGACCACGCCCACCCAGACGAACCAGACGATGAGGCCGAGGCCGAACACCGCGCCGAGGACTTCGAGTCCCGGAACGACCGTCAGTAGACCCGAGACGCCGATGAGTGCGCCGAGGTAGTTGAGCCCCTGGGAAAGTTCGCCCGCTCGGAGTGCGGCCAGACTGACCAACAGCACCCAGACGCCGCCGGCAATTTCGTTGCCTCCCCCGAGACCGTTCTCCACGGCTTGCAGGGCGAGCCACGTCGTTTCAGCCTGGGCCGCGTTCTGCCCGGCGAGTTCGACGACAGCGCCGATGCCGACGTTCGCGACCATCCCGCTCGCAATGACCAGCCCGGCCCAGATGAGTCCGAAGGCGGTCGCAACCTGAGAAAGCGCGGGTGCACCGTCTCTCAGCCGAGCGTACAGCGCGAGCGCCAGGACGACCAGTGCAATTCCGAACACGATGTAGATAGTCAGGTTCCAGACGTACATCGTGAGTTGGTTCGCGACCAGAAACTCGACGGACGCGCTCGGGTCGGTCAGTGACCCGTAGTTCGATGCGGCGATGAGCGTGAAGAAGAGGGCAAACCCCACCACGAACGTTGCCGCGTCGACTAACGCGGCGATGCCGCCCGCGCGCTGCAAACTGTATCGAATCGGTTCCCCTTCTGTCGCCGGTGAGATTTCGCTGACTTCTGTTGCCACGTTCCTCCCCTCCAGGTGTCCTCTGGCGACCGGAGATAGCTTAACTCAGTCGAAGCGGGGGATTTTGGCCCGCAAACCCGGCTCTGCGGTGTGGTCCGACGTTCGAACAGCGTTCCGGGTGTCACAATTCCGAACCACTCACTCGGCGAAGCTCGAAGCGGAGTGAAATTCCCCAGTGCTGACCGAATCTTGGCACCGATTGCTCACCGAGCCCGATAAAACTATTTACCCACACGAGTAACTCGACTCAGATGAAGCACCTCACGGACATCTCGGTCGAGGACCTGCAAAACGCGCTGGACGCCGTCGAGGGGAAGAAACCAACTCAACGCCTCCTCGCCGCGATTGCGTACAAAAACGGCATCACGCAGACCGAACTCGCCGAGTGGTATGGCGTCGAGCGACGCACCATCTACAGCTGGCTCACCCGTCTCGAAAACCAGCCCCTCGAACAGGCCGTCTACGACGAACACCGACCCGGACGCCCGCGAAAACTCTCCGCAGACGAACAGGCAGCGTTCGAAGCGGCGCTTCACGAGTCGCCCGTGGACGTCGGGTACGAGGAGAAGTCCTGGACGCCCGCTCTCGTCCGTGAGTTCCTGCTAGATACCTTCGAGGTGGAGTACTCTCGTCCAAGTTGTCGGCGCTTGATGAAAGAGGCTGGATTGGAGTATCGACCTCGAACGCAGGCGGGTGGTTCGAAGGGGAGTGAGGGCGCAGGTGGCTGGGTTGCTCCTGAGTGATTCGGCCTCGTTCGACTTTGTCAGAAATTGAGTGCTTTTTTATGAACGGTGATGCCGACGGTTCGCCATTAGCAGGTGTCTCCACCATGGCACCCCCATCAGTTGTGGGACAGAATCGGTGAGGAAATCGAGGACGAGCCGCAAGCGAAGGGCTACGACACTAGCAGGCGTACTGATACGCATGAATCTCGCGTTTAGTCGGAGGGGCTAATGGCGACGTCGCGGGCCTCCCGCCACCCGCTCGCAAACGTCTACGATTCGGCGTATGCAGGGGTGCCAAACTGGGATATCGGACGCCCACAGCGGGCGTTCGTCTTGCTCGAAGACGCCGGCCTCGTGCGTGGTCCGGTGCTCGATGTGGGGTGTGGGACAGGCGAGTTGGCGCTCTACCTCGCTCGGCAGGGCCACGACGTGCTGGGCATCGACCTCTCAGAGCTTGCGGTGAAACAGGCCCGGGAGAAGGCTCGCTGGCGTCGAATTGCCGCCCGTTTTCTCGTCTGGGATGCGCTGGATTTGCCCCGGTTGGGTGCGAGTGGGTACTCCTTCCTAACGGTGGTGGATTCGGCGATGTTCCACCAGCTCGGGGATGCAGAGCGCGACCGGTTTATCACCGGTCTCGACAGCGTCGTCAAACCGGGTGGACTCTACTGCGTGCTGGGCGATGCGAGAGACGACCCAGAATCAACCTACGGTATTACACCGGAAGAAATGCGCTCGCGATTTAGCGCAATCGACGATTGGGAGGTCGTGTTCTCCTACGAGACGGTCCTCGAACGCCGGTGGAGCAAGAATCCCGCCTACTTCGTCGGGGTCAGACGCCGGTGAGCGTTCGGTTGGATGTCCCGACCCGTCTGTTCATTCACGTGAACCGTTCACTGATGCTGTTCTTAGAGCCGTTTTCGTCACCTATCGACGTATCTATCAGTAGTATTAATCGCCAATATCTCTCTGATATTCTTGTTTGAAGAGAAAATTCTATCAATACCTGGCTGTGTTGGGTTGAAACGCAAGTAACCATGCCACAGATGGAAACGACGACCTTCGAAACCGACCTGAGCCTCTTCAAGTACGACAACTTGGAGCAACTCCCCCCGGACTACCGAACCCTCGACGAGGAAGCGCGCACTGCCCGTATCGAGCGGGCCAAAGCCGAACTCGGTGACGACCTCGTTATCCTCGGCCACAACTATCAGCAACGAGAAATCGTCGAGCACGCAGACTTCATCGGTGATTCCTACCAGTTGAGCAAGCAAGCCGCCGCGGCGGACGCGCCCTATGTCGTGTTTTGCGGGGTCACATTCATGGCTGAGTCCGCAGACATTCTCACTGGCGACGACCAGACGGTACTCCTCCCGAGTATGGAGGCATCCTGCCCCATGGCGGGGATGGCAGAAGCCTTGCAGGTAGATGCTGCGTGGGCCCAGATTACGGCCGCAACCAACGCCGATATCGTCCCGATTACGTACATGAATTCCTACGCGGACCTGAAGGCGTTCTGTGCCGAGCAGGGCGGTCTCGTCTGTACGTCGTCGAACGCACACCGAGCGTTCGAATGGGCGCTCGAACGCGGCGATAAGGTGCTGTTCCTCCCGGACAAGCACCTCGGCGAGAATACCGCCCACCGGCTCGGGATGGCAGCGGATACCGTCGAGTGGGACCCCTGGGACCCTGCCTCGAAGGATGCGAGCAAGGCTGTCGATCACGACATCATCCTGTGGAACGGCTACTGCCAGGTACACGACCGCTTTCGTGTCGAGCACATCGAACAGATCCATGAAACGCATCCCGACGCACGCGTCATCGTTCACCCGGAGTGTCGGCGAGCGGTCGTCGAAGCCGCAGACAAGGCTGGGAGTACGGCGGACATCTGTCGAACGATCGAGGGGGCCGCCCCGGGCGACACCTGGGCTATCGGCACTGAAATCCATCTCACGAACCACCTCCAGCGGTGGCACCCTGAAGTGAACGTCCTCCCGCTCTGTGGAGACGCGTGCATGGACTGTAACGCCATGCGGCAGATAGACCCGAACTACCTCTGCTGGGTGCTCGAGGAACTCGTCGCCGGCCGCGAGCGAAACGTCATCGAGGTAGCTGCCGCGGAGAAGGAACTCGCGAAACTCGCGCTCGACCGGATGCTGGAGGTCAATTGATGGCACCACACACGACCGACGTGCTCGTCGTCGGCTCGGGCATCGCGGGACTGTCGGCGGCCCTCGGTGCTGCCCGTCGCGGGGCCTCGGTAACCATCGCGACGAAAGCCACCGAGCCTGCGGACGCATCGACCTGGTGGGCACAAGGGGGCATCGCCGTCGCCCGGGACGACCCCGGAGGTTTCGCGGCGGACATCCAGCAAGCAGCGGGCGGCACAGCCGACAGCGATGCGATTTCGGTCCTCGTCGAGAACGCAAACGACGCGGTTCGCGACGTGTTCCTCGAGACGCTCGGGATCGAATTCGACACCGACGGCAGCAGATTCGACTTCACGCGAGAGGCGGCTCACTCGAACGACCGCATCCTCCACGTCGATGCATCGACCGGAAAGCACCTCCACGTCCCCCTCTTGAATCACCTCGCCGACCACGACGCGGTGACTATCGACACCGACACTGCGGCGCTCGACCTGTGCTGGGACGAGGGACGTGTTTTCGGTGCGCTACTCGAATCCGGTGGCGAGGTAACCCCCACCTTCGCCGGCGCAACGATTCTCGCCACGGGAGGCATCGGGGCACTCTACTCGCAAACGACGAACCCGGCTGGTGCGACCGGCGACAGCATCGCCATGGCGGCGCTCGCGGGCGCTGCCGTCACCGACATGGAGTACGTCCAGTTTCACCCCACAGTGTACTGCGGAGCAAATCCGTTCCTCTTGAGTGAAGCCCTCCGAGGTGAGGGCGCACTGCTCAGAAACGGCGACGGTGAACGATTCATGCCCGCTGTCCACGAGGACGCAGAACTCGCTCCCAGAGATGTCGTCGCGCGGGCGGTGGACCGCGAACGCGAACGAACTGGCGACGTCTGGCTCGACGTTTCCCCGCTCGACTTCGGAGAGACGTTTCCGAATCTCGCCGCTCGGTGTCGGCAGCGAGCGGTGGACTGGACAGATGGGATTCCGGTCGCCCCGGCCGAACACTTTCTCTGTGGAGGGATTTCCGTGGACGACCGCGGTAGAACCACGCTCGACAATCTGTACGCGGTGGGCGAGTGCAGTCGAACGGGCGTCCACGGCGCGAACCGACTCGCGAGTACGAGCCTTCTCGAAGGACTCGTGTGGGGGTTACGGGCGGGTGAGGACGCCGCAGGGGGGTCGCCACAGGTCATCGAGACTCCGTCACGACCTGACCGCGACCCCGCGTTGCCGACGGCGTTCGTCCAGGCCAAGTTCGACAGATTGCGCCGGGTGATGGACGAATTGCTCGGGTTGGAACGCACGCACGCCGACCTCGATTGGGCCGTGGCGGTGCTTCGGCGATTGAAAGGTGAAGTGGACGCTTACACGCGAACCCGCACCTCCCGGTCGCTGTACGAACTGCGGAACGCGGCGATAACAGCACTGCTCATCGCTCGGGCAGCCAGCGAGAACCGCGAGTCTGTGGGAACACACTTTGTGGTCTCGGAGGAGCCGGAATGTGAGGTGCCTGCCAGCCGATGATTCAGACGAGCACGGTCGAACGGTGGCTCACAGAGGACCTCGGCCAACACGACGTAACCAACCAGATTCCCGGCGAAACGACCGGTCGGCTCGTCGCCAAAGAAGCTGGCGTCGTCGCTGGTATCGAAGCTGCGACCGCCGTCTTCGAGTATCTCGGCGTCGGCGTCGAACCCACGGCTGCGGTCGGCGACCGCATCGAGGCCGGTGACGTTGTGTTGCAGGTCTCCGGCCAGACTCGTGACGTGCTCCGAGGCGAACGGGTCGCCGTGAATCTCGTCGGTCATGCCGCCGGTATCGCGACGCTGACGCGGGATGCGGTGGATGCCGCTCGCGAGGTGAGCGACCACGTCCGAATCGCGGCGACTCGAAAGACGACGCCCGGACTCAGAGGCGTAGAGAAGCGTGCCGTGGTCGCTGGCGGGGGCGATACCCACCGCCTCGACCTCTCGCACATGGTGATGGTAAAGGACAATCACGTCGCGGAGTTGGGCTTGCGCGAGGCGATCGCGCACTTCCGCGAGCGAGTGTCCTTCGCCACTAAACTCGAAGTCGAGGTCGAACGACCTGCGGATGCGCGGGTTGCGGCGGAGGCGGGAGCCGACATCGTCCTGTTCGACAACATGGCACCCGCGCAAATCGAACCCGTAGTCACCACGCTCCCCGACGACGTGCTCGTCGAGGCGAGCGGGGGAATCACCGTCGATGAAGTCTCACGATACGCACAGACGGGACTCGACATCATCTCCATGGGACAACTCACGCACTCAGCGCCGTGTCTCGACCTCTCGTTTCGGACGGGAGCGGAAAACGGCTGAGGGTTACAGCTCTGCGAACTTCCGTTCGAGGAAGGTGACCAGGAGGTACGCGGCGAGTTGCTCTGTGTTCTCGGTCGGGTCGTATTTCGGCGCGACTTCCATCAGGTCGATGCCGCCAACCGCGTCCGTGCTGCCGAGAATTTCCATCACGCGAATCGCCTGCTGGGTCGTGAGCCCGCCGGGGACGGGCGTTCCCGTGCCGGGTGCGACGCTCGGGTCGACGCCGTCGATGTCGAACGTGACGTACACCGTGTCGGTGTCTTCGGCGGCGGCCGCGACGGCTTCTTCGACCACGGACGTGATGCCCTCTCGTTCGACGTCGCGCATCGTGTAGAGGTTCAAGCCCTCCGTTTCAACGAACTCAAAGAACTCCGGTGCTTCGTAACCCCGAATCGCGATTTGACTGATGTGCTCGTAGTCGCTGTATTCTGAATTCGCGATGTGGTGGGTGCTCGACCCGTGAAAGTCCTCGCCGAAGACGGCACTCTCCTCGTTGGTGTCAGTGTGGGCGTCGATTTGGACGAGACCGACGCTGTCTGCGTTGGTTCCCTCGGCGAAGCCACAAAACGCTGGGTACGTACAGTAGTGGTCACCGCCGAGGAGGACGGGAAACGCCTGGTCTGCAATCGTCGCGACGTGGGCGCGGATGCTCTCTGCAGTCGTGTCCACGTCCATCGGGAAGATGGGTGCGTCGCCACAATCGACGACGGAGAACTCGCTGAAGTCCACTTGCTTGCCGGTCTGCATGTTGGTCAACCCACCCTTGTAGCCCGAGAGATACGCCCACCAGTTGCTCGCCCGACGAATTGCGTCCGGGCCGTAACGCGTTCCCGGTCGGTTGCTCACCGCGCTGTCGTAGGGCGCACCGATGACACCGACGTCGGCCTCGCCGAGTTCGTCCACGGGTCGGTGGGGGGCTTTCAGGAAGGTGTTGATTCCGGCGTAGGCGAGTTCGACCGACGACCCGGGGTGGGTTTCGCGAAACTGGTCAGCGCGAGTTCGGGGTTCCCCACTCATCGCTGGTCACGCTCGCCTGTTTCCCGACGGTTGCCGTACTGGACTGCCGATTCCTCACTCAATGGCTGTGACGGTACCTGCATGAATTTACCACGCGACGGTGGCAATTGATTGCCACCATGTGTACTGTTCTCTCCCCCGTTGGTAAAACTGTTACGCGCATCGCCGTGTGCTCCGGTGCGTTTTCGACTGCTGACGAAGTGATATAAATAGCCGCCACGGTAGGTACAACGTGAAGGGTCACTCGTGATGGATATAGACCGGCGAACGTACGATTTGATGCGACTCATCCGCGAGAACGAACCGATTGGCAGCATTCGATTGGTCGATTTGATGAATCGCCACGGCTATTCGATAAAGAGCCGCACGATTCGACTCATCCTCTCCGAACTCGACGAGAAAGCGTTCACCGAGAAGGTTCCGGGGAAAGGGCGCAAGCTGACTGCCGCTGGCCGGGCGGAACTCGGTCGGGGGAACATCGCGGGCCGATTCGGTCACATCCGAGAGAAAATTGTGACGCTCACGAGTCAGGTAACTTACGACCCCGTCGAAGACGCCGGAGAAGTCGTCGCCGGGTCGGCTGTCGTTCCTCACGACTCGGTGGACGAAGCGCTCTCGGTCCTCGATGACCTCGCCGATTCGTCGCTCGGGCCGGTGGTGACGGCCACTGACGCGGTGGACGAGGGAGTACGATTTCAGTTTCCGTCGAGCATCACGCTCGACGGCGTGTTGCTCTCGCGTGGCATCAACACCACGTTGAAAACGGCGGGCCTCGTCGAATATCGCTCGACCCCCGGGGAACCGACGACGCCGGGAGAAGTCGTCCGGTACATCGATGTCATCAACGGCGAGGGCTCGACGATGGACGTGGTGACCCTCCTCATCGAAGCCGGACGGACCGACGTGCTGGGCGCACTGGTGCGTGATACGGGCATTCTCATCGTGGACAACCGGGAATTTCCCATCACGCGGTTCGAAGAAGCGCGCGACCTCGCGATTACCACCACGACGCTGCTCGGCGGGGCGCTCGACGTCCGTCGCCCGCGTGAGCAGGGGCCGATTCCCTTTGAAAATCCTGGCTGGGAGTTCGCCTCGCTCACCTACGGGGCCATCGGCGAGCTGGCGATTGCGCTCCTCCACGAGTTGGAGCTGGTCAGCCAGTGGGAAACGCTCGACGGGCTCGTCCCCAGACGAGAGTTCGAGCCACTGCAAACGGCAGGGGTTTCTCTGACGGAGCGATAATGGCTGTCCGAAAAAATCGGAGTTTGGATTGATTAATCAGACGACGGATTCAAGTTCGACATCCAGCGACTGAGCTTTTCTTCTGCTGGCGGTCCAGTTACGAGGCTCACGCCGACGTAGACGATCGCACTTGCGACGAGGCCGTAGATAATCGGGAGATTCGACCCGAAGCCGTACATCCAGAGCGCAGAGACCACGACGACGCTGCTCACGCAAATCGAGGAGAGCGCGCCCTGCCAGGTCGCCCGCGACCAGAGGAACGCGCCGAATATCGGCATGAAGATTGCGCCCGTGAGGAGGTCGTAGGCGAGAATGAGCGCCTGGACGACGTTTCCGATTTGAATCGCGGCGAAGACCATGACCGCGCCGAGCCCGATGATGAACAGCCGGGAGACGCGCGTGTAGGTCTCGTCACTGGCGTCTGGATTGATGAAGCGTTTGTAAATGTCGTTGGTGAAGAGCGTGCTCGAAGCGAGCAGCGTGGAGTCTGCGGTAGACATCATCGCGGAGACGAATCCAGCAAGGATAAGTCCAGAGATGCCCGCTGGCGTAATCTCGAGAATGAGTCGCGGTAAGGCGAGTTCCGGGTCGCCGAGGTTCGGGAGCAACACGACCGCGAGCAGTCCGAGGAACGCCGTCGCGACACCGTACACGATGGCGTACGTGCCGGCGATGAGCGTTCCTTTGCGTGCGGTTTCGGCCGAGTCGGCGGTGAACACCCGCTGCCAGATGTCCTGGCCAATCATGATGCCAAGGACGTAGAGCAGGAAGTAGCTGACAATCGTATCGAGGCCGATTGCAGTCGGGTCGAAGTACGAGGCGTCGAGTGCTGCAGTCAGTTCGCCGACGCCGCCGACCGAGGAAAGCCCCATCGGAATCGCGAGCAGGAAGATACCGACCGTCATGATACACCACTGGACGAAGTCGGTTATCGTCACAGTCAGCATGCCGCCCATGGCGGTGTAGAGGATGATGATGATGCCAGCGGCGATAATCATCGTCTGCTGGTCGAATCCGAAGAGGACGCTGAACACCTTTCCGACGGCGATGGTTTGCGTGATGGCGATTGTGAGTGAATACACCCCCGCGATGACCGCGCCAATCGTTCCGGAATACCGGTCGTAGCGGCGTTCGAGAACCTCGCCGAGCGAGTAGGCTCTGAGATTCGCAAGGTTGGTCGAAATCAAAAGCCCGAGGGCGATGGTGCCAAAGCCGAGCATGACGACCAGCCACGCACCAGAGATGCCGTGTTGGTAGCCCAACCCGCCGCCGCCGATGGTGGACGCGCCGCCGAGAATGACCGCCGACATCACGGGTACGTACATCCAAATTGGGATGTTTCGACCCGCGACGAGGTAATCGTCCAACGTATTCGATTTCCGATAGCCCCAGTACCCGAGTGCGACCATCCCGAGCAGGTAGAGCACAACGACCCCGGCGTCTATGGCGACGATTGACATGGTCATGTATTGCCACAACCTCCTATATAAACTTGTATATACCATGAAAAATTACGCATCCCACCGAGGGTTCCAAAACCGACCGGCTGGCCCCTCGAACCGTGGTGGGAAAAATCGCTTCTCGGTTAGTCGTTGAGTTCCTGCTGGCGGAGGTGCCGACGCGCTTCGCTTTTCGACGGCAGTCCACCGGCCATCGCGAGCAAGCCTGCGCCGAGGACACACCACGCGAGGATGATGGCCCATTCGTATCCCACGAGCGCGGATGGCGACCCGGGGAGGTAGAGGCCGATGAAGAACACGGTCAATACGAGGGCGAGTGCGCCAACGGCGTAGCCGCCCGGTAGCTCGAAGGGACGGTCCATCTCGGGTTCACGGTAGCGCAGAACGAGGAAGGAGATGACGACGAGGAACCACGCCGTGACCAGTCCGAGTCCGCCTGCGTTCACGATCCAGATGAGCATCTGCTCGCCGAAAAACGGCGCGAGTGCGGCGAGGCCACCCACGAGGACGATTGCGGTCGAAGGGGTGTTGTGCTGGGGGTGGAGCGTCGCGAGCGAATCGGGGAGCATCTTCGAGTCGGCGAGCGCGTAAATCGCGCGGCTCGCACCGAGGACGAACCCGTTCCAACTGGTGAGGATGCCTGCGAGGCCAGCCAGCGCCATGATGCGCCCGATGGTCTGACTATTGAACGCGATTTCCATCGCCTTCGCGGCGGGGAGTGCACTCTCTACGAGCACGGCCCCCGTGGTGACCTGCCCGGCCGCCCAGATGACGGCGATGTAGAACGACGCTGCGCAGATGACTGATGCGCCGATGAGGCCGCCGAGCAGTTTCGGTGACACGTCCGCCTCACCGGCGGCCTGTGGGATGACGTCGAAACCGACGAACATGAACGGCGTCATGATGGCGACGGTGAACACGCCTGCGATGCCCGCCCCAGCGAACGGGTCACCGGATGGGGAACTTCCGTTGAACAATGCGCCGGCGAGCAGGGTGGCTCCGGCGAGCGTGATTACTAGTGCGAGAATTGCCTGGAACTGTGCGGCTGGCCGCACTCCGCGGTAGTTCAAGAACGTGATGACGATGGAGCCGATGACGCCCGTGGCAACCCACGAGGCGTAGACCGGTTGGCCGGCGACCGTCCAGAGCTCGAAGACGTTGAATCCGGGAACGATGTAGGCAAGCGCACTCGGCAGCGCGACGGCCTCGAAGGCGACGACGCTGACGTAGCCGAAGATTATCGCCCAGGTACACGCGAACGACCCGATTGGCCCGAGCGCCCGGAGGCTGTAACTGTGTTCACCGCCGACGAACGGCATCGCCGAGGCGAGTTCCCCGTAGATGAGCGAGACGACGCTCACCATGAACCCGCCGAGGACGAACGCGGCGATTGCTCCGGAGACACCGCTCTGGTCGATGAAGTAGCCCGTCTGCACGATCCAGCCCCAGCCGATCATCGCGCCGAACGCGAGCACGAAGATGTCGCGTCTGGAGAGGACACGAGAGAGTTCTCCTGACATGGTACTATGTAACGAACACAGAAACTGATTTCTCACCTTTATATTTTACTATCTCATAACTGTCCGATTGGATGAAATTAAGTGACCAAGAGTGATGGTTAGCTGAAAACCAATCAGCACCGTAGTTTTTTGTATTCCAAACGACTCGATGAGCGGTCGTCGATTCACGGCTCTGTTTGCGTTTGGTCGAGGTCGTAGGCTCCCGGGTGGTCTGGGTCCTTCCACCCCTGTTTGCCGCTCCACGATTCGACGTTGAGGCGGTAGACGGCCGTCCGGTCGGTGAACAACCCCGACCACAAGGGTCGGGGCTTCTTCATGGTTCCCTCAGATTATCGCTAACACTCCCTGCAACCTCGACGCCTACCCGTTCCAGAGCAAGGCCGTCTCAAGCGGTTACGAGGGATGAGGTCGGGCGGTTCACGCGCCCCGATGCCCACCGTCGCACCTTCCGAACTTGAGGAAGGCTTTTGAGAGCAGGCACATCTAACAAACATTTCTTCAATCCACGCTTCGCAACGTTCACCGACGCATTCCTATCCGCATGGTCTTGATGACCACACGACTTGCACTTGAACCGTTTCCGCCGTCGATTCGCTCGCTCGGCGTGTTCACACGCCGTCAACGCACAGCCCTGACTTGTGTACTCAGCTTCAACTGAGGCAATCGGAATGCCTTCAAACGCTGCTTTGTACGCAATGAACAATTGCGTTGCGCGGAACGGCATCGCGTGGAGCCGACGATTCATCCGAGTGCCGTAGTCGATTGACTCACGCATATCCTTGAGGTCTTCAAGTGCAATGCACGGGTCAGGAAGCCGCTTTGCAAACTCGACTACGGCCCGAGACAGTTTGTGCAACCTGTCGTGGACGAACCGATATTCGCGGTCACGAACCACATTCTTGTACGACGGCTTCCCCGAATTCTGCATCCGCTTTTTCATCGTGAAATAGCGGTGGCGCTCAGACTTGATTTCGGGGAAGTCGATAACAAGCGTGTCAAGAACTCCCGTTTCATCCATCGCTGTCAACGCGATGTTATCCTCGTTCACATCCACACCAATCACCGTCTTCGAGTCCGTTTTGTCTCGAATAGTCTGTGTCTGGTGGGTGACGTTGACGTGGAGTTCGGGACGCCCATTCGTGAACAGGGCTTCAGCCGTTCCTATCTTCCACTCGTCACTCGACAACGCGATTTTCAGCACGTCGAGATGTGCCGGGTCGCCAACGACCGTTCCACGAACTGGATGATACGGTTTGGGAGAAATACGAAACGCAACCTCGTCGTCATCGGTGAGTGAGAGTGTGTATCCCTCTTTGTGGTTCATCCGCAGGGGGTATGGCCCAGTTTTGGTGTGACTGGGCATGTTGTAGTCGTCGTATTCGTAGTAGTTCTCCATCGCTTCGAGGGCTTTCTTGACGACCAACTGTGTGTTGTTTTTCACGAGGTTGGCGTCTTGCTCCATCTGGCGACGGATGTCATCCCAGTCGTCGCCCTGTTTGGCGAGGCGGATAGTGTCGTTATATACTGAGCGTGATTCTTGCGTGGACTCGAAGACTTTCGTCTTGCTTCCCTCCTCGTAAAACTGGAGTTGGAGTGGGAGGGTTTTCGTGAGGTTTTGGTCTTCGATGTCCATGCGTAGTACTCACTCGGTGTCTTCGTCGTATGTCCACTCTCGGAGGAGTTCGCGCACGACATCGGCTTTCGTTCGGTCTTCGTCAATGCATTTCTTCGAGAAGTCCTTGTAGAAGTCCTCCTCGAAATCGACGGTGAATCGTCGCGTCATCTTGTTTGCAGTGGATACTTAATAACACATTGGCTTAAATGTTGCCACATCGTACAGTGTGTATGGAGGCGACTCGTTCGAATCACACAGTGTACAATATCAACTACCACTTCGTGTGGTGCCCTCGGTATCGACACTCGTTTCTCGACCACGTTGCGGATACGCTGAAGACAGAGTTCCATGTAATTATCGAGCGGAACGACTACGAGTTGCGGTCGTTGCATATCTCACCTGACCACGTTCACGTATTCTTGGGAGCGCATCCGAAGCATTCACCGAGCGCGATTGTATCGCGGTTGAAGAGCGTGACGGCGCGGAGATTGTGGACTGACCATCCTGAAGTGATGCGGTCGTTGTACTGGGGTGGTGGGTGTTGGGAACGTTCATTCTACGTAGGAACGGCTGGTGAGGTGAGCCGAGAAACGATTGAACAGTACATCAACCGAAGTGAGCATATGTAGTCCTTCGACGGGCTTCACCCCCGACCTCAAGGGTCGGGGTTCTCGCCCTGCTCCGCCTATAGATTCGTTGGACATTGGTTGATAATCTTCACCGGGGGTAAGCTGTGGTGCGTACTTCGCCATGACCTTCTCGAGAACTGCCTGTTTTTCGTCGGCCGCCGAAAGAAGCGAGATACAGCCGTAGGCGACCACGCTGGAATATTCGACCGTAAAGTTCACCGGTTCGTCTGCGGGGATGTATCGCCCGTGCTCACTCGTCGTAAACGATGCCCGAGGTCGGTCGCCCTCGGCCACGAGGTCGTGTGCCCGACCGGCCCGTGCACCGTGGAGAAAGATTGCATGGGCTTCGTCGTCGTAGACGAAGAGCTGGGTGACGAGGTGGGGGGTGTCGTCGTCTACGAGTCCGAGGACACCCGTCTCCTGGCCCGTGAGAAACTCTCGAATCCACGATTCGTCTTCGACCGCTTTGCCCTGATACCGAATCGAGTCGGCGACGTTCTCGGGGGGGTTTTCGTTCATAATCACACAGCAGAGGGGAGACATATAGCGTTGTGTGCTAATTCAGTTACAGGAGATAGTCGCGTCCGTCACGTGTTGCCAGCGTTCCGGGTTTGAAGGCTAAAGTCGGTATTTGACCTTACATTAGACTATTATATTGACACATAATACCCCTGATGTATGCGAAGGATTGTCCTCCCCCTGACCGTCGCATTGTTGCTCGTGGCGGCCGGGTGCAGTGGTGCAGGATTCGATGGCGGGAACGGCGCGAATGCCGGTGGCAATGCGGGTAGCATCGGACTCGCTGCGGGCGGGGCGAACGACGCCACCGCCTTCCGAAACAACGTGAACGAAGGCTACGTCCCACAACCCACGGACATGACCGTGGAGGGGTTGTTCCACGATTACTACTTCGACACGGGGCAGGCCGAAGCGTGCGGAGAACTGTTCTGTCCCTCCTACTCGCGAGCGGTGAGCGAAGACCCGTTCTCGAAGCAAACCGAGCGCTACCTCACCGTCGGATTGAATTCGGGACTCTCGAAGGCTGACTTCGAGCGCAAGAAACTGAATCTCGTCGTGGTCCTCGACACGTCGGGGTCGATGGAGTCACCGTTCTCGAAGTATTACTACGACGGCGGTGAGAAGCAGACTGTCGAAGACGAGCAGGCGAAAATGGCGGTCGCCCGTGAATCGGTCGTCGCGCTCACGGAGCATCTCGAAGCGGACGACCGCTTCGGACTGGTCACGTACGACGATTCTGCCCAGGTGATTCACCCGCTTGACCGGGTGGACGAGACGGACATGGACTACCTCAGAGACCGCATCCGGGGCCTGAACGCAGGCGGTGGCACGAACTTCGACGACGGTCTCCAAACGGCCACCTCGATGCTCGAACCCCACCGCGACGCGAACCAGAGCGAATACGAAACGCGCATCATCTTCGTCACCGACGCGATGCCGAACCTCGGCGACACCTCGGGCGAATGGCTTTCGGGGCGATTACAGGACAACGCGAACCACAACATCTACTCCACGTTCGTCGGTGTGGGTGTGGACTTCAACACGCGATTCGTCGAGACGATTAACGAGGTTCCAGGAGCCAACTACTACACCGTCAACACGCCCGACCAGTTCCGCGACCGGATGGACGAGGGATTCGACTACATGGTGACGCCGCTCGTGTTCAACCTCTCCGTCTCGCTCGACTCGGACGCCTACGAAATCGCACAGGTGTACGGGTCGCCAACAGCCGAAGAAGCCACCGGCGAGGTCATGTCCGTCCAGACGCTGTTCCCCTCGCGACGCGAGGCAAACCGAACGGAGGGCGGCATCATCCTCGTGAAGCTCAGAGAGACTGGAGCAGGAGACAGCATTCGACTCAAGGCCAGTTTCGAGACGCGAACCGGAGAGCGACACGAATCGACCCGAGCCGTCGAATTTGGCAACCACGAGGCCCCGTATTACGACAACTCGGGGGTACGCAAGGCGGTCGTCCTCTCACGATACGCCAACCTGATGCGTAACTGGGCGGCCTACGAGCGAGTGCAGGCAGCCAATGGCGAAGCCGACCCGCCCGCGGACGGTATCGAATACCGAGAGGAATTCGGAGAGTGGGAGCAACAGTCCGTCCCCCTCGCCGTATCCCCGCCGTACGACCAGCGAATCGCAGCGTTCGAGCAATACTTCCAAAAGGAGATGACCGCACTCTCTGATTCGGATATGCAACAGGACGCGGCGATATTGGCGACGCTCCGGACGAACGCCACTACTAGGACTGCCACGAAGTCACCGACGGCGAACGCGACGGGTTAAGAACGGTGCCGTCTCAGGCGCAAGAGAAGCCGCCGTCGACGACGAGCGCCTCACCGGTTATCCAACTGGCCTCGTCGCTCGCGAGAAACAGCATGGCATTGGCCACGTCTTCTGGTTGCCCGAGTCGCCGGAGGGGATAGGCGTCGGCCATCCGTGAGGCGATTTCGTCCCACTCATCGTCTGCGTGGTCGGCTTTCGGCATGGGCGTCTCGGTGACGCCCGGACAAACCGCGTTCACGCGCACGCCGTCGGGTCCGACCTCTGCGGCGATAGCGCGAGTAACGTTCACCACCGCTCCCTTTGTCAGCGAGTAGCCCGCGTACTTCGGCGACCCGATGACACCCGCGAGCGACGCGGTGTTGACGATAGCCCCTGAACCCTGTCGTTTGAAGTGTGGGAGTGCCGCCGCACAGCCGTTCCAGACGCCTTTAACGTTCACGTCGATGAGCCGGTCGAGTTCACCGTGGGCAAGGTCCTCCATCGGCGTCGCGTGGTGCATGATGCCCGCGTTGTTGAGCAGAATGTCGAGGCCGAATTCGGCTGCCGTCGCGTCGATTGCGTCCTCGAATGCAGTCGAATCACGCACGTCGAGTTCGTGAGCCACCGCCTCTCCGTCGAGTTCATGTACGAGTTCTTCGACACCTGACTCGTCCACGTCGGCGGCGATGACCGTCGCTCCTTCGGCGGCGAATCGCTCGGCGGCCGCTCGGCCGAGTCCCGACGCCGCGCCCGTGATGAATGCTGTTTTGTTAGCAAGACGCATGGGCTATCGACGGAGTCCGGACGGTTAAAACGAGTGCCTGCGGCGGTTATGGCGCGATGTTGCGGTTCACGCGGAACACGTTGTCCGGGTCGTATGACCGTTTGACCTCCACGAGACGGTCGTAGTTCTCGCCGTACGTGGCCTGCAGGCGCTCTGGACCATCTTCTGCCGTCTGGAAGTTGACGTACGAGGTGTCGGTCGAGAAGGGCTGTAACCGCGCCCAGGCGTCGCGAACCCACTGTTTGTACGCTTCCTCGTTCGGCTCGCCCGGCTCCCACATCCCAGATGCCCCGAAGACGAACTGCACATCGCGGTTCCCGATGGCCCCGTCGTCTGCGGGTCGTTCGTTGATTGCCCCACCCAGGTGGGCGGCGACGAGCTGTCCGCCCGGAATCGGACACTCCGCGGCCAGTTCGTCCATCGTCGCGTGTAACTCGGGCGTCAGGTCGGTGGCGAATCCGGTCTTCCAGTAGTAGTGCCACCCAGTCGGTTCCGTCTCGTCGAGCGAGGATTGCAATACCGTGTACGGCATCGGTTGAAGTAAATCGACGACCGGGTCGGGAAGTGCGCGAAGCGGAGCGAGCGCCTCCTCTGCGTCGTCGAGGTTGCCACTGTAGCAGACTGTCATCGCGCAGATGCGCTTCCCATGGGCTTCCTCGGGGACGAACGGCGCTGGCGGCGCTCGCATCAGAATCTGGAAGGCCGTCAATTCACGAGGTGCGGTTTCGGTGAGTTCCCGGTAGGCTGCGAGCACCGCGTCGGCGTGCACTGCAGGCCACGCGATGAGCCCGCCGTACACTAGGGGGCCAACGTCGTGGAGTCTGTAGGTGAAGGAAGTGACGACGCCGAAGTTGTGTCCGGCCCCGCGGAGCGCCCAGAAGAGGTCTGGATTTTCCTCGCGGCTGGCACGGCGGACCTGCCCGTCCGCGGTGACGATTTCGACCGACAGCAGGTTGTCGACCGCCCATCCAAAGCGGCGAGTAAGGTAGCCAAACCCACCTCCGAGGGTCAATCCAGCGATGCCGGTATCTGAGATGAACCCGAGCGGCGTGGCGAGGCCGTGGAGCTGCGTCTCCCTGTCTACGTCACCGAGTTCACACCCGGCCTGGGCCGTCACGGTTCGCGCGTCCGGGTCGACGATGACGCCGGTGAGGTTCGACATATCTATGGTCAGTCCTCCATCGGTGAGCGCCGTACCGCCGATGTTGTGACCCCCGCCTTTTACCGAGAGCAGGAGGTCGTTTTCGCGGGCGAAGTTCACCGCCTCGACGACGTCCGCCGTGCCCGTCGGCTGGACGACCAGGGCCGGTGTTTTTTCGACCATTCCGTTCCAGATACGGGTCGCCTCATCAAATCCCTCGTCGCCGGGCTCAAGCAGTGGGCCTCGGAGCGCCGCACGGAACGTTTCGACGCGGTCCGCGGAAAGTGTCGTCGTCGGTCCGTCTCGTGTTGTAACGTCCAACTGTGTCATGCTCGTTCACAACTAGATACGATAGATTCGAACATCTATCTGCCTCGTGAAACCTTTCACGCCGTGAAACTGAACCGTACCTGGTCGGTTTCGCGGTTAGAACGGTGCTTCCTCGAGCGGGCCTTCGAACTGCGCAGGTGAGACCGGTTTCGCCTCGTTGCGAACCTGTTCGTAGACGGAAATCGCCCACTTGCGGGCCGCTGGCGCGTCGGTGTCGATGATGGCCACGAGCGCCCCGGTGTCGAGATCGTGACAGCAGATGCCCACCCGGTCGTCGACGATTCCGAGACCACAGCGGTCACCGTCGGGAAGGTTATCGTGGACGAAAACGGCGCAGTTCTCACTCGTCGCGACCGCACGCACCCGGTCCGGGTTCCAGGCGTAGGTACCTTCGAGGGAGGTTGGCGAGAAGACGTATTCGAGTTCCATCCCGCCGAGAACGGCGTCGCACACCGCTTCGTTGTTGATCGACTTCTGGACGATGGTGTCGAATCCCCACATTCGCTCTGTATTCTCGATGAGATGAGTGAGGCGAGCGACGGGTTCGTACGGGTAGCCTGGTCCGGGCCGTGAGACGACGGCGTCGGCGAACAGCTCCACTGAAAATCCCGGCATCTCGCGAGGTAACCACTGCCAGACGTCGCGGAGTTTGTGTTCCGTCTCCATTGCGTCGCGGAGCGTGAGAAATTGCTCTGCGACGAACGCACCGAGCGAGGTTAGTTCGTAGGTCCGACCGGCCCGGTGAATCCAGTTGCGCTCCTCGAAATCGGCGATGATGCGACCCATCGTCGGCGAAGAAGCGCCGGTCACCTGTCGCAGGTCGCCTCGGTCGTGTGGTTCCGTCGTCAGCGCTTCGAGGACGCCGACCCGGTGGGCCGACCGGGCGAGAAACTCGATTTCTTCGACAGCCGAGTCCATACGCTAGATTCGAGAGCGCAGTAGATAGCCGTTCGTAGCGTTCTGGCGTGAATCGATTCGTGCGGCTGTCTCAATGGCGGATAGGAAAGCGAAAACGAGGGGTTACAACGGAAAAATGGTGTTACCGCGCCGTTTATAGCTGGTCTTTCCAGGGCCAGTCGCGCTCCTCGCCCCACGGCCAGGTTTGCGTGGCTTTCATTCCAGCGTCGAACCGTTGGGATTCTGCTGCATCTTTTATCGCTCCGGCGTCGACGTTGGGGACTTCGACGTCGGACTGGGCGAGGCGGGCGACGCCCGCGGCGCAGAGAATCGAGAGGTCGCGCAGGTCGCGGACGTCAAGTTTGTCGAGCGTGTCCCCGTGAGTATGACCCCACCCTCGGCTATTGTCCTTGCCCGTCGAACGCCCTTGCGCCCCGGCGACGCCGCGCTGGACGAACGGCCAGTGGTCCGAGTGCGGACGGAGACCCGTTTCGATTTTGATGGGCATCTCGTACTCATCTGAGACGGCTTCGTACGCCTCACCGATTTCGTCGAAGCCGTGAGTGTGGATTTCGAGGTTTCGCGAGTAGCCCGCGCCGTCCACGTTCACGATGCACTTTACGTTCTCCAGGTCGTGGGTGTGACTCCAGTAGTACGACCCGTAGAGGCCCGTCTCCTCTGCGCCGAAGACGACGAGGCGGACGCGCGTTTCTAAGTCGTCTGCCACCTGTGCGAGGATGCGCCCGACTTCGACGACCATCGCCGTTCCGAATCCGTTGTCGTTCGCCGCGGTTCCCACGTCGTGGCCGTCCACGTGCGCGGTGAACAGCACTTCTTCCTCGGTGTCGGGACCGACCACGGCCTCGATGTTTCGGGAGGTGGAACTCCCGTTTTCACACTCGACGGTGAGGTTGACCTCGACCGTGCCGTCTTCGCAGTAGCGCTTGAGTCGTGCGCCAACTTCCTTGCTCGCCCCGATGGCTGGGATGGGGCCGGGCCCGTTCGTGACGCCCACGTCACCCGTCGGTGGCAGTGCCCCCTCGATGTGGTTGTAGAAGACGAACCCGGACGCACCGTTTTCTGCGGCGTAGTGGTACTTCTCCGAGCGGTGGACCCAGCGGCCGTAATCCTCGGGAGTGACGCTTGACGCCATCACGATACAGCCGTCGAGGTCGACGTCTTCGAAGTCTTCGGGAAGCCCGTAGCCCATGTCCACGAGTTCGCCAGAGGCCGCTCCCTCAGGGGTGCCCGGAAGTTCGACGATTTCGTGAGACCGGCGGAAAGTGGAGGTTCGGTCGCCGTGTTCCACCGCGAGCGAGGCTTCGCCGCGCCACCACCCCGGAATTGGGAACTCATCGAAGGAGACCTCATCGAGTTCGACGTCCTCGAACGCGTCGTAAACGAGGTCTGCGGCGATTCGTTCGCCTTCTTGGCCCGGCATTCGATTGTTCAGGTCTTCGAGAGCGGAGAGCAGGTCCCAGCCGACGGTGCTGCGATACGTCGCGCCAACGACGGCGTCTGGTATTCGCGTCATTCATGTGCTCTGTGAGATACGGTGACAATAGTCTTGCGGTCCTGAAAAAACATCTAAATTTTTATGTTAGATGGACATTATTTTCCACGTCCTTCTGATGCAAAGAGGTATATAGAGGGCATAATTGATATCATATCGTATGTCATCTGATAACGGGCCTCTGAATCGGAGGAGCTTTTTAAAAGCGGCCACCGCAGGTGGTGTGGCTGGGCTGACCACGCTCGCCGGCTGTACCGGCGGCGGTGACGGCGACGGCGAAGGTGACGGCGATGGGAACAACAACGCCGGACCCGGTGCTGGACTCCAAACGTACACGTACGTCAACAATTCCCAGAGCTACAACCCACCACGCCACGACGCCATCAACCTCATCGCGCGCCAGTTCAACGACCTCGGTCTTGATGTGAAGGTCGACGTGCTCGAATGGGGGACGCTCTACAACCGCGTGTCCGTGGAGTACAATTACAGCTTCTCGACGTGGCACACGTTCTTCACGGTCGACCCGGTGCTCGAACTCAGCAACACGATGCACTCCTCGAAGACGGGTTCGGGAGACGGCAACTACGCCGGCTACGAGAATCCCGACCTCGACGAACTGCTCGACAGTTACATGGCCGACCCCGACAAGAACTCGCGCGTTGAAACGATCCACGAGGTCCAGAAAACGCTGATGGATGACGTTCCGCAGATGCCGATTACGCACATGCCGGCCGCAGCCGTCTACAACAAACAGCAGACAGGCAACTGGCAGCCGGAGCTCTCCCAGGGCTTTAACTCCTACTGGACGATGGTCAACCTCGAGATGAAGGGTGGAGAAACCACCCTCAAGGGCTACTGGCCGGAGACCCTCTCGACGATGAACGTTCTCGGACACAACGACGAGAACAAACACACCTACCAGTTCGAGGTCATGTACGACACGCTCGTCCGCCTCGACAACACGGGGAACATCAACCACGACGTGAGTCTCGCGACCGAATCCAACCGGGTCGACGAGACCACCATCGAGTACACGATTCGGACCGACCACTCGTGGCACGACGGCGAGGACCTCACCGCAGAGGACGTCGCGTTCACCTACAACTACCTCGCTGAGAAGGAGATTCCGGTTTACTCCGTGCAGGCCGAGTACATTGAGGGCGCGGAAGTCGTGGACGACTCGACGGTTCGCATCAACATGGCGAAGCCACTCGGTCCGTTCAACACCCTCGTCGGCACGCAGATTCCCATCATCCCACAGCACAAGTGGGAGAGTCGAAACGAGCCGAGCCAGGCGAACGTCGAGCAACCGGTCGGCAGTGGGCCCCTTCAGTTCGATTACTGGAACAAGGGCAGCGAGTTCGGCCTGAAGAAGTTCGAATCGCACTTCGCGCCCGTTGCCTTCGAGAAGCGCTTCTGGCGGATTATCCCCGAAGCCTCGACGGTGTGGGAACTCCTCAAGAGCGGCGAACTCAACTACGAACCGTTCGGCCGTATCGACCGTTCGCTGAACGAGAATCAGGACCACGAAGCCATCGGCACGAAGTTCGAACCGGCCACCTCCTACTGGCACTTCACGCCGAACGAGCGCCAGACTGGTCTCGACGACCCCGTCCTGCGCCGGGCGCTGGTCAACGCCATCCCGCGGACGGCCATCGTCGACCAGATTCTGTTCGGCTTCCCGGACAAGGGCTCGAACGTCGTCTCGACGGCATTCGGCGAACTCCACACCGACGACGTGCCACAGTACGAGGAAGCGACAGAGAAGGCACGCAGTCGCCTCGAATCGGAGGGGTACAGCTGGAACGACAAGGATATGCTCGTCGGGCCGGACGCCTGAACGGGCCTGCCTGAATCGCATTTTCACCACATCATTCGAAAAGAGACAATACAATTATGGGAAAAGCCAGTTTCATACTCAGGCGGTCGTTGCAGCTCCTGGTTACGTTCTGGGCAGTAGGGACCGTGCTGTTCTTCCTGTTCAGGTTGATGCCGGGGAATCCAACCTCGTTCGTCATCTCCCCGCAGATGACCCCCGAGGCCCGCCAGAAAGTCATCGAAAGCTACGGCCTCGACGAGCCAATGCACGTCCAGTACGTGAAGTTCTTGGAGAACGTCGCGACGCTGGATTTCGGCCAGTCGTTTCACTCGAACGCCCCCGTTCAGGACGTCATCATGACGTACCTGCCGAACACGCTCGTGTTGATGTTGACGGCGTTCGTCATCGCCTACACCTTCGGTATCATCCTCGGCGTGCTCGCCGGCTGGTATCGTGGGTCGGTGTTCGAGCGCAGTACGGTCATCACCGCGCTGCTCGCCCGCAGCGTGCCGAGTTTCTGGGTGGGCCTCATCGTCCTCTGGATCTTTGGCACCTACCTGAACCTGATTCCGATGGAGGGGATGACCACTGCAGGAACCACCTACGACGGGTTCTTCGACATGATAACCTCCGTCGATTTCCTCACCCACCTCGCCGCACCGGCGCTCGTCCTCGCCTACTACTTCATGGGCTACCCGCTGCTCATCATGCGGTCGTCGATGCTCGAAGTGCTCTCTGAGGACTTCATCGACGTCTGTCGCGCGAAAGGGCTGAGAGAACGGACGATTATGTTCAAACACGCCGCCCGCAACGCGCTCCTGCCAATCGTCACGGCAGCGGCCATCGCCCTCGGCTACGCCGTCGGCGGCAGCGTGCTCATCGAGACAGTGTTCGCGTGGCCTGGTATCGGTCGGGAGATGGTACGAGCGGTGCTTCGCCGCGACTTCCCCGTCGCACAGGGGACGTTCATGGTGCTCGCCGCGACCATCATCATCCTGAACTTCGTCGCCGACCTCGCCTACGGCTACCTCGACCCACGGGTGACCTACGACTAACATGTCCCAGGACAATTCGACCCGGTCGATCTTCGACGACCTGGGCACGGGAAGCGATGCGGACGAAATCAACAAGTGGGAACGGACCGCACGCCTCTGGAAGGAGACTCTGCGAGAACACTGGTCGCTGCTGACCAAGGACCTCTCGGTGCGCCTCGCCATGCTGATGGTGGCGTTTTTCATCCTCGTGGCCGTCTTCGCGCCAGTCATCGCGCCGAACCCCCCACTCGAACGTCAGTACCAGAGTTCGGACGAGATTCTCATCCAGAAATGGGCAGAACCCTCGTTTTTAGGCGGTGAGGGCGGTTACATCCTCGGGACGACGGCAGAAGGCTTCGACATCTTCAGCCAACTCATCTACGGAACGCGCTCTGCGCTGCTCGTCGGCGTCATCGCCGCCGTGTTCACCGCGGGCATCGGGACGCTCGTCGGCCTCGTCGCCGGCTACTACGGCGGGACCGTAGACGACGCGCTGATGCGCCTCGTGGACTTCCTCTACGGGATGCCCCTGTTGCCGACGGTCATCATCCTCGTCGCGCTGCTCGGGCCGAGCCTCTGGAACATCATCCTCGCGGTGATTATCCTCCAGTGGCGGGCCACCGCCCGCGTCATCCGGTCGCAGGCACTCTCACTGCGCGAACGCCCGTTCGTCAAGGCGGCGAAGGTGGCCGGCGCGAGCGACTGGCACATCATCAGCAGGCATCTCGCGCCGAACGTGCTCCCGATGTCGTTCCTCTACGGGTCGTTCGCCATCGCGTGGGCGATTCTCACGGAAGCGGGCGTCTCGTTCATCGGCCTCGGCGACCCCAACTCGGTGTCGTGGGGGACGATGCTCCAGGCTTCGCGGGCCTACTCGGCACTCTCGTTCGGTGCCTGGTGGTGGTTCGTCCCGCCCGGAATCTGTATCGGACTGCTCGTAATTAGCGGCTTCCTGATTGGCCGTGGCTACGAAGAAATCACGAATCCCAAACTACAATGAGTCTACTCGAAGTCGACGGACTAGAAGTCTACTACGAAACCGAAGACGGCCCGGCCAAGGCCGTAGACGATGTCTCCTTTAGCTTAGAAGAAGGTGAGAACCTCGGCATCGTCGGCGAGTCGGGCTGTGGCAAGACGACGCTCGCGAAGGCCATCATCGGCATTCTCCCCGATGCTGGCTACGTCAACGATGGGAGCATCAATTTCAAGGGCGACGACCTGACCCAGCTGAACAGCGCTCAACGACGCCGCCTCAAGTGGGAAGAGATCTCCATGATTGCCCAGTCGGCGATGAACTCGCTGAACCCGGTGTACACCATCCGTGAGCAAATCGTCGAAGCCATCGAGACCCACCGCCCGGGAACGGGTCGCGTCGAATCGACGAACATCGTCACCGAGATGTTCGAACTCGTCGGGCTCGACCCCGACCGCGCCGACGACTACCCCCACCAGTTCTCCGGGGGGATGCGCCAGCGAGCCATGATTGCGATGGCGCTTGCGCTCGAACCGTCGCTCATCCTCGCAGACGAACCGACGACGGCGCTCGACGTCATCATGCAGGACCAGATTCTAAAACGCATCAGCGGGATTCAAGACGAGGTCAACTCCTCGATGCTGGTCATCACCCACGACGTGAGCGTGGTCGCAGAAACCTGCGATCGCGTCCTCGTGATGTACGCGGGCAAAGTCGCAGAAGAAGGGCCGGTCGAGGAGATATTCAACCAGCCGTATCACCCGTACACCATCGGCCTGAAACGGGCATTCCCGAACATCCGCAAGACCGACCAAGACCTGCTTTCCATCAAGGGCTATCCACCCGAACTCGTCGGCCCGCCCGAGGGCTGTCGGTTCGCAGAGCGGTGTCCCATGGCGACCGAGAAGTGTCGCCACGAGGAACCGGAGGCCCACTACATGAACGGCCTGCGGTCGTACTGCCACTACGCAGAAGACATCGACCAGGAACTCAGACCGGTCGCCGACGACGCGGCGACGTGGAATCAGACCGCCGCGGCCCAGAAAACCGGGGGTGACTGAAATGGCAAGTGCAAACGACGACACGCTGTTGCACGTCGAAAATCTGGAGAAACACTTCAAGGTGGACAGCGGCTGGATTGCGAGCATTCTCCAATCGGTGTCGGGGAGCGACCCCGATTACGTCCACGCCGTCGACGGCGTGACCTTCGACCTGAAACGCGGTGAGACGCTCGGCCTCGCGGGCGAATCTGGCTGCGGGAAGACGACGACTGGCATGTCTCTCGTCAAACTCCACGAACCGTCCGGCGGCGACATCACCTACAACGGGCAGGCGCTCTCGGAGGCGTCGGACGCCGAGTTGAAGGAGTTCCGCCAGAACGCCCAGATGATCTTCCAGGACCCCTTCGAGAGCCTGAACCCGCGGATGACGGTGTACGACACCGTGGCCGAACCGCTGCGAATTCACAACATCGGCAACGAGACGGCCCGCGTGGCGCGGGCGCTCGAATTCGCCGAGTTGCTCCCACCGGATCAGTACTTCGACCAGTACCCCCACGAACTCTCTGGGGGCCAGCGCCAGCGCGTCGCCATCGCCCGGGCGCTCGTTCTCGACCCGGACTTCATCGTGGCCGACGAACCCGTCTCCATGCTCGACGTGAGCCTTCGGGCGGGTGTCCTCTCGCTGCTCGAACGCATGACCGACGAGTACGGGCTTTCTGTGGTGTACATCAGTCACGACCTCTCGCTGCTTCGCCACATGTGCGACCGACTCGCCATCATGTACATGGGGAAAATTGTCGAAAAAGGGCCGACCGACCAGATTATCGAGAACCCACAACACCCCTACACGCAGGCGCTCATCAACGCTGTCCCGGTTCCCGAACCGAACGTGGGTCGAGAACGCGTCGAACTCCAAGGGGAGGTCGGCGACGTCATCGACATCCCCTCCGGGTGTCGGTTCAAGTCCCGCTGTCCAGACTACATCGGCAGCGTCTGTGACAATGTGAACCCACCACTCGAACAGAAAGAAGGAAAAGCGTGTGAAGTCGCCTGCCACCTCTACGAGAGTGCAGACGGCTTCGACCCGTACGCACACGTCGAGGGTGACGGCACACAGGGCGAAGCACCGTCACAGTCGTCCGACTGAGACCTTCCCACTGCTTTTCATTTCATTCGAGACACAAAGTGTATACCCGGTGGCACGCTCGCTGTAGGCATGCCAGGCGCACGCGTCGCGAGCGGCGAACGAGTCACGCTCCGGACAGCCGAAGCCGAAGACATCCCGTTTCTCCAGCGCGGAGCCGCCAACCCGGAAATTCGGTATCCGCTTGGCAACCCGGTCAAAAATCAGGGCCAGTACGAGATTTCGGCGAATCGAACCGGGCCGGACACGTTCATCGTCTGTCTCGAAGTCGAGGAAACAGAAGTGGAGACGGAAACTATCACCCGAATCGGACAGGTGAGCGTCATGGACGCTCACTACAAACGCCCGGAACTCGGCTACTGGCTCGTCCCAGAATTCCACGGCGAGGGCTATGGCAAAGAAGCCGTCTCACTCGTCATCGACTACGCCTTCCGGTCGTACGACACCCCCGCTATCGGCGCGGAGGCGTTCGATTACAACGAAGCCTCGCGTGGACTGCTCGAATCGCTCGGATTTTCCGAGGAGGGGCGTAGACGCAAGTTCATGTTCGTCGATGGCGCACACCGCGACATGGTCCAGTACGGCCTGCTCCGCGAGGAGTGGGAACCGGAGGAGTGAGGTCAGTAGCGTTTCTCAGCATTCTTCAGATTACTCTACGAACCGAGCAGTTCCCCGCCTGACCATCGTGGGGAACCGCTTCGAGAGAGTCAAGCCGAGTTTCGTCTTCCAGTCCGCTGTGATGACCGGGTCGGTCGATTCAATTTTCGCAGCCAGTTTCCGCCCCACGTACGCGGGGTCGCTCAGGAACGATTCGGGGTAGCCGAGCGTGGCCCCAGACCGCGTGTTCGCGAGGGGCGGATGCATCACGGTACACGACACGTTCGTGCGTTGTAGTTCGAGCCGGAGCGAGCGGACGAACGCCTCGATTGCACCCTTCGTGGCGGCGTACCCAGTCAGGCTGGGGTGGCCGACCAGTCCCGCACCTGAACTCACGTTGTGGATAATGCCACTATTTCGTGCTTGCATGTGGGGCAGGACGGCGTGAATCGTCCGCAGGTAGCCAAAGTAGTTGACCTCGAACTCGCGGCGGGTGTCTGCGAGCGTTTGCTCGTCGAACGGTGCGAAGTTGAAAACCGCAGCGTTGTTGACGAGTATGTCTATCCCGCCCCACTCGTCGATGATTCTCTCTACGGCGTGTGTCACGTCGTCGTCCACCGTCACATCGCACTCTTCGAACCGGGCGTGGGAGGGATGTGACTCGACGAGTGACTGGAACTGCGCTCCTTCAACGTCGAGACAGGCGACCCGATACCCCGCCTCGAGGAGCGCAGCCGCCAGGTGAAAGCCGATTCCCTCGTTCGCCCCGGTGATGACCACGACCTGTTGTCCCCCTGAAATTGCCATACCACTCCATACGACGGCGTAATTTATCTCCCTTGACAATTTTTTGGCCCTGCGACGAGTCCTCTCCTGCGTCTGTCAGGCAGAAAATCCCGCTTTCGCCTTCGGAAATCGGAGTCAGTGGCGTCAAACTTCCGTGCGGGAATGTTCGGTCATGACGAGAGGTCTCTCCAGCCTCACCGAGTATGTGATGACCCTCTTCTCATGGCTGCGCTGTGGACGCTATCGGTTCCCGCGTTACCACCGCGCCGGCGTTCCGTGAGCGGAATTCCCCCACTGCGAGACGGTCGGTACCCACGGAATGTCCAGCCGCGCTACACACGCATCCACAGTTTATCAAATATTGGAGGGTTTCTCGATAGGGATGACAGGGAGACACACCACCACAAATGTTAATTGAGCGAAGAAAGTTCGCCGGATGGAATCGAGAAACCCGGTGACTTAGGCCGTGTAAGCCCCGTGTGCTACGACCGCGTTCGAAACCGTGTTGGTTATTTATCGGTGGCCCTGAAACCGTGTGTGACAACCCCAGAATCCCCTTCCGAGAAGGGCGAAAAGTTGACAAGTCGCGGCTTTCGGATTACTGTCGATGAAGGCCGAGAGTCGTTCTTTGCGATCTGCATCGAAGAGGCAGATAGTGACACGGCGTGGATAATGTCGGACACTGTCGTCACACCGGAAGAGATGCGATAATCGTCGGCTTCATTCGGGTCCTCGTTTCATCCTCCAGTCGGTCGTCGAATCCGACACGTTCACGCGATTATAACCGCCCCCGAAGCGTACGTAGCAGCGGGTGAAACCCATGGCTGCAGAAAGAATGACTCGGGCAGAAAATCCACACGTAGCATCGGACCGATTTTATGAAGCGTTAGAACGCATGGCGAACGGCGACGCAGGATTGATGGAAGTATGTTGGTCGCACAGCGACGACGTGACGACGATGCATCCCATCGGCGGGCGCGAAGAAGGATGGGACGCAGTGCGCGATTCGTGGGCTGGCGTGGCCGAATTAGCATCGAACGGGTCGGTCACCCGAACAGACCAACTCGTTCGCACGAGCGGTGAGCTGGCCTGCGAACTCGTAACCGAAACTGTCTCGATGGACCTCGGTGGGCATGCGCTGCATGCCGAGTTCCGCGCGACGAACGTCTATCGACTCGAAGACGGTGACTGGAAAATAATCCACCACCACGCGGATGCGAACCAGGAATTCCAGGATATCCTTGCACAACTGACAACTGCAGAGTGACCCCGCGATACAATTTTTCGGCGACTTACAGCGATTCCAGCCGGGCGTGCAACCGTATGCCGGGCGCAGTCACGGCATACGGCAATCGTGATTTGTGTTTGTTTGCAACGCCAGTAGTCGTCTCACGGACGCGACCGATTGCAGAAATTGCGTCGAGCGTTCCGGGTTCGAAATCGAGCGCTACACCTGACACGCGTCCGACGCGCTCGCCGCCGTCGAGTCGATACCCCTCAGCGACGGGGAGTTGTGCCCGGCCACGGTCCGGTCGGTCGGTCGTTTTCCGGTCGATATCTTTCGCGTAGAGCACACTCGGAGGCATGACGCCGGTGCGCTGGACGCGTTCTAAATCGTCTCGCAGGTACGGGTCACCGAACCGGTCAATGACCACGGTTGCGCCGTGGTTGAGCTCGTCGGTCGTCGCCGTCCCGGGTGCGACTTCGAGATGCCGCGCATGGATGCGCGGGGGCTGGTCGAACCCGAGGCTTGGGACGGCGCTGCCGGCGGGGAACGTGTCTTCTTCGGCGGCGCTGGTCGTGTTGTGGAGGAGTCTCGTCACCCGACCGTCTTCTACGAGCTGAACCGGCGTCGTCGGTCGTCCCTCGAAATCATACGCGAGGGCGGCCCACGACCCGGCGTGAATCGTATCTTCGATGGCCAATTCGTTTGAGCCGATTCGGTCGCCCACAGCGTAGGGGCTGAGGCCCATGTACCCCATGTCGGCTTCGAGGTAGCGCGAGACGAAGTGAAACAATTGCCCGGCTGCTCGGGGGCTTAGAACGATGGTTGTCTCACCCGTGGGTGGCGTTTCGACAGTAGCCGATTCGAGTTCGGTCGCGTCCTCGACCAACTCGTCGAAAAATCCGGGCAGGTGGTCGAGGAATCCCACACCGCGAGTCGAACCCGCGTGGCGTTTCACTTTCTGTCCATCGATGAGTGTGAGAATGGCCGTCACGGCTCCCCGGTCGAGCGTCGTCTGGACGGTGCTGCCAGTCGTCGTGGCGAGCGTCGTCTCGATGTGCGCGTCGGTGTAATTGACCCACGCGTTCGACAGGTCGAGGTTTTCACCTGCTGTCAGACCTGCTTGCAAAATGTCGACTTTTTCTGCCTTCTCTACAGCGTCGATACGACTACTGGCCCACCCGCCGTGGACCCCTTGATGGTGAGTGAACTGGTCGAAGCGGCCGGCATCTCGCTGGGCGAGCACTTCGCCACTTCTGATGGCCCGGTCTGCCACGTCCGTGAGACTTTCCTCGTCGAGGGACGTCGTGTAACGGTAGTCTGCCGCTCCCTCTGCAAACACGCGACAGCAGACACCGGTTTCAGTAAACGGCGTGGCGTTGCGCAATCCGTCCTCGGTCACGACGATATCCGTCTTCGCCTGCGCTATGGCCCCGACTTCTGCGTAGGCGACCGTCTCGACCCCTTCGAAACGGTCGAGTAAGAACTCCAACGCGTCCACGAGTGCCTCCCGGTCTGCATCCATACACTGTGCTACAGAATCACCCGCCATGAACCTCTCGGGACGCAGTCGCGGGGTGCGTTACCGCTGGGACCGTTGGTTCTGTGTTTCAGCCTCCGCCTCGTAGGTTTTCGAGACGATTTCGTCCTGTACCTTCCGCCGATACTCCCAGATGCCGGCGGCGATGACGAGGATGCCGAGGGCTGCACCCTGCAGATATGCTCCCGACAGCGCGAAATAGGCGAACGCGGCCACAGCAAAGAGAATAGAGAGGCCGAGGCCGAGCGTCGCAAGTCCGTGGCGACGGGGGTCGAATGTTCGCATGGTTCACCAGTTGGGAGGGGTTTATTACAAGCGTTGTGACGTGCAGATTCGACTGGGGATGGTCATTCCTTCGATAATGCGTTGCGAAGCGAGAAAATGAGGAATCAAACGAACAGTTGGATGTCTGAGTCGGCCATGTCCTGAATAGCCGTTGCGGCACCGACACCGGTCGTGACGCCGTCGAAAAAGTCGTCCTCGTCGTAGCCCATCAGGTCGATCGTCATCTGACAGGCCTGGAACTCGACGCCCATCTCGAGGGAGGTTTCTAACAGTTCCTCGATAGTGGCGGTGTTGTTCTTCTCGATTTGCTTCTCCATCATCTTGGTCGTCATGCGGTCCATGCCGGGAAGCGCGGCGAGCATGTTCGGCATCGGTGTGTTCGGGTTACCGACCGAACTCATCTTGAGGTTCTTCGAGTGCTTCTCGTGGAGGATGTCGAGCCCCCAGAAGGTGTGGAACACCTGCACCTCCCAGCCGAACGCGGCAGCCGTGCTCGCGAGGATGAGCGGTGGATAGGCCATATCGAGGGTGCCCTTCGTCGCGATGATGGACAGTTTCTTGGGGCCTTCCGCTTTGGCTTCGAGTTCGCTCAGCCGTTCTTCGAGCGCTTCGAGTTGGGATTCGAGTTCTTCACGATTCATCGAGTCGGTATCGACCGCCTTTTCGGGGCCGCTCGTGTCGGTACTCATAGGTTACTCCGTCTTGCGGACATAGTGTTTGTAGACGTCGCCTGCCTCCTCCTGACCGAGCAGTTCGGCGTTCGATTGCGTCTCTGCCCAGCCACCGAGGTCACTCATGCTGCCTGGGTCGGTGGCGAGTACTTCGAGGACGTCGCCCGCTGCGAGACCGTCCATGGCCTGTTTCGTCTTGACGACCGGCATTGGGCAGTTCTGTCCTTTCACGTCGAGGGTTTCGGTGACGGTGTAGTCAGTCATGGTATTGACTTCATAGCCCAATATTGACCTCTCGAACATATATCTAACGGTAGTATTGCTCATTCTAAGCACAATCTAACCGGTTGTGGTGAGATAATCAGGCCTCAATAGCCCACCAACACGCAATCGAGAGTATTAGTATTGTGTTATAATTGCAAAACCATGCAAAGGTTTATGGGCTGTCATCGGATATGACCAACTACTGATGGCGCAAAGCAACCTTCCTGACGGAGCGGAAGCAATTGAGTCGATTTCCCCGGAAGCGCTGAAAGACCGCATCGACAGTGGTGAGCCGGTATTCCTCCTCGATGCACGCGGAGAAGGGGACTTCGAAGAGTGGCACATCGACGGCGAGACCGTCGATATCGTGAACTACCCGTACTTCCAGCTCCTCGATGGCATCCCCGAGGACCTCCTTGCGCAACTCCCGGAGGACCGGCAGATAACGGTTCTCTGTGCGAAAGGCGGGTCCAGCGAGCTGGTCGCAGCGCACATCCAGGACGAGGGCTACGACGTGAACCACCTCGAAGGTGGCATGAAGGGCTGGGCCCGGATCTACGAATACACCGAACTCGACGTAGCGGTTGATGCGACAATCGCCCAATACCGTCGTCCATCGAGCGGGTGTCTCGCCTATCTCGTCGTCTCCGACGGCGAAGCCGCCGTCATCGACCCACTCCGTGCATTCGCCCACGAATACGAGCAGGACGCCCACGCGATGGGCGCAGACCTGACCTACGCACTCGACACGCACATCCACGCAGACCACATCTCCGGTATCCGGACGGTCGCAGCCGAGACTGACGCGACGCCCGTCCTTCCCAAACCAGCCGCCGACCGCGGAGTCGAATACGACGTGCCGTACGAGACGGTCGCAGACGGCGACACACTCACCGTCGGCGACGTCGAAATCGAGGTCATCCACACGCCGGGCCATACGACGGGTATGACCGCCTACACGGTCGGCAACGTACTGTTCACTGGCGACGGCCTGTTCACCGAGAGCGTCGCCCGTCCCGACCTCGAAGACCCAGAAGCCGCAAAGCGTGCGGCGGCGACTCTCCATCAGAGTCTCACGGAGAAGGTCCTCACCCTTCCTGACGACACCATCATCGCGCCGGCGCACTTCAGCGACGCCGCCACGCCACAAGACGACGGGGGGTATACCGCAGAACTCGGTGACCTGCAGGAATCGATGGCTGTCCTCTCGATGGACGAAGTCGAGTTCGTCGAGTTCATCGTCGCGGATATGCCACCCCGGCCGTCGAACTACGAGGAAATTATCGCAGCCAATCTCGGCCGCGAATCGCCCGACGACGAGAAAGCGTTCACGCTCGAACTCGGGCCGAACAACTGTGCCGCGAGTGACAACGCGCTGACTAACTAATATGAGCACACTCACCCCGCTGGTTGCACTCGCAGACCTCTTCCCGAGAGGAATCGCGCCGTACCTGATTGGCGGGCTCCTCGTCGGACTCGGAGCGGCGACGATCTACCTCGCGACGGGCATCATCGCCGGTGCGAGTACGTTTCTCGAATCGTCGCTCTCCTACATCTCCGACGTCGGGCGATTCAACCGTCACACGTACGTCCAGTCGCGCAACTGGCGCGTCGTCTTCACCGTCGGCATCATCAGTGGCGCGGCCATCTACACCCTCACGTCGGGCGCGGGAGCCTGGACAACTGACGTCCAGTGGTGGCGACTGCTCGGCGGCGGCTTTCTGGTCGGCGTCGGGACTCGCCTCGGCAAAGGCTGTACCTCTGGCCACGGCGTCTGCGGCGTTGGGTCGCTCTCGAACACGTCGTTCGTGAACGTCGCGACGTTCCTCGCCGTCGCCATCGGAACTGCCCAACTGGTGCAGGCACTCGGGGTGATGCCATGAGCAACTCCGGTCGGAGTTCGTGGTTCCTCCCCGTCATCTACGTCGGCGGCGTCATCTTCGGCGCTGGACTCGCGATAAGTGGGATGGCAAAGCCAGAAATCGTCCTCGACTTCCTCCAGTTCGAGGACTTCGGCCTCCTGTTCGTGATGGGCGGGGCAGCCGTCGTCTCCGGGATTGCCTTCGCAGTTGCCACCCGGTATCTCGACACCGCACCCCTGACCGGCCGGAAATACACGCGCCGCCTCAAAGAGATGGACCGAAACGTCGTCCTCGGCGGCGTCGTCTTCGGCGGTGGCTGGGGCATCTCGGGAATCTGTCCCGGGGCGGCCTACGCCAGCGTCGGCATCGGTAACTTCCCCATCCTCTGGGCCATCGTCGGGATGTTCCTCGGCGCGTACGCCCAGGGCTACTGGCGAACCGCCCGCGATGAAAACACAGCCAGTTCCAGTTGAGATGATGCGAAAACGCACTAGCACAGGCTTACAAAACCAGTATTGCGCGAAAATCACTATGTTGCACACAGACGAAATCCATGATTGACCTGTTCGCCCTCGGTTCGATTGCACTCCCGATACACGCCGCGAAGACGGTCGGCATCGTTCTCGCCGAGGCTGGCGCACTGTACGTCGGATACGGCGCGCTGGCCACGGTCGTCGGCCCGAAAATGCGAGCAACGTTGGAAGGTGAGCAGTGATGGAGCCATTCGGATTGAGCCTCGCGATGGTCGGCATCTTCGTCGGCTTTGGCCTCCTCATCGGGATCCTGTTCGGCTTCTTCGGCATGGGCGGGTCGTTCCTCGTCACGCCGGCCCTTCTGGTGCTGGGCTACCCGGCGAAAGTGGCGGTCGGCAGTGGACTCGCGTTCGTCTTCGGAACGAGCATCATCGGCGCGCTTCGCCACCGCCGTCACGGGCAGGTCGATTACAAACTTGCGACCATCATGACCGTCGCGATGACCATTGGCATCAAACTGGGTGAACACGTCATCACGTTCCTCGAATCGACGGGCGTCATCGACGTGGTCATCAGCGTCGCGTACGTCAGCCTGCTCGCGACGGTTGGTCTGTTCACGCTCCATGACGCACGCACTGAGGACAAGAAATCGACTGGCAGGGACATCTCTGAGAAAGTCCAGTCCATCGAGATTCCGCCGATGGTGACGTTGAAGGGTGACATCCGCATCTCGGCGGTCATCATCTTCACCCTTGGACTCGCAATCGGCGTCCTCTCCGGCCTGCTCGGCGTCGGCGGCGGGTTCCTCCTCATGCCCGCGATGATGTACGGCTTCGGAGTCCCCGCGGCCATCGCCGTCGGCACGGACATCCTCCAGATTACCATTTCCGGGGCGTTCGGTGCCTTCGTTTACGCGCAGGCTGGGGCCGTGAATCTCCCCGTCGTCGGGTCGTTGCTCGCCGGAAGTGCGCTCGGCGCTCGCATCGGTGCGGGGGCGACGAAACTTGTGGACGAAGACGGTATCAAGGGTTACTTCGCCGCGATGCTCCTCGCGGGCAGCGTGGCCGTCGCCGCGAAAAATCTCGCAGCCCCCCTCGGGATGGGCTGGTTGCAGACACTCAGCATCGCGCTCATCTTCGGGGCGGCGATTCTCGTAAGTGGGGCCGTCGTCCTGAGTGCAATCTGCCAGCTCAGAAGTGAAGGTGCCGGTGTCTGGTGTACGCTAACCTCGTCTGGAGACGGCTCAACCGGCCACTAACACTCGCTTGACAGTGAGTACTCGGTTCAAGCAGTATTGTACACAACGTGCAAAAGCTTTTCTGTCGCGAACACCAACGTCAGACAACGATGGGAGATTCGCTGAGTCAACTGCTCCGAGAACAGATGGAGTGCGAGGGCCTCCTCGAATGCATCCACGGCCTCAAGGAGATCGATACGACCGTGTTCAAACTGTTGAGTACCACTCCAGAACCGATGACGGTCGACGAAGTCGCAAGTTGTATCGACCGCGAACGCTCGACCGCCTACCGGTCGGTCCAGCGCCTCATCGAGGCCGGTCTCGTCGAGAAAGAACAGGTGAACTACGAACACGGCGGCTATTATCACGTCTACAGCGCCGCCGACCCGGATGCGATAACCAAGGACCTCCAGCGAATGCTCAACGACTGGTACGCAAAGATGGGCACGCTCATCGGCGAGTTCAACCGTAAGTACGCCGACGAGAGCGATACGTCCACTCGGACGCCGCAGGCCGAAACCTGAGTATTCGTTTGCGGCCGGATGATTTCCCATCTCGCCTTCTCCCTGTCGAGGACCGACCGTCGTTCCAGTTCGATAGCCGACGAAGTTAAGTAAGTACAGCAAGTAGTCTTGTGTACAATGAGCAATACCGACTTCGACCCGTCGACCGTCGCCCAGCGAGTTCAGGCCCAGGACGACGACCTCTTCGTGCTCGACGTGCGTAGGGAAGACGCCTACGAGGAGTGGCAGATTCCCGGGAGTACGAACCTCCCAATCTACGACGAACTGCTCAAACACGACTTCTCGACGCTCGAAGAACACCTCGATGACCTCCCGCGAGACCGCGAGATCGCGACGGTCTGCGTGGCAGGTATCACCTCTGCACGGGCCGCCGCGTTCCTCCGTGACCAGGGCTTCGAGGCGAAATCCATCGACAACGGCATGAACGGGTGGGGGCGCGTCCACCAGTCGTTCGAAGTCGAAGGGGCATCCGGCGTCGTACAGGTCGTCCGACCCGGAACGGGATGCGTCTCCTACTTCCTCCACGACGACGGCGAGGCAATCGTCGTCGACCCGACCCAGTACGTAGACCGATATCTGGGGATGGCCGACGAGCGCGACCTCGAAATCGTCGGCGTGGCAGACACCCACGCCCACGCAGACCACGTCTCCGGTGCGCGGCGACTCGCCGGGGAACTCGACGTTCCATACTACCTCCACGGTGACGATGCTGGCGAACTCGACAACGTCACCGAACTCGAAGACGGTGAGACGCTCACTGTCGGCGACCGTGACGTAGACGTGCTTCACACGCCAGGGCACACCCACGGCAGCGTTTCCTTCCAGTTCGACGACGCGCTCATCTCGGGGGACACGCTGTTCCTCCGGAGCGTCGGTCGCCCGGACCTGGAGGACAACTCGAAAGACGCCATCCGCGAGGCGTCGAGCCTGTTATTCGACAGCCTGACCAGGTTGCTCGACCACTCGGCCGAGACTGTCGTGCTGCCAGGGCACTTTAGCGACGAATCGATTCGCCCGCTGGCGACGCAACTCGGTGACCTCCGCGAAGAGTCCTCGAACGAACTCCTGAGCTACGTTGCGAACCAAAACGAAGAGCAGTTCGTCGAAACCATCGTCGAGAGTCTCTCCGACGAGCCGGCAAACTACAACGAAATCAAGCAGATAAACTGGGGCAAGAAACAGCCCGGCGAAGACGTCGAATCGCTCGAGCTCGGCCCGAACAACTGCGCGGCGAACTGAAGCGCCCGCTCACTCGATTTTCACGCCCGCTCGCAGCTTCGAACGGTCCCCCGTGCCTTCGGACATCGCACTCGCCAGCGCACCCCGGACCACCACGTCGTCACCAAGCGTGGTCAACTTGATTTCGGGAACGTTCACCATCACCATGTCCGCGATGCGGTCGCGGACGGGGTCGAGGGTCACCTCGGGATTGTTGAGCGGGACCGCACCGCCGACGTAGACCACCAGCGGGGCATACGACTGGACGAGATTCGCGATACCCATTGCGTTCCACGCTGCGACCTGTTCGATGACGTGCGTCGCGAATGCGTCGTCACCGACTTCTGCGAACACGGTCGCCGCATCGAGGTCGGGGTCGTCGATGGGGAGGGCAGTGTTCATCGACATTTCTTCGAACAGGTGTTTCGCGTAGAGTGGGATGTTGTTTCCAGAACAGTAGGCTTCCCAGTGACCGTCCATGCCACAACCACAGTGCATCTCTCCCGCAGGGTCGAGTGTGGAATGTCCTACTTCGCCTGCGTTCCCGTCCCACCCGGAGAGGATGTGGCCGTCCACGCACACCCCGGCCCCGATGCCAGAGGAGATGGTCAGATACACCATGTCGTCGGGATTCTGCGCTGCGTGGAATCGCTCCCCGATGACCCCCGCGCTCGTGTCGTTGTGGAGGTAGACCCGGTCAGTCTCAGTGAGTGATTCGATGGGACTGGTGAGGGGAATGTGGTCGATCGTGTCGGGGAGGTTCGCGGGGTCTTCGATGACTCCCTCCGCGAGGTCGAGGGGGCCGATAGACCCGACACCGACCGCCCAGATGTTCGTGGGGGCGATGGCCGCCGCGTCACAGGCGGCTTTGAGCGACCCGAGAATGGCGTCGGTGACGGCGATACCCGTCGGTCCCGGCGGCGTGGGCCGTTCGTCCGAACCGGTGATGGTCCCCGTCTCGTCTGCCACCACGGTTCGAATGTTCGTCGCCCCGAGGTCAACGCCCGCGTACATACCTCAAAGCAGCACACGGAGGCTACTTAAATTGCCACATATTTACTCGAATTCGGGTACTTCTTCTGGAGTTGGGAGAGGTTTGCGCTCAGGTTCCGAGAATCGGCGCTTTGAGGGCGGCCACCTCGTCCATGATGCTCGCGACGTTCTCATCGCTGACGCCGTTTTCCCGGAGCGCCCGTTCGAGGTACTGCCCGACCGTCTCGAAGTCGGGTTCGCTGATGTCGAGGTGAGCATGCGCCTCACGCATGTCCGCACCGGTGTATTCGACGGGGCCGCCTGCGACGGCGCTGATGAACTGTACCTGGTGGGCACGGAGTTCGGCCATGTCGTAGTCCTCAAAGTACCCCACGAGGTTGTCGTCCGCGAGGACGCGGTCGTAGAAATCGTCCACAACCTGTGAGACAGCCTGTTCGCCGCCAATCTCCGCATACAGTGACTGAGCCATCGGATAGTGAGACGTTACCCGACGGAGAGGGTACACCTTCTCGCTAGCCTCATTGGGTTTTTATCATCCCATGCGAGAGGTTCCCTGCCATTCACTCGCCGAGCAACTGGTCCAGCAGTTTCTCCTGAGCGACAGCAAGATGCTCACTAAAGGTGGCCACGGAGATGTCGAGCGCCCGTGCCACAGAAGTCGCATCCGATTCCCGAGGCCGGGCGAAGTAGCCCAGTTCGTGAGCCGTCTCGAGCACCTCGTACTGGCGGTCCGTGAATGCGGCCCGGTTTACGACCAGTAAGGCCTGGTCGTCGTCAACCGACTGCGTGAGCCGATGGAGGTGGACCGACGAGCTACACGCCCGGAGGTCACAGACGATTGCCCGAACCGTCTCCACGTCGGGGGCGAAAAACGAGAACGTGAGCGAGCCCTTGGTCGCACGAATATCTCTGATTGGGCAGCCGTGGGTCGGAATTTTTCCGCAGGGGCAGTCAGCCGTTTCGCGCTCGTAGCGATAGACGGCACGGTCACCGTCCGCGAAGACCGGAGCAAGTGATTCAGCGGCGGGTTGCCGTGACGTATCCTCGTCGATGGTGACTTCACCGACGACACCCGCACCGTCCCCGTGATGACTGGTGTTCGTGACCACCGATTGCACCTCGAAGTCTTCGCTCACGCCCGCTACGGGACAGTCTTCGAGACCCCTCACCGTCACCTGTGCGTGAATTCCAGCGGTCATCACCTACAGGACACGTGGCGAAGTATAAAATGCGACCGAACCGAGGCACTCACAGCGTAATCGTCTTCGTCGTCGTGAAGGCCTCGATGGTGTACCCGAGTCCCTCGCGGCCGATACCGGAGTCTTTGACCCCGCCGAAGGGGATGTCGCCGAGTCCGTGGGAGGGCGCACCGTTGATACGAATGCCTCCCGCTTCGAGAGCGTCTGCGACGCGCAATGCGCGGTCGTAATCCTTCGTGAACACGGCGGCGTCGAGGCCGAGGTCGCCGCCGTTCGCAATGTCGAGCGCCTCCGCTTCTTCCTCGAAACGCGTGACCACAGCGACGGGACCGAACTGCTCCTCGTGGAGAATGCGGGCGTCGTGGGGAACCTCGGCGAGCAGCGTGGGTTCGAATTCTCGGCCGTCACGAGTCCCACCACGAACGAGTGTTGCTCCCCGGTCGAGTGCGTCCGCGACGAGTTCCTCGACCCAGTCGGCCTGCTCCTGGGAGATGAGCGGACCGACGGTCGTCTCCGCGTCGAAGAGGTCACCGATTTGCCACTCGTCCATTTGGGCTTCGATGGCGGAGACCACCTCGTCGTGGACGGCGTCGTGGGCGAGCACCCGCGAAATGGCCGAACAGCGTTGACCCGCGTACTTGAACGAACCTTTCGCACAGGCCGCGGCGACCGATTCGATGTCCGCATCATCGAAGACGACGGCCGGTGCGTTCCCGCCGAGTTCCATGTGCAGAGTCGCCATCCCCGACTCGCCTGCGACGTGCTTTCCCGCGCCGGACGACCCGGTCATCGCGATGGCGTCGATACGGTCGTCTCCCGCGAGTTTGTCGCCGACGACCGACCCTCGTCCGGGGACGAAGTTGAAGCCACCAGCCGGAAGGTCTACGTCAGCGATGATTTCGGCGAGAATCGCCCCGGAGATGGGCGTCTTCGACGCCGGCTTCAGGATGACGGCGTTGCCCGCGGCGAGCGCGGGAGCGACCTGTAACGCCGTCGTCGCGAGGGGATAGTTGTACGGCGTGATGCAGAGTACCGCGCCCACGGGGCGCGGTTCGACGATGGCCCGCCATCCCTCGTGACCAGTCGTCGTTCCTTCGAGGAACTCGCCTTGCTGATTCCGGGCCTCCTCCGCGGCGCGACGGAACCGTTCTGCGGCGGCGTCGACTTCGCCGCGGGCGCTCGAAATCGGCTTGCCTGCCTCCCGGACGATGACCGCCGCGAGTTCTTCCTTCCGCGCTTCGATGCCGGCTGCAATCTGTTCGACCCACTGGGCGCGTTCGACGATGGTCGTCTCGCGCATCGTTCGCTTCGCGTGCTCGGCGGCCGTGAGCGCCGCTTCGGCGTGGTCTGCATCAGCTGCCGCGACCTGTGCGAAGATGCCGCCGTCAGCGAGGTCCGTCACCTCGATGACGTCGGGCGGGGTTTGCCATTTCCCGCCGATGAACAGTTCGCCACCAGGGTGCGTTTGCGTCGTAGCCATATGCTACCATACACCCCCTATCACAAAAAGTTTACTCGGATTTGAAAAAACAAATTATCGCACGTATCGCCGCCTCTGCGGTCGGTTTCCGAATACTCGCATGATTCATCGTTATAGATTTGGACAGGATGCACTCGTGATAGTGACGGGGAGTATACAGGCGAGGAATAACCGAGTACAAGGAAAAGGGTCAACCGAGGACGATCATGTAGGCGGCGATGAAAACACCATACAAAATCGCAAGCCCGACGACGATTTTCATGTGGTATAGCCAGAGGTCGTCGTCCTCCTCGGCGAGGGCGTCTTCGTAGGCCGTCTGGTCTGTATCAGACCACTCGTCCTGGTGTGCTTCGCCGACGTGGAGCGCGAGCGTCAGGTCGGTGTCGAACGGGCGCTCGCAGTAGGGACAGTACACGGCAGGCGGGTCGGTTTCGAAGACGACGGTGTCGGGCGTGACGGTTGTCATATGAATGGTGGTGGACGAAACGGTTGCGTGACGATCCACATGCTCGTCATCGTGTAGAAAATCATCACGACGATGAAGGGGTACTGACTCCGAATCGGTTTGAGCTTGCCGGGGAACAGGTCGAAGGCGAGCGAGTGCGCAATCCACACGGCGAACAGGTGACCGAGCAGGACGAACAGCAATTGCAGCGTCGAGAACCACCCCGGAATCACGAGCACCTGGAGGTCGAGTGGCGGCGAGAAGGGGTTCGCGGCCACCGTAATGAGGGCTGGTGACAGCGTGAGGAAGAACGCGAGGAAGTGCGCGAGATGATACCCGGCAGCGATTGGCAACAACGCGGGGGCGAACCAACCCTCGATGAACTGCGGCGTGACGTAGGTTCGCGCCGACTCCCGAGCGCGGCGAGCGGCGAGGCGGTAGGCGACGAGGAAGAGCGCGAATCCGGCGACGATGGCCACGAAGTAGAGCGCTCGCGGTGGGACGCCGCTGACCACGAGCGGTTCGATGGCCGACCGCCACAGTGGCGTCGCGATAAAGCCGTCGTAGGTGGTCACCCACAGCAACGCGACGATGAACGCCGTTTCGTCGGGTCGTTCTGCGACCCGGCGAGTCGCCAGTGCAGTACTCGGTAGTTTGAACGCGAGGCCTGTCTCTGTCCGTTGTATCGGGGCGATGCGTCCGTAACACCGGAACACCTGTGAAATTGGGTCTACACGCCCAAACCAGGTTTCGACACCGAACAGAATCGCTCCGACGACGGTGATGACCGAGTAGCCGAGGATGACGGTGGCGAGCAAGCGCGGATTCTCCGAGACGGGACTCACGACTTCGAGCCAGACGAGCGCGAGCAGACCGACGACGCTGGGCCAGACGCCAAATCGGTCGGGGTAGGCGAGCCGCGGTTTCGCGGGAACCAACGCGGCAACGGCCCGCCACGGGTTGAGCGCCGGCCAGGTGTTACCGACGAGGTACACGCTCATCGTGAACCCCGCCCACCACCCGGCCCAGACGAACAGCGTCGCGAAGTTTCGCGTGGGCGATTGTGACCCGGTGAACCCGGTCACGAGCACGACGAGCAACACGCCCACGCCGAGGCCGCCCGCGATCGGTCGAATCGCTCGCTGAATTGCCCCAGTCGATGGGACGAAAACCCGCCAGTCGTTGACCGCCCGAATCGCCCCGTGGTCGGTCATCAGACTCGTAAACATGAACGACGCCCCGACGATGACGCCGCCCGTGACGATGGTCAGCCACGTCGGCACGGCAGCGTTCGTCACGAGCGTGCCGAATCCGCCCGCGTGGGCCGCGGTGGGCCGGGCGAGTACGGCGATACCGAGGCCTGTAAGAAGGGCAAATCGGACGGAGGCTCTCGCGTTCATCGAAGGCGTCGTGCGAGTGTTTGTCAGCCACCGTCTTAATCGCGGTGCTTTTTCGAGGTTCGACGCGCTGAAAAAAGGCCGTCCGGAACTGCTCAGACCGAGAGACTGGCGTCAGGGACGACGCCCTCGTCGGTCCATCCGCGTAGGTCGTAGTACGCAGAGAGCGCTTCATCGAGGCCCTCAATTTCGAACGGGAGCGTATCGTCTGCGCGGTCGAAACCACGCTGGTTGTTGAAGTGGCGTTCCAGTTCGACCACTCTCGCACCGACGGCGAGGAGGTCCTCGTAAGCTGCGCCGAACAGGAGTTCGTAGCGTTCTGGCGTCATGAAGTCCCGCGAGAACTTACAGACGATACCGCTGTCGTTGAGCGCCATCTGGTTTTCCTTCTCGACGAGTACGGGCGGTTTCCCGTCGAGACCCTCTGGGTTCATCGCCTTGTCCTTGCCGACGAGAGGGTACTCGTAGGAGTAGAACACGGCGTACATGTGGTCTGCACCGCGATTTGCGGTGGCGTACGAGAGGCCCTGGCCGTTCAGGGTGCGTCCGTCGTGGGCGGGGAATTCGAGGCCTTTGACGGTCCAGTTTTTCACGCCGAGTTCGCCCGCGGCGCGGTCTACGCCCTCGGCGAGCAGGTCGCCCTCGCCCTCACGATACGCAATCTTCTCGACCATCTCGTGGACGAGGTCCGCGTTGCCGAACTCGTCTTCGGCCTTGAGGTAGGCAGACACCACGTCGCCACAGGAGATGGTGTCCATTCCGAGTTCGTCACAGAGTTTGTTCGACTTCATCACGTCCACGATGTCGTCGACCATCGGATTGCCGCCGAAGGCCATCACCGTCTCGTACTCGGGGCCTTCAGTTTCGACGCCCGATTCTTCGTCCTTCGTCGGAAGCTTGCACGCGAACGCGCACGCAGAACAGGTTCCTTTCTTGTACTTCTTCTCCGCGACCCGGTCGCCGTTTATCTTGTCCGCGTGCTCGAACGAGGTTTCCTCGAAGTAGCGGGTGGGGAACGCTCCCAGTTCGTTCGCGAGGTCGGTGACGGCCGTCGTCCCCTGTTGTTTCATGATGTGGTCGCTGGTTGCCGCCTCGCGATGAATCTCCATCTGCGAGGCTGGAATCTCGATTTCGTGGGCCGAATCGCCCTCGAAACTGATGGCCTTCACGTTCTTCGCGCCGAGCACCGCACCGAGGCCGCCACGGCCAAAGGCTCGCTCGCCGCTCGTCATGATCGAAGCGAACCGGACGCGATTTTCGCCTGCCGGGCCAATGACGGCGAGCGTGTCCGTGTCGAGGCCGTGTTCGTCGCCCATGTAGTCGTTTACCTCCGGGACTGTCGCGCCCTCGAGTTCGGGCACTTCTTCGAAGGTGACCCCGTCGTCGGTGACGTGGACGGCGAGCAGTTCGTCGCTCTCGCCGACGATTTCGACCGCGGAGTGTCCCGTGTCGGCGAAGTTACGCGACATGAATCCACCGGCGTTCGAAGAAAGGAGGCCGTCCGTGAGCGGGGAGACTGCCGTGGCGTTCATGCGGCCGGTGAAACTCATGTTCGAGTGTTGCATCGGTCCGGTGGTGAAATAGAGCCGATTTTCCGCCGCGAACGGCGCGACGTCGAACGGGATGCGCTCGTGGGCGAGGCGGGTCGCGACGCCTCTGCCGCCGACGAACGCTTCCAAGATATCGTCTATCGACTCAGTCGTCGTCTCCCGTGCACCGACGTCGACGCTAAGGAGGGGCCCTTCCGTGTGAAGCATTGGCGAATTGTTCGTGGCCCCGCGTCCAAAGTGATTACGATTACTGTTGACACAGCCAACAAAATTTGATTGACACGAGCAGTTGCAGAGTCGATTTTTGTGTACACTCTTTATGAAAAGTGTTCACAAAATATTTATGCGTGTTATTCATGGTCACGACTATGGTTGCAGGGCCACCGATTCACGAACTCCACTACGACGACCCAGCGCAGGTAGACGACGTTCCCGGACCACGCTCACGGGAACTGCTCGAAAAGCAGCGGGCTATCGACAGTAGCGCCGTCGCCTACCCCGAAGACATTCCCGTCGCCTTCGAGGAGGGGAAGGGTGCCACCGTCCGCGACGTTGACGGCAACACCTACATCGACATGTTCGCGGGCATCGGCGTGTTCAACGTCGGCCACGCGAACCCATACGTGCTCGACGCAGTCCACGAGCAAGCGGACAAACTCGTCCACACGGTCGATTTCCCGACCGAGGCACGCCTCGAACTCATCGAGAAACTCGACGAGATAGCGCCAGGCCGCCTCCAGGGGAACAACCGCGTCGTGTTCGGCGGGCCGACCGGCAGTGACGCCGTCGAAGCCGCCATCAAACTCTCGAAGTACAACACCGGCGGAGACGGGCTTGTCGCTTTCCGCGGTGCGTACCACGGCGCGACGAGCGGTGCGATGAGCCTCACCGGAAACAAGGACTTCAAAGGTCACTACACGCCGCTGCTCGGCGACGTAACCCACGCACCCTACCCGAGTCCGCTCGAGATGGGGAAGTCCCCCGAGGCGGCGGTCGACCACGCCTTAGAAGAGGTCCAGGCCATCTTCGAGGACCCCTACGGCGGCCTCGCCAATCCGGCTGGCATCTTCGTCGAGCCGATTCAGGGCGAAGGCGGCGTCATCGCTCCACCCGAGGGATTCCTCAAAGGCCTTCGTGACATCGCCACGGACAACGACGTCCCCCTCGTCTTCGACGAGATTCAGAGCGGCCTCGGTCGCTCGGGCCAGTGGTGGGCCAGCGAGTGGTACGACGTCACCCCCGACGTGATGACCTCGGCGAAGGCACTCGGCGGCACGGGCTTCCCGCTCTCGGCCACGATGTACCACGAGGACCTCGACACCTGGGGCTCCGGCGACCACGCCGGAACCTACCGCGGTCACGTCGTCGCCATGCGCGCCGGGACGCGAGCAATCGAATACATCCAGGAACACGACCTGCTCGCCCACGCCCGTGACCTTGGCGACTACATCACGAAGCGCCTGGAAGAAGTGGCAGAGGGGACCCCGCAGCTCGCAGAAGTACGCGGCAAGGGCCTGTTCATCGGCGCGGAGTTCCGTCACGAAGACGGCACCCCGGCCGACGAGGTGGCAGACGCGATCCAGGACTACTGCTTCGAAAACGGCGTCCTCGTCTGGAAGGCGGGCCGCCACGGCAACGTCCTGCGCCTGCTCCCGCCGCTCGTGCTCACGAAGGACCTCGCCGAACTCGCACTCGACGTCATCACCGACGGCATTCGCGAAGCGACCGCGGAGAAAGCCACGCTCTAAGCCATGCCTGCAGAACGCATCATCACCGACGACGCCCCACGGAATGACAATCCCTACTCACAGGGCGTTCGCGCGGGCGACACGCTCTACGTCTCCGGGTACGGGCCGGTAGACCCGGAAACCGGCGAGGACGTAGCTGGCGACATCGACGCCCAGACCGACCAGGTTCTGGACAATATCGAGGCTGTCGTGAACGAGGCCGGCGGTGCGGGCCTCAACGACGTAGTGAAAATCACGGTGTACCTCACGGATTTAGACGATTACGAGCGGGTGAATGAGGCCTACGGCGCACGGTTCGACGGTGACCCGCCAGCCCGCGTCTGCGTCGAGGTCTCGCGACTGCCGGGCGACGTGCGCGTCGAACTCGACGCCATCGCCTACCTCGGCTGACGAGTCAGTCGTTTAGCTCTTCGACCCGCTTGTTTCGCTGTTCGGTCGCCTCGTTTACGCGGGCGATGAACTCCGTCATCTGTTCTTTCATCTCGGTGCGCATCTCAGTCGCAGAGAAATCCGCAGAGTCGGCGAGCAGGCGAACGAACGCCCGAATCTCGTCGTCGGTGAGGTCGTTGAACGCACCGGCTTCCAGTTTGTCGATGACGTCGTCTACGTCGATTTGGCCGACCGGGTCGACGTTGAAATCGACAGACACCATGCGATAATCGGACCCAGCGAGTTCCTGTTCTGCCTTGCCGACGCCTTTCGCGAGCATATCCTTAAACGGGGTGTAGTAGCCCATCGTGCCGAGGTGCAAGAACGCGAGCATATCGGTGATGCCCTCGGTGTAGGCCGCCCGGTCCGCGTCGTCGGGGTTGAACACCGTCTCCCGGTCTCGGTCTTCCAGACACTCGAAGAGAATCGTGAAGTCGAGAATCGCGTTGCGTAGGCGTCTCCGGATGCGATTTCGCTTCTGTTTTTTCGAATGTTCCGTGTAGTCGGTTTTTCGCCCGAGCAGATACTCTCGGTCGCTCGGAGTGAGGATGCCCCGGCCGCGCTCCGCCGAGTACGCGAGACTGTCACGGGCGTTCGCATCGTCGGGACCGTGTTCCATACACAGCTTTTGTTTACAATCTGGATTAAATATTACGACGAGTGCGATACTTCACCGCAATGTGAAACCAAGGCAGACAGTTTCCTCAAATCACTCGCCTTCAACGTATACGAATTCTGTATTCACAGGTCAGCTTCGCGGTGCAAACAGCGAGGATCGAGCCAGTGCGTACCGATTGAGCGACATGCTCGATACAATTCGCAAATCTGTCATGTGGATGTGTAGAATGTTCGATTCCACGCCGTCGAATATACGAATATTGTATTCGTCGTTTTCAGTAACCGTAACACTTATTGGTGATATTGTCAATGGACGTGACGTACGGCAACGAGTGGCACGAGGAAACGCCGCACGGCATGCGAGGACAGTCAGATGCCTCAGACAAACCCCACCCCACACGACAGACGTCGCGTTGCACCACCCGCAAACCACCTACCGCATCGGACACGAACCACCCCAAGCCGGACAGCATCGAATCGCGTCGGTCAACCCACAGCAGGGGGTGACAGCAGATGAGTTCGAGCAATGACGGTGTCGTCGCAGAATTCGTAGACGAAATCGAACCCATCGTGTTCGCCTTCGGTGCGGGCATCACGCTGCTATTCGTCGCCATGTTCGTGGCGCGCCCCGATTCCGCGTTCAGCACCGTCGATGGGATTCGCAAGTGGATTCTTGCCCAGTTCAACTGGTTCTTCCTGATCGTGATGCTCATCTTCGTCGCGTTTCTCGCCTTCGTCATCTTCGGCCCCTGGGGGAAGCTCCGACTCGGCGACGAAACACCCGAGTACAGTTACTTCTCGTATTTCACGATGATGTACTCGGCCGGGCTCGCCGCAGGCATCGTGTTCTGGGGGCCCGCCGAGGCGCTGTTCCACTATTCTACGGTCCCGCCGTTGTACGACGTGCCGGCCCAGTCTGCAGCAGCGATGCCCATCGCGATTCAGTACACGCTGTTCCACTGGGCGCTCATCCAGTGGTCGTGTTTCACCGTCATGGGCCTCGCCATCGGCTACTACGTCTACAACTACGGGGCACCACTCCGGGTGTCTGCGGTGCTCACGCCCATCATCGGCGCTGAGAACGTAGACGGTTTCTGGGGGAAAATCGTGGACATCCTCGCGGTGTTCGCGACCATCGGCGGCGTCGCCACCTCCCTCGGATTCATCGGCAGTCAGTTCATCACCGGGTTGCAGTTCCAGTGGGGAATCAACCTCGGCGACCTCGGGACCATTCTCATCATCACCGGGATGACGGTCATCTTCACCATCTCGCTGGTCCTCGGCGTCGACCGCGGGATTCGCCGCCTCTCGAATTTCAACATGGTGATGTTCCTGGTGTTGATGGTCGCGACGCTCGTCTTCGGACCGACCTTCGGCATCCTGAAACTCAGCACCCAGGCGGTCGGTGGCTACCTGGGCGATTTCTTCCAGATGGGGCTCTACACCCAGTACAGCGGCGGCGGTGACTGGGTAAACCTCTGGACGGCCTTCTACTGGCTCTGGCCGCTTGCGTGGTCGCCGTTCGCCGGGCTGTTCATCGCCCGCATCTCGAAGGGCCGGAGCGTCCGCGAGGTTGCGTTCGCCGGCATCGGCGCGACCTCGCTCGCGACGATTCCGTGGTTCGCCATCATCGGCGGCTCTGCACTCATCATGCAGAACAGTGGCGCGGCCGACATCCTCGGCCCCGTCAGTGAGTTCAGCGAGGCCGTCTCAGGGTACGTCCTGTTCGGGTCGCTCCCTATCGTCGGCCCCGTGCTCCTGTTTGGCTTCCTCATTCTCGTGACGACGTTCTTCGTCACGTCCGCAGACTCCTCTACGCTCGCCGTCTCGATGATGACGACGGGCGGCAAGGAGGAACCCTCGGCCATCAACCGCGTCTTCTGGGCGGTGTTGCAGGGTGCGGTGGCCTCAATCTTGATGGTGAGCGGCGGCGTGAAGGCACTCCAGTCTGCGGCTATCATCACCGGTGCGCCGTTCGCACTCGTCTGTCTGGTCGCCACGTTCGGATTATTCAAGACGTTCAGCGACGAGACGGGGAGCCTCCTGCTCCAGGACCGGACCACGCTCATCGGGTCCACCTCGAAGGAACAATCCACTCGGGGCCGCGCCGTGGCAGAGGACGACGACTAAGCCGAATCGCGTCTCGTTTTCCACCCCGTTTCGCGCGTCGGTAACAAGTTTTAATTGACACCATTAACGTTATTTGTGTATGGACAGAGCTACCGCGGAACCCGACGCGGACACGCTTCCGGGCCCGAACGCGAAGAAGTGGATTTCGTTTCACTCGGACCACGCCGCACCCAGCGAGTACTCCCACGAGTTCGTCTGGGACATCGTCGCCGAGGCGGACGGCCCATTCGTGACCGACGTGGACGGAAACGTCCTCCTCGATTTCACCTGTCACATCGGCGCTGCACCGCTCGGCTACAACAACGAGAAAGTGCTTTCGAAACTCCGGGAGTTCGACCTCGTCGAACCGATGAAAATCGCCGGACAGGACATGTACTTTGGCGTCGGTCCAGACCCGGAGACGGCCGAGTTCCCCGTCGCGAGTCACCTGATGGAGAAACTCGTCTCGGTGTCGAGTCAGTACGACATGGACACCGTTTTCCTCTCGAATTCGGGGGCCGAGTCCGTCGAGAACGCCATGAAGATTGCCCACGATGCGAAGCCGAATTCGAAGTACGCCGTCTCCTTCGAGGGGAGTTTCCACGGCCGGACGGTCGGAACGCTTTCGCTCACGAAGTCGAAGGAAGTCTACACGCGCCACTACCCAGAGATAGCCGGCGTCAAGACCGTCCCCTTCTGTGACTGTGCGAGTCCCGAAGCGTGTTCCTGCGGATTTACTGCGGGCGACGGGTCGTACCTCCGGGGTATGCTCTCGCCGGAAGGCGGCCACGTCAACCCCGAAGAAGTCGCCTTCGCCATTCTCGAACCCATTCAGGGCGTCGGTGGCTATCGCTTCCCCAACGAGGCGTTCATGCAAGAAGTGGGCGACGTGTGTGACACCCACGACATCCCACTCGTGGTCGACGAAATCCAGTCCGGCGTTGGCCGCACCGGCGAGATGTGGGCGGCAGACCACTACCCAATCGAACCGGACATCATCTCCGCGGCGAAGGGGCTTCGCGTCGGCGCGACCATCTCTCGCACGGACATCTTCCCAGAGGAAAAGAACCGATTGGGGTCCACGTTCGGCGGCGGCGACCTCCTCGCGTCGATGCAAGGAGCACTGACGCTCGACGCTATCGAGGAACACGACTTGCTCGACAACGCCGTCGCACGCGGGACGCAAGCACAGGAATTCATTCGGGACGCGGCTCCCGAGTACGTCGAAGACGTGCGCGGCAAGGGGCTCATGCTCGCAGTCGAGTTCGACTCGCCCGCCCGCCGCGATGCCGTCGTCGAAGCCGCCCTCGAATGCGGCCTGTTGACCCTCGGCTGTGGCAAGAAGACCATCCGCCTGCTCCCACCGCTCGACGTGACCGAGCGCGAAATCGAACTGGGAATCGGCATCTTCTGTGACGCAATCGACGCGGTTTCGAACGCCGTGCCGGCGTAGACGGCCAGTTCAGCGCTACTTCTGTTCTACATTCGACGACTGAACTCGGACGTTCGTCCCCTCGTTGAGCGCGTCTAACACGCCGGCGAGGTGTACTGGGGAACTCCCCGCGATGCCCACCTCGACGGGCGTTCGATTCGGTGGGTCGGCGGCAGTTCGCTCGACTCGTTCTAATTCGACCAGTTCAGCACCTTCGTCGGCTATCGTTTCTGTGAGCGGCCCGAGACTGGTCGGCCACCCGTCGACCAGGAGTCGAGCAGTGGCGTATCTGCCCCTCGCTTCGAGGCCGACGCGCGTCAGTGCTGCGTGGTCGGTGAGATTGACGTTCCCGCCGGAGACCACAGCGACGACCTGTTCGCCCGCGACGTCCACCGCACCGGAGAGGAGCGCGGCGACGGGTGCTGCACCCGCGGGTTCGACCACTGTCTTCGCCCGTTCTGCGAGCAGTGTCGTCGCCGCTGCGAGGTCGGTGTCGCTCACCGAGACCACGTCGTCGACTCGCTCGCGGATGACGGCGAACGTTCGGTCGAGGAGCCGGGCGTCGGCGATGCCCTCGGCCACCGTGTCGATGTCGTCGAGGCGATGGATCTCGTCCGCTTCGAGCGACGGTTTTGCGTGGGCCGCCCCCGCTGGTTGGACGCCGATAACCCGGACTGAGGGGTCGTACGCCTCAAGTGCAGTGGCGATGCCGGAGATGAGCCCGCCGCCGCCGATAGAGACGAGGACGGTGTCCACGTTGGGACACTGTTCGGCCAGTTCGAAGCCGACCGTTCCCTGGCCGGCGATGATGGCTTCGTCGTCGAACGGGTGGACGAACTCGGCCCCTCGTTCGTCAGTGAGGTCAAGTGCTCGCTCGTAGGAATCTTCGTAGATGTCGCCCTCGACGATGACCTCCGCGCCGTAGCCACGGGTTGCCTCGATTTTTACGGCGGGGGTGATTTCGGGGACGACGATGGTCGAATCCACGTCGAGCAGCTGCCCCGCGAGTGCGACTCCTTGAGCGTGATTTCCCGCGCTCGCGGCAACGACGCCGTTGTCCGCGGTTTCCGTGTCCAATTGCGAGAGTTTGTTGTACGCGCCTCGAATCTTGAACGAGCCGGTTCGCTGCATATTTTCGAGTTTGAGGTGGACGCCTGCCGCGTCGCACTCGGTGGCGAGGGTCGTAGAAGAATCGAGGGGCGTTCGGTGGACGACCGATTCGAGGCGGTCACGGGCGGTACGGATGTCGGCTGCGGTCACGATTGCGGACGCGTCTTTCACCGAATCACGTGAGTCGGAATTCACGTGCCACCCTCCGCGACTCGGAGAATCGACTCAACCAGCACGTCCACGCCGTGTTCGAGACTTCGCTCGTCTACGTCGAACGTTGGCGTGTGGTGACTCGTGGGGTGGTCGGTTCCGACGATAAGGTACGTTGCGAGGCCTCCCTCCTCTTGGACACGGTCCATCAGGAACGTCGCGTCTTCGCTCGCGCCGAAGTCGGCCGAGTCGAGGACGGTATCGATGCCGCTCGTCTCACGGCCAACGTCGGCAACGGCGCCCGCGAGTTCGGGGTCGCTGTCGGCGCGCGGACTCTTGCTCACGACCTCGACGTCGGCCCGGCAGTCGTGCATCTCGGCCGCGGTTTCGAACGTGCTCTCCATGCGCGAAAAGGCGTACTCCATCAGGTCGGTCGTCTCCCCCCGAGCTTCGGCGACTGCCGTGACTTCCTCTGCGATGACGTTGCTCGCGGTGCCGCCTTCGACCCGTCCAACGTTGACCCTCGTCATTCCGTCTGCGTGGCGAGGAATCGCGTAGGTGTTCTCGATGGCCGTGCCGAGCGCCTGAATCGCGTTCGCTCCCTCGTTCGGAGCCTTCCCCGCGTGCGCGGAGGTTCCTTCGATGGTCACGTCTACGTGGCACATCGCGAGTGGGCGCTCGATACCAGCGACCAGTTCGCCCGTCGGGTGGTCGAGGCCGATGTGGACGGCGAAGAAGTAGTCGATACCGGCCGCGTACTCGCTTTCTGCCATCGGGTAGCCACCGCCGGATACCTCCTCTGCGGGCTGGAAGAAGACGACGAGCGTGCCCGCAAAATCACTCGTTTTGATGGCCTCGATGGTCGCCAGTCCCCACGTCATGTGGGAGTCGTGGCCGCAGGCGTGCATCGTGTTCTCCGTCTCCGAACCAAAACCCTCGCTCTGTGGTCGATGGTCTTTCTCGGCCGATTCCTCGATGTAGAGACCGTCGATGTCCACGCGGAGACCGACAGTCGGCCCCTCGCCGCGTTCGAGGACGGCGACGACACCGGTATTGCCGCCTTCGAGTTTCGAGAGCACGTCGGGGTCGGCCCCACGTTCACGCGCCCGTTCGAACCACTCCGTGAGCGTGTCATCGTCCGGAACCGCCATCCGGTCGTTCGGGTCGTAGGCGTCTGGACCGATTGCGAGGTCCGTGACACCGATGTCCCGCAGTTCGGAGACGAGCGTGGCCGTAGTGGCAAACTCACACCAGGCTGGTTCAGGGTAGCGATGAAAGGCGCGTCGGCGCTCGGTTAGCCGACCGTCGGTACGGGTTCCCATGTCCGAGCCTAACACGGGCGACCCACTTAACAGTACACAATTATCGTTGACAGCGAACACACAAAAGGCATAAGAGGAGGGTTCACAATCGTACTGGTACGCACACGACCGTTTCCATGACCACACAGCCAGATATCGTCGTTCTCCGCGAAGGAACGGAAGGACTCTCGATGGAATCGTACGCCGAGAAATTGCGCGAGCGACTGCCGAACCAGACTGTTGCGCTCGCTCGCACGCCGAAAGAGGAGCGAGAACTCGTCGCCGACGCTCGCATCGTGACGGGCATCACGATCGACGAGGACCTCCTCTCGAACGCAAATCGGCTCTCGCTGTTCGCCTGCACGTTCGCCGGAACCGACCACGTTCCGATGGACGCGCTCGAGGACCACGGCGTCGCGGTCACGAACGCAGGCGGCATCCACGCCCCCGGCATCGCAGAGCAGGCGCTCGGCAACATGCTCGTGTTCACCCGCCGCCTCCACGAGGGGTGGCGACAGAAACAGCGCGCCGAGTGGCGCCACTTCCAGTCGGGCGAGCTCACCGGGAGTACAGTTACTGTTATCGGCCTCGGGTCCATCGGTCAGACGCTCGTGAAGCGACTCGACGGCTTCGACGTTACCACCATCGGCGTCCGCTACACCCCCGAAAAGGGCGGCCCCACTGACGAGGTCGTTGGCTTCGAAGAAGACGCTATCCACGACGCACTGGCGCGAAGTGACTACGTGGTCGTCGCCTGCCCGCTCAACGACCTGACGCAGGGACTCATCGGTGCAGACGAGTTTGCGACGATGCCACCCCACGCCGTCCTCGTGAACACCGCCCGCGGCCCAATCGTGGACACGGACGCGCTCGTCTCGGCACTGCGCTCGAACAAGATTCGTGGCGCGGCCCTCGACGTGACCGACCCCGAACCCCTGCCGGCTGACCACCCGCTCTGGACGCTCGAAAACTGTCTCATCACGCCACACACGGGCGGTCACACGCCGAAACACTGGGACCGACTCGCCGACATCGTCGCCGAAAACGTCGCGCGACTCGAAGCCGGCGAAGAGCTCGAAAATCAGGTACAAGCGCCGTAGAAGCGGGAATCTAAGCGACTACGTGCTGAACAGCTTTCGTGGGAAGTCCGCCAGTGGTTCTGCGCCGTTCGCAGTCACGCGGAACGTCTCGCTCAGTTCCACGCCGAAGTCGTCGAACCAGAGGCCGGGAATGGTGTGGAACGTCATGTTTTCTTCCAGAACCGTCTCGTCGCCCGGGCGCAGACTGGCCGTGTGCTCGCCCCAGTCCGGCGGGTAGCCAAGACCCATCGAGTAGCCAATGCGATCTTTCTTCTCGATGTCGTACTTCGCAATCGTGTCGCGCCAGGCTTTTTCGACCGACTCGCAGGTGACGCCGGGTTCGACGGCGTCGAGTGCGGCCTGAATTCCCTCGACGACGATTTCTGCGCGGTCTTGCATCTCTTCGGGTGGCTCTCCCACGTAGGTCGTCCGAGCGAGCGGCGAGTGATAGCGGTTGCGACACCCCGAGAGTTCGATGATGACCGGGTCGCCGTTCTCGAACCGGCGGTCGGTCCAGGTCAGGTGTGGCGTGCCGGTGTGGTCGCCGGAGGGCATGAGCGGGACGATAGACGGATAGTCACCGCCGTAGTCCTCGGTGCCCTCGATGAGCGCGTTGTAGATGGCTTTTGCCGGTTTGTACTCGGGAACGCCCTCGTCGATGGCGTCGAGACCTGCCTGCATCGCGTTTTCCGAGATGCGTGCGGCCTCGCGCATGTAATCGAGTTCCGCCTCGGATTTCTTTATGCGAACCCAGTTGACGAGGAGCGTCGTGTCTTCGAACTCTGCCTCGGGGATGTTATCCTTGAGACGCGTGTAGGACTTCGCCGTGAAGTAGTAGGCGTCCATTTCGAGCCCGATGCGGCCGTCGTCTACGCCCAGTTCTTCGAGAACTGCGGCGACGAAATCCATCGGGTGGAGGTCGACTGGCGACTGAACGTGGTCGTCGCTGTAGGGGAGGATGCTCTCCTCGCTGAGCTGGGTCGTCGCCCGTGCGCCGTTTGCGTCCATGTCGCGGCCCACCCAGACGGGTTCCTCGCGGTGTCGCGTGATGATGACCGCCTGATGGACGTAGAAGGACCAGCCGTCGTATCCCGTGAGGTAGTTCATGTTTGCGGGGTCGCTTACGACCAGCGCGTCGAGACCCTCCTCGGCCATCCGCGATTTCGTCCGTTCGATTCGTCGCTCGTACTCGCTGGGTTCGAAAACAGCCCGTGACATGTGAGTGTATCACACAAAGATTCGGCCAGCCACTGTAAAAGTTTTTTGTGTACGTTAGAAACAGATAGTGTATATTTCGAGTGGCGGAGCAACTGACTTGCAGACTGGACGACAAGTATCCGCATGGCCGAGCAAACTCTCGTGACGGCGGCGATAGGGCAGGCGCGCGCACCGCCAGACAAGGTGCGTCTCCAGATTTCGGCGAAAGCCGAAGACCCAGATGTGGGTGAAGCACGAAGAAAAGTCGCGAGACAGGCGACCCACTTGCGAGAAACACTCGTTGCGAAAGGCGTATCGAAAGACCGCATTCGAACGATTCGGTTCCACGTCGGAGAGCGACCACCGTATCAGCCACGCGAAGAAGCGACCGACGACCAGCCGTACTGGGCCGAAGAAGTCATCGAGGTCGCTGTCCACGACATAGACCACCTCGACGACGTGCTCACGAGCGCAGTGGAGGGCGTGGGCGTGGAGGTGAACGACGTGACATTCACCTTCCGAACCGAAACGCAGCGAGAACTGGAACGAAAAGCACTCGAAGACGCGGTTCGGACTGCGCGGAAGAAGGCTCAAGCGGCAGCAGCAACAGAGCAACTGGTCGTCGAACGCGTCCGGTCTATCGTCACAGACGATACATCGCGTCCACAGCCAGTTTCCATGGACCTCCGCACGGCGAGAGGCCAAGAATCTGGGAGCGTCGAGAGCGGCCCAATCGAGATTTACGCCCGCGTCGAAGTAGAGTACGAGATTGGACCGGCCTGAGACAGTAGCAAATCTGGCCAATCGACCCAAACTGTCCAAACAAGGAAAACCATCCAAACCTTCCAACCCATCCCAACAGGTGGGGAAATCGACTACTCCAAGAGGTCTACGTAGTCGTCGAGTGAGAGCGCAAACTCGTCGGACGACGGCAATTTCACCCACGAAAACTCGAACGCACATCCCTGCTCCTCGCCCTCGCCGGTAACGGTATGCGTCCAACTGTCGCGCGGTTCGTGGATCGTCGCGTGGAAGAAGTGACGAATGTACTTTCGTGGCGGCGAGAACCGGCGGGTCCACACGTCGGTCGCGAGGTGCCGGGTTCCATTGACGGCCCCGAGACCGGTTTCTTCAGCAATCTCGCGCAATACCGCACTCTGGGGTTCTTCGCCCGGTTCGATGGTTCCCTTCGGAATCTGGAATCCCTCGTGTCCCGGCCCCTTGAACACGAGCAGCTCACCATCACCCCGCGTGATGTAGGCACACACTTTCTGGACGTAAGCTGGACGTTGAACACTCATAGTGAATATTCATCCACAGTTTCCCGTAAAAAGGTTCCCTGAAAGGGTCACTGAAGGATATTAAGAATACAAATATCTATTTCCACGAGTGTCATCGCGCATCTCAATAGACATCCCGACCGGTAGGGAGACAACCCCTGTGAAAGGAGTTGCTATTACAACATTATTAAGAGGCAGTCACGAGAGTGTCCCATCATCGACGGCCCGCCGCCGGTCTCCCCCGCGCCGACCGGCCGTGGCGTCTTACATCCACTCATGGCTCAATCGAACGACGCCCCGACGAACGAATCGACTGAGACCGTCTATAAAGACTACATCCTCGACGTGCAAATTCTCGAACGCCAGGGAACCGGTGGCGACACCGAATATTGCTTCGACGCGCCGGGACACAAGGAGATGGTGTTCGCCAAACCGGACCTCGCGACGCTGTACGCCGACATTTACTTCGACGTAAACGGCTTCGAGGAGGCAGGAACTGGCGAACGCGGCGTGCCACCAGAGATTATTCAAGCGGGTCGTGACACCCTCGCTGCGTACTTCCTCACCCAACCGTACGCAGACGTGAACTGGGTCGCGTCGTTTTACGGGAAGAAGCCCACCAAAATCGAGCGGTACGTCGCCGCCGTCAGAAACCGTGCCGAGGAGATTCGCGAAGGGGCCGCGAACCTCGGCATGGAGTAAGCACGAATCTCTCCCGTCACTCGTCAGTGGAAGCGATACTGACCGGCACAGCCGACGACTCGATATATAGTGCTCCGAGAACCCCCATCGATACTATATATCTACATTGATTAAATATAAATTTACATGGGGGCCATGTGAATTGTCTCACTTGCATGGTCGAATTTACTCGACGAAAGCTTATGGCGACATCCGTGGCCGCCGCACTCGGTGCGAGCGTCTCGGGTCTCGCAACCGCTGAGCCCTCCGACGACAAAAATACCCCCCAGGCACCGTTCGTAAAGGGAGAACTCAAACGGTTCTCCTCTACGGCATTCGGTGCGGAAGTGACCGGGCCATTCGTGTTTTCCGACGGGACCCCGCTGTACAGCCTCCAACACCCGAGTCCAGACAATCCAGCCCCGTACGATACGGCTGGGATTGGCTATTTCAAGGACTTCCAGTTCGAAATGGACGGGAACAACGACGACTTCTCCGAAGTCTCGACCCCGCAGACGAACGAAGAACAGGGTCGCGTCCGCTCCGGAAACGGCGACTATACCTTCCTCGCGCAGGCTGGCGACGAAATCAACGGTGGTGCCGAACTCCTCGGGGTGACCCAGACGCCGGACGGGACGAACATCACCCAGGAGAATTTCGCGGGCACGCAGTACGGTGACCCAGCGACGAATCCCGACTGTAACGAGTTCGTCGCAACGAACGACGCGGGCACCGAGGGCTACCTCTTTACGAACTGGGAAAACAGCCCAGGTAACGTCTCTCGCATTCCGCTCAGTCAGGCAGAAGACGGCTCCTGGGAAGCCGACCTGGACAACGCACTCAATGTCGCGAACACGGACGCGTTCCGCTCGATTGGCGGGACGCGCATCAACTGTTACGGCGACCTCTCGCCGTGGGACACGATGATTTCCGCAGAGGAGAACTACGCCCACCCACGCGTCAGCCTCACCGCGACGGTTGGCGACATCGTCGAGCAGGGGACGGGTAAGGGCCTCGTCGGGGCGAACCACTTCTGGAACCGCCCGAATCCGGGAAGTATCCAGGAGGCCGTAGACGGCTACTACGGCGACGAGTCGTGGTTCGTGCAGGGTTACTGGGCGCTCTCGGGCGTCGAGTTCCTCGCCTACTATCTCGGCGCAGAAGCGCCAAGCGGTGCGGACGAAGAAGGCAACCCGACCGAACCAATCGGCGACGTCTACCCGAATCCGTATCGCTACGGCTACTTCGTAGACTTCCGCGAACCAGCGGCGGAGACGCCACAGCCGGTCAAGTACTACGTCATGGGACGGGCCGCCTGGGAAGCGCCCGACATTCAGACCGACGAGCGGACGGTGTACGGCTGTTCGGACGGCGACAGCAAGGGTATCTACAAGTTCGTCGCAGACGAAGCGATTTCGAGCTACGACGACCCGATGGACATCTCCGGGACGCTCTACGCACCGAAGGTGACCAACGAAGAAGCTGCGAAGAAGAATCCACCGGCGGACGTGAACCTCGAAATCGAGTGGCTGGAACTCGGCTCTGCAACCAACGCCGAGGTAGAGGAGTGGATTGCCGCCTACGACGACGTCACGCAGGTCGAGTATCTCGAAACCCACGCCGAGACGGACTGGCAAGCGGACCTCGACGCGGCGCTCGAAGAGGCAGACCGCGAAGTCGTCGAAAACGGTAACCAGAACTATATCACGGACGAGGAGATTATCGAATGGGCCGACCAGTACGAGTCCGAAGGGCCCGCCGGCGTCGACGACGACCTCCGCATGGTTCCGTTCCTCGAACCCCGTGCCGCCGCGAAGGAAATCGGCGCGACCATCGAGTTCAACAAGGCAGAAGGCGTCGACAGCGTCGAAGGTGCAGGCCCCGGCGACTACGTCTACTTCGCCATCTCCGAACTCAACGACGACCTCTCGAACGACGTGGGCGACGTCCAGTTAGAGCGCGTGGACGGCGGCGTCGTCTACCGCGCCAAACTCGAAGACGACTATAACGTCTCCACGCTCGAACCGGTCATCGTCGGCCCCGACGGGAGCGACCCGGCTGCCATCGCCGACGACGCGCTCATCAACGTGGACAACGTCTACGTCATGGACGACGGCCGCGTCCTCTGCTGTGAGGACGCAGATCAGTTCGGTCGCTCGTACAGCAACGACTGCATGTACGTGTACGACCCGGACGACGGCCCAGGCAAGGGCAACGACGGGAATCCCGGCGAGGGCAATGGAGAGGACAACCCCGGCAACGGTCCGAAAGATGCCCGTGGCTGTGGGAACGAAGACGACGAATAAACCGCGGTAATCACGGTCACGGAGCGGCTCAGCGCCACCTATTTTTCGACCATTCACGTCCTCTCAGCGTTCAGAAGGGTCGGTACCTTCGGAGTTGAGTTTGGAGAGTTTTGCCATCCAAAATATACCAGCCAGTTCGTATTTCAGATTTGATGCGGCACGGGCCATGCTTGGATGCCGAACGAGTTGGTTCATAACCGCCCAGACACGTTTGGCCCACAACTGGTTTTGACCGACACAGTCAGAAAATTGTTTGATTTTTATGATTGGCAATGTTTTGAGTGATTGTGCATATCCACATCTACGGTAGCAAAAACGATCGTGGTCACGACAAAGGCGAGTCCGAGTGTTATCTTTATTCCGTTCGTTCTTAGGCAATTCTCCAAGTTATAATTTAGAAATTAAATTAATTAGTCTTTTTTCAAAATATTTGTTCGCAACCGATGACCGATTAGCAAGGAAACGATTGCATGAATGAGGTTGTCTGAAAATAAATAGTTTATATAACCAGTCTATAATTCAATAATTCAATTGTGGGCCACATCCCGCATCTGATGGGACCATGCGTGGGAGTTCCACCCAAGAGTTAATACCCGGACTCCGAGTTGTGTAGGCCATGAAGACGTGGGAAGAGCAGCGACCATCAGAAGATTTCGTTCAGCGATTGACGCCCGAGGGGACCGTAGTGGGAGACCCACCGATTCGAGATGCGGAACAGCTCCTCGCTTTCTACAGGACGATGGTCCTGACGCGAGCGTTCGAACAGCGTATGTTCAGCATGCAGCGGCGAGGAGAAATTAGTATCATCTCGCGGTCCTACGGCGAAGAGGCGGTCTCACTCGCAACGAGCGCCGCGCTCGAAGCGGGCGACTGGGTTTTCCCGACGTATCGACAGGCTCCGGCATTCGTGTACTGGGGGACGCCGCTCGAACGACTGATTACCGGACTGATGGGTATCGAACCCGAAACCGTCGACGAGCACCTTCCAATTCCGGAGGGTGAGGAACCCGAGGTGAACTTCACGCCGGGGTACATCCCGCTCGGGGCGAACGTGACCAACGCCGTCGGGTCGGCGATGGCGGACACCTTCTGTGACCGAGACGTCGTCACGATGTCCTACATCGGCGACGGTTCGACCAGTCAAGGGGATTTCCACGACGCGCTCAACTTCGCGGGCGTCTTCGACGCGCCCGCGGTCATCATCTGTCAGAACAACCAGTGGGCAATTTCGGTTCCTGCACACCGACAGACGGCCTCCGAGACGTTTGCACAGAAGGCAGACGCCTACGGGATTCCCCACGAACGAGTCGATGGCAACGACGTGTTCGCCGTCTACGAGAAGACGAAAGAAGCGGTCGACCGCGCGCGAAACGGTGGCGGACCGACATTCATCGAGTGTGTCACCTACCGGATGGTTGAACACAACACCGCAGACGAAGAGAGCGTGTACCGCGACGAGCGCGAAGCCGCATACTGGGCGGAGCGCGACCCACTCGACAGACTGGAGACGTACCTCAGAAACGAGGGGGTCCTCGACGACGAAACCATCGCAAACATCGAGGCGGAAGTGGAGACAGAAATCGACGCGGCGGTCGAGAATGCCCGCGAAGTCCCCGACTCCGACCCGATGCGGATGTTCGACAATCACCTCCACGGTGACTCCTGGAACGAGCGCAGACAGCGCGAAGAGTTACGTGCGGAGTTGAACGGCGAGAATCCGTTCCTCGACCGCGACGATGGAGGGTCGCGATGAGCACCGAACAGACGGCGGGTGAGTCCACAGAGGAGTTGAACATCGTCAGGGCGGTGACCCAGACGCTCCGCCAGGAGATGACTCGTGACGACTCCGTGCGGCTGCTCGGATACGACCTCGGTCCCATCGGCGGCGTGTATCGCGCGACGGAGGGACTTGTAGAAGAATTTGGCGAAGACCGCGTCATCGACACGCCGCTTTCGGAAAACGGCATTCTCGGGACCGCAGTCGGGATGGCGATGCGTGGCGAGCGCGTCGTCGCAGAAATTCAGTTCATGGGCTTTTTCTACCCCGCCTTCGGCCAGTTCATGTACACCCTGGCGAAGATGTACGAACGAACCGGCGGCGGTATCGAGGTTCCCGTGACCATCCGAATGCCCTACGGCGGCGGCATCAAATCCGCGGAGTATCACTCTGAATCGACCGAGACGTTTCTCGTCCACACGCCGGGCGTCAGGGTCGTCTGTCCAAGCACACCGACGGAGACGAAGGGACTGCTCGCGGCGAGCATTCGCCACCCCGACCCGGTCGTCTTCCTCGAACCGAAGAAGATCTATCGCGGGGAGCCAGAACCGGTCCCCACGGGCGAGTTCACCCGGCCGCTCGACGAAGCCCGTATCGTCCGGGAAGGCGAGGATGTGACCGTGCTCACCTACGGCGCGATGGTACGACACGCTGAAACCGCCGCAGACCGCGTCGATGCGGACGTCGAAATCGTCGATCTGCGAACGCTGTCGCCGCTCGACGTTGAGACGATTCTCGCGTCGGTCAAGAAAACTGGACGGTGTGCGATTCTCCACGAGGCGCGACGGACGCTCGGACTCGGCGCGGAACTCTCCGCACTCGTAAACGAACACGCCATCGAGTATCTTGAAGCCCCTATCAAGCGAGCGACGGGGTTCGACGTGCACTTCCCGAGCAATCAGATAGAGGATGCCTACGTGCCGGGACCGGACCGGGCGACGAACGTCATCGAGGCGGTCGCAAACTACGAGTTCTGAACGGAGAGGCTGGCTGAGGGCCGACCGCCCTCCTTCTTTTTGCCGCACTCACAGGTTATTTATGACCGAACCGAGGTTAGAGCGTATGGTGCAACCTGCGCTAATCCTACCGCCGGAGCCGGACGAACGCTGGCAGCTCGCAAAGCAGATGGACGTCACGAAGGTGGTCATCCACCCGCTCGAAATCGGCGACGACAAAACCCACTGGTCGCACGACGACTTGCGGGGGCTGAAAAACTGGCTCGAAGATGCGGACCTCGAATTCAGCGTCCTCGAAGGGTCGGTTCCGATTTCAGACCGCGTCCGTCTCGGACAGGAGGGCCGCGACGAGGACATCGCCGAGTTCAAGGAGTTCCTACGAGATTGCGGTGAACTCGACATCCCGGTTGTATGTTACGATTGGATGGCGGGCGTGCGCTGGGCGCGAACAGAGGCCCACATCGAATCCCGAGGTGGGTCGTACGTAACGGGCTACGACAACGCGAAGATGCAGACCGACGAACCGACCGACGTCACCCACGACCAACTCTGGGAGGCGCTCACGTACTTCCTCGAAGAAGTCGTCCCAGTCGCGGAAGAAGCGGGCGTGAAACTCGGTCTGCACCCCGACGACCCACCGCGCGAATCGCTCCGTGGCACGCCACGAATCATCAACAGCGTCGAGGCGTACGACCGCGTTCTCGACATCTATGACAGCGAGCACAACGGCATCACGTTCTGCCAGGGGAACTTCGCGGCGATGGGCGCAGATATTCCGGAGGCGATTCGACACTTCGGCGACCGTATCAACTTCGTTCATTTCCGCGACGTGGAGGGGGACGAAGACCGCTTCGTCGAAACCTGGCACGACGCAGGGCCGACGGACATGCTCGCGGCGATGCGGGCGTACCACGATATCGGCTTCGACGGGCCGATGCGGCCAGACCACGTCCCGACGATGGCTGGTGAGGACAACTCGAACCCCGGCTACCACACGCTTGGCCGACTTTTCGCCGTCGGCTACATGAAGGGGCTCATCGAGGCCGCTGAAGAATAGGCAGTCGCAACTGTCGAACGCAACAATTCCTAATCGTACCTTCGTTTCGAATCTACACACAGTAGACCGGGACGTACGTCCACTATCACTGAACAAAATTCGTTCCCAAATCCTCGCGGTTTCGAAAAGAAAACCGTTAGCAACGCCATTCCAGTTGTCATTTTGTGTGACATGCGAGTTAAATTAGGACAGTCGATTAACTGATAGAGTACACTATCGGGACACTTGCATTCAGTATCACTGAACATCAGTTCACGTTTGACGGTTCCGTTAGTCCGTTCTGCCCACGGACCCCTCACCGTTTGAGTATCCTGTTGACACGTCTCGCGTCCCCTGGTTATATCGGAGAATCGTGGAGATAGCGCCACAGTTCTTTACACCCATATTGATGTAAATCGGGTGGTGGGCAGTAGCTCCTAATTCCCACCAATTTCAGCTCAATGGCTGGAGGGAAACAGGTAGAATTCCACAGACAGAGCGGTTATGGACCGTCGCTCGGCACTCGAGACGGCCGTGTCCAGTGATAGCAAACGCGAGGTACTAGCCCACATGGCACATATATGGTCGACTACATGCTGTATGCCCACATTCATAGAAATATTATGCTTTAATGTAAACTAACTACGAGCCAATACGTAAAATACACTATTTTTCCCGTTCCGACTGTGTGAATCAGTTACTTGGTATTACGACCCACGAACGGTAACTTTCAATCTCTACTTGAGAGTGCATCGACGCTACGGGCACGAATCACAGGTGACTGCAAGCCATTTGTTTCCCGCTGATTGTACTCGGTCAGGTCGGGTCGTTGACCGCGTTTTCCGGCGGCTCCCCTTCGAGCACTCGGCGCACATCACGGGCGGCCGTTCGTCGCTTCTCGTCGCTCGCTTCGAGGGAATACCACGCGACGTGCGGGGTGAGCACGACGTTGTCGAGGGTGCGAAGCGGCGACTCGAACGACGGGGCTTCGCCGTCGAATCGGTCGGGCGGCTCTTCGGGAAACACGTCGAGTGCGGCCCCTCGGATCGTCCCGGATTCGAGCGCGGCCACCAGTGCTTCCTCGTCCACGAGTCCCCCTCTGGCAACGTTCACGAACAGCGCAGTGTCTTTCATGCGGTCGAACGCCGCCGCGTCGAAGAGCCCCCGCGTCTCGTCGACGAGGGGTGTGTGCGCGGAGACGATGTCAGCCACTTCGAGGACAGTTTCGAAAGATTCCTTCGCCACGTCCAGGTTGGCCATTTCGACCGCATCCACATATGGGTCGGTTGCCACCACCTCCATGCCGAACGCCTGCGCTTTCTCCGCGACGAGGCGCGCAATCTTTCCGAACCCGACGAGGCCGAGCGTTCGCCCGTGAAAGCGGTGTACCGTCGCCGACGTGGTCCGGCGGTTCCATCGACCCTCTCGCAGAGTTGTCGCGTAGTCAAGAAGATTGCGTTCGAGTGCCAGCACCAGCAACATCGCGTGCTCTGACACTTCGTGTTCGCAGTAACTCGGCACGTTCAGGACGTACATCCCGTTACGCGTCGCGGCTTCGACGGCAATCTCGTCCACGCCGATACCACAACGAGCGACGACGCGACAGCCAGTGAGGCCGTCGATGGCGGCTTCGGTGTAGGATGCGCTGAGCAAGCGGTCGAGAACGGCATCCACACCGGCGAGTTTCTCCGGGATGTCTGCAGAGCGCTGAATATCGACGGGGCGGAACGTCACGTCCATGCCGGCGAATACGGTTTCCTCGATGGACGTATCGAAGGTACTGCCGGCTGTCAGGCCGATGGTAAACGAGTCGGGCATCGTGTATGCTTTCACAACGAGGCTGTTTAACTATGCCCCGAACCGAAAGCCGCGGGCGTCGCCGAGAGAAAGGACTAACCCCCATCGGATTGCAGTGGGTGTCATGACCGACACGAACGATACGATGCGAGGCGGCGAATACGTCTACGACGCGCTCGTCGAGGCGGGTATCGACCTGCTGGTCGGACTGCCGGGGACCCAGACGCTTCCGCTCGACCGAACGGTGGTCGAACGCGACGAGATGGACTACGTGATGGCCCGCCACGAGACGGCGATTCCACACATCGCCTGGGGCTACTACGAGTCGAGCGGTCGGGTGGCGGCGACGCTCACCGTCCCGGGGCCGGGCGACACGAACGCGATGCACGGCCTGAAAAACGCGATGAACGACTGTGTCCCCATCCTCCACGTCTCCGCGGACGTGAACCCCGAAGACCGGGGCAAGAGTCCCATCCACGAGATCGAGGCTGACACCTTCGACAACGTCGTCAAAGAGAACATCAGCGTCGAACGTCCCCTCGACTTGCCCGCGAAGGTGGCCCGAGGCATCGAAATCGCCCTCGAACCGCCGACCGGCCCGGTTCGACTCGGCATTTCGAGTCGCGTCCTCGACGAGTCGTTCGCCGCGCCCGCCGCGACGGTCAGCCCAGAGCGCACAACCTTCGAGCTAGAAGGAGAGATAGACCACGCGGTGACCATGCTCGCAGACGCCGACCGACCGGTCATCTACGTCGGCGGCGGTGCTCGTCGCTCCCCAGGCGGCCGAGCAGTGGTCGCCGACCTCGCCGATGCGCTCTCCGCGCCCGTGGTCGCCTCGTACAAGGGTAAGGGCGTATTTCCGGAAGACGACCCGCGATTCCTCGGCGTCACGGGGTCGCACCTGCCTGCGGGGGCACGTCGCGTCCTCGACCGCGCCGACGTGGTGCTCGCCCTCGGCACGAACTTCGACGGCGTGACCACCGCCCACTGGTCGGTGTCGATGGGCGAACAGCTGATTCACGTCAATCTCGACCCCGACGCCATCGACGCCGCCTACGAGGCCGACGTACCACTCGTCGCGGACGTGGCAAAGGCGGGCGAGACCATCCTCGCCGGGCTCGGCGAAACCAACGGCTGGGACGGGGCGGCGGTCGCATCCGCGGTTAGAGACGAGTACATGGATTCCCTCGAAGAACGCGGCCTGCTCTCCGAGGAAGCCCCGCTAGCCACGCCGGCGGTGCTCACCTCGGTTCGGGACATCGTGGCCCGAGACGCGATCGTCACCACCGACGTCGGCGGGTTCCGCCTCTGGTCGAAGCAGGTGTTCGAGACGTACCATCCCGACCGGTACGTCACCGCCGGGTCGTGGGCGGGGATGGGTGTTGGACTTCCCGCCGCAATCGGCGCAAGCCTCGGAAATCCCGACAAGCCAGTCGTCTGTCTCACGGGCGACGGCGGCCTGATGATGTGCATCCACGAACTCCACACCGCGGCTGAGTACGACCTCGACGTGACCGTCATCGTCTCGAACAACGCGGATTACGGCATCATCAGCAAGTCCCCGAAAATCGAGCAGTACACCGACGGCCACCAGTTCACGTGGCGGTCGCCCGACTTCGCGACCGTCGCCGAAGGCTTCGGCTGTCGAGGCACTCGCGTCGAGACGCTCGCAGAACTCGAAGCAGCAGTCGACGAGGCCGTGGGTCGGAACGGTCCGGACCTCATCGACGTGGGCATTCGAACCGACGAACCCTCTGCGGTGGACGGTGCGGAGTACGACTCGACGGTCGAACTGCCCTGAAAAATAGGTGGGTTCTCTTTCGATTCGCCGCGCTCAGACCGTCGAGACGATGCGGTCGTAGTATTCGCGGGCCCGTTCTTCGTCCTCGGCGGAAAGTTCGACGAGCGGTTCGCGGACCGGGCCGCCGTACAGGCCAGCGAGTTCCATGCCGAATTTGACGGCTGGGACGTTGTTCGCGGCGGCGAGCGTGTTGTTCTCGCCGGGTTCCTCACGAAGGTCCTCGTAGCCGCGAAGCGCGTCACGAATGCGCTTTGCCTCGGTCCAGTCCTCCTCGCGAAGCGCCTCCATGAGCGCGAGCGTCTGCTCGGGGACGAAGTTCCCGATGCCGGTCGTGTACCCCTCTGCACCCTCGATTGCGAACGCCGGGGCGAACCGCTCTGCGATGCCGTTCGACCAGACGATGTCTCCCTCTACGTCTTCGACCGCCTGTGAGAACGCCTTGATGTCGTTATCTGCGTACTTGACGGCGACCACGTCCTCGTAGTCCGCGAGGTCGGCGATGAGGTCGTGGGTCAGTTCCGGCCCGCGCTTGTAGAGCACCACTGGGAGGTCTGACGCCTCGATGATTCGTTCGTAGTAGTTTCGCAGCCCCTCGTGGTGCTGGTAGGTGTGAATCGGGTGCATCACCATGAGCGCGTCAGCGCCTGCTTCTTCGTACGCCGAAACGAGTTGCAGGGCACTCTTGATACTCCCTCCGAGTCCGGCGACGACGGTGGCGTCTCCCGCCGCAGAAACGACCGTCTCCACGACGTTCGCGCGTTCGCTCATCGACAGCGAGTAGTACTCGCCGGTGTTCCCACAGGGGATGATGAGTTTTGCCCCGCGGTCGACGATCCACTCGATGTTGTTCGAGAGTTCACCGTGCAGCACGTCTCCACCGCCCTCGCTGAACGGAACGGGGTTGGTAAAGGCGACGCCTCTCAAGTCCGCTTTCACGCGTTCGTGACTCATTGGTATCGTTCAACACACGTACGACCACCGACAAAAATCTTTGTGCAACCCTCGGCGGGAGTTTTTTCCACCACCACTTCGTTCTTCAACTCAGCTATGAACGTCCTGCTCACCGGTGCGTACGGCCGCGTCGGCACGGCCATCATCGACCACCTCGCCGGAGACGACGAGTACGACTTCACCTACCTCGACAAAACAGACCACCCCGACCACGAGACGGTGGTCGCGGATATCGCCGATTACGAGGCCACCAAGCCTGCCTTCGAGGGTGCAGATGCCGTCGTCCATCTCGCCGGCTACCCCTACACCGACGGCGACTGGCGAGACATCTTAGAGAGCAATATTATCGGCCTCTACAACGCGCTCGAAGCGGCAGCTGAAGCCGAAGTCGAGACGTTCGTCTTCGCCTCCTCGAACCACGCCGTGGGCATGTACGAAATTGAGAACGCGCCCGACATTTACTTCCCCGAGTTCGACCTCACCGTAGACCACACCGACCCGGTGCGCCCGGACTCCTACTACGGAACGTCGAAATCGTTCGGCGAGGACCTTGGTCGGTATTACGTCGAGAACGAGGACTACCCAAAATCCTTCTACGGCCTTCGAATCTGTAGCGTTCGCCACGAGGAATACGACCATCCCTACGGCGACGCAGAGCGTGGCGTAGACGAGGACCGGTGGGAACGCGACAGTGACGAGTACGCACAAGCCGTCGCCCGGATGAAGGCGATGTGGCAGTCCCGCCGAGACCTCGCACATATGGTAGACCGCTGTCTCCAGACGGACGGCGTCGCGTTCGACATCTTCTACGGTGTGAGCACGAACGACCGCCGCTGGTTCGACATAGACCACGCCTGCGAGGTCATCGACTACGAACCACAGGACAACGGTGACAAGTGGGACGGGCCGCCAGCGCGCTGAGCGCGCGGGCCGCACGATTCACCGCCGGCGGTAGTTTTTACTTCTCCACCGAAGGTGTATCCGTATGGCTTCGAAAACAGTCGGATTCGTCGGACTCGGAATTATGGGGCTCCCGATGTCGAAGAACCTGCTCGATGCGGGGTACGACGTCGTCGGGAACAATCGCTCACAGGAACCCGTCGCCGAATTGGAGGACTACGGCGGCGAGGGCGCGGCAACCGCAAAGGAGGTCGCAGAACGAACAGACGTCGTCATCACCTGCCTCCCCGACCACCACGTCGTAGACGAAGTAATGCGAAAGGACGACGGGATTATGGCGGGCCTGAGCGAAGGCATGACGGTCATCGACATGTCCACGATTTCGCCGACGACCACCGAAGAACTCGCCGCCGACCTGAACGAGATGGGCGTGGCCATGCTCGACGCCCCAATCAGCGGCGGCGAAGAGGGGGCCATCGACGGGACGCTCTCCATCATGGTCGGTGGCGACGAGGATGTCCTCGAAGAACACCGCGACCTGTTCGAAGTGATGGGCGCGACAGTCACCCACACCGGCCCGAACGGCGCGGGACAAGTGACGAAGGCCTGCAACCAGATCGTCGTCGCCGGTACGATGCAGGCCGTGAGCGAAGCACTCCTGTTCGCCCAGAAGGGTGGAGCAGACCTCGAAGCCGTCGTCAACGCCATCAGTGGCGGCGCGGCGGGTTGCTGGGCGCTCGACAACCGCGCGCCGACGATGATTCGCGGAGATTTCGAACCCGGTTTCTTTGCCTCCTACCAGTACAAAGACCTCCGTATCGCAACGGGAGCAGGCGAGGCGTTCGGTGCGCCGATGCCACTCACGTCGCTCGTCCACGAGTCATACAAATCGCTCGTCGAGATGGGGCACGGCCGCGACGACAACTCCGGCGTTCTCCAGGTACTGGAGGCGCTCGGCGACGAGAAAGCCCGTATCGACGACTAACCGCGACCAAACCGCTCTCGCAATTTTTCCAGTAACCCGCCGCCAGCCTCACGTCGAATCGTCCGCCCGGGGAGTTTTTTGTACGGAACGCGCCCACCGTCGGCCTCGAACTCGGCCACCGCGGCGGTGAGATTTCCAAACGCCTCCGCCTCCACGCGCCCGATGCCGACGCAGTCGGTTTCGGGGTCCTCCGCCACCCAGAGCGGCTTTTCGAGGTCGTACAGCGGTGGCTCGTAACAGGTCACGGTCGCCCGCGCTCGAAGGTCTGGCCCAGTCATACGAATCGTTCGTCAGCCACCGACAAAAACGATCGTCAGTCCTCGGCGACGGTGACGCCTGCCGGCGCCGATTCGGGGTGACTCTCCACGAGGAAGTTCCAGACGAGGAGCGTCGCGACGACGGCGAGTACGCTTGCCGCGGCGAACGCGAACTCGAAGGTGAACCACGTGGCGAGCGCCCCGACGAGCGGCGGGCCGGCCATCCCACCGAAGCCGCGGGCGGTGGAGTGAAGGCCCATCAATTCCGATTCGCGCTCGACCGGAGCCACGTCCCCGATGAAGGCGTAAGTTCCCGTCGTCTCCGCAGAGTAGGCGGCCGCGAGGATGAGAAACGACCCGCCCATCGCTGCTGCACGCATGGTCACCGACGACGGAAGGGTGGCCGCAGCCACGACCACAGTGTGGAGTCCCGCGCCGGCCATTCCGTAGACGACGAGTGGTTTTCGCCCCGTGGAGTCCGCGACGTGGCCGAACAGGTACATGAATCCCATCTGTGCCGCCGGATTGATGGCGAGTACCACGCCCATGACGAACTGCGAAACGCCGATTTCAGAGAGCAGGTACACTGGAAGCAGACTCGACGTGCCGAGGATGGTCATGTTTCGCAGGAGGACGGCGGCGTACAGCCACCGCAGGCCGTGTGAGCGCAGGTGGCGTCTGTCCTGTGCGGCGGGAAACAGACGGTGGCGTACTTCGGCGAGCAGTTCGTCTCCGGAAACGTTCGCCGACTGGGGCGGGCGCGGGTCGGTGATGAACAGCGCGGCGAGGATGGTGATGGCGCTCACCGCGGCGACGATGAGGTAGAGCGCCCACGGCGCGACGAGGCCGAGCAGGACGCCCGCGAAGAACTGCGCGAGCGTGAATCCGATTGCCGTCGTACTGTTGAAAAAACCAATCGACTGTCCCCGCGACGACGTGCCGCCGCGCTCGCTCACGATGGCGAGCATCACGGGGAGAAAGCCCGCCGCGAAGACGGCGAACAGGCCGCGGAAGGCGAGTGGCCCCCAGACGCCGTCGACGACGGCGAGCGGGAGAATGGCGAGCGTCGCGAGCGCCGTCGTGACGACGAGAACGGTTCGTCGGCGTCCCGTGATGTCGGCGATGGCACCCGCCACGGGGGCGAACGCCATCAGGCCGAACCAGTAGACGGTAAACACGAGGCTCACGGCGAACGGCGACCCGCCTGCGGCATCGACGTATACCGCCATCGCGGTTCCCATGAGCGTCGCCCGCCCCTTGTTCGCGCCGGCAGCGACGCCGATGAGCAGCCGCTGAACGCGGTCGGTGGTCGGCTGGTCGCTCACGCAAACGCACCCCGAACGGGAAACTCGGTCACTCGCCACGGCGGGATTTCTGGCGGCGTGTCGGGTGGCACAGATGACGGCTACATCGGCCCTCGGCAATAAATTACGGTTTCCGGCAGTGGCTCGACTCCACAGTCGGGGCCGCGACACAAGTTCCGGCAAATACGTGACACATACACACACCTATATTTGGGGGCAGAGGCTAGGCGGGCGTGAACTGGCGGTACCAACACACGCTGCTCGCCGCGACGTTCCTCGCCTGTTTCAGTAACAACGCCGCCCGCCTCGTCATCAGTCCCGTCATTCCCGACATTATCGTGACCTTCGACATCTCGAAGAGCGCCGTCGGTCTCGCGCTCACGGGGATGTGGGCGGTGTACGCCCTGCTGCAGTTCCCGAGTGGCATCATCGCAGACCGTATCGGCGACTACAAAGTCATCCTCGCCGCGCTCGGACTGACGGGACTCGCGAGCGCATTGCTCGCCTTCTCACCGTCGTTCACCCTGTTCGCGGTGTTCGCCGTGTTCCTCGGCGCGGGCGCTGGCCTCTACTTCACCGTCGGCACCTCGATGCTGGCAAAGGAGTTTACCGAGACGGGGAAGGTGCTCGGGGTCCACTCTGCTGCCGGTCCAGCCGCCGGCCTCGTCGCACCCGCAGTGGCCGCTTACATCGGCGTCGCGTACGGCTGGCGACCCTCCATCCTCCTCGGCGCGGTGCTCTCTGTCCCAATCCTTGGCGTGTTCCTGTGGCGCGTTCGACCCGCCTCGACCACGCCAGACGCTGCACCACGCACGCGGACCGATGGTGGTACGACCAATCTCGACCAGTCGCTGTGGGTACTGGCCCGCGACTTACTGTCGCGCCCCGACGTGGTCTTCATGACGCTGCTCGGCGTCTGCGTGGCGTACACCTGGCAGTCGTTCGCGTCGTTTTTCCCGACGTTTCTGGTCGAGTATCGCGGCTTCAGTGTCCCGGACGCGAGCCTCGTCTTCGGAGCCATCTTTCTGCTCTCGGCGCTCGTCCAGCCGGTGACGGGGCGGCTTTCAGACCGCATCAGACGCGAGACTATACTCGCGGGCATCCTGACCACGACGGTGGCCGGATTTGGGACGCTCATCCTCACCGAAGGCGTCTGGCCGACCTTCGTCGGGGTCGGCCTGCTCGGCGTGGGCCTGAGTTGGGGCGGCGTGTACCAGTCGAGCCTGATGGACCTGTTCGCAGACGCCACGCGCGGGACCGCATTCGGCCTCGTTCGGACGGTCTACATGTTCATCGGGTCGCTCGGGAGCGTCGTGACCGGCGTACTCGCGGACACGGTGGGTTGGTCCGTCGCCTACGGCGTCGTGGCGCTGTTGCTCGCACTCGCCGTGGGAGGCCTCACCGCAAAACGAGTAATCACGAACAGGTAGATTCGAAGGTGGTCAGACCACGAGGTTGGTGAACTGTTCTTCACGTTCGAGCCGCGCGAGATTTTCGCGGACGAGTCCCGCAACGCCCTCGTAGTAGGCGCGGTCCGACCCGGCCCGGTGAGGGGTGAGAATGACGTCGTCTAGGTCCCACAACGGAGACGATTCTGGTAGCGGTTCTTCCTCGAACACGTCGAGTGCGCCGCCGGCGATGTCCCCCGTTTGCACCGCCTCTACAAACGCCTCCGTATCGACGACCGGGCCGCGGGCGACGTTGAGCAGGTAGCTCTCGTTGTCCATCGCTGCGAACGCTGCCGCGTCGAAGAGGTGGTGGGTTTCCTCGGTGAGCGGACAGGCAAGCGCGACGAAATCCGCCCCAGAAATCGCCTCGTGGAGGTCCGTCGTCGGAAAGACGCGCTCCACGTCGGGAACCGATTCGACCGTTCGTTTGACGCCGACGACGTGCATTCCAAGCGCGGCGGCCCGGGTGGCGATGCCCTGCCCGAGTGTGCCAAGCCCGACGACGCAGAGAGTACGCCCCGTCGCGGTGAACGGTTCGTCCCACACCGGGTGCTCCCAGACGTGTTCCTGCTGGTTCGCGGCGTAGACGTGTAACCGGCGTGCCAACATGAGAATGTAGCCGACAGTCGTCTCGCCGACGCTCGCACCATGGATGCCCGTGCTGTTAGTGAGGGTGATGCCGTGCGCTTCGAGTTCGTCGAAGGGGAAGCGGTCGACGCCGGCCTGAATCGAGTGAATCCAGTCGAGGTCGGCGTCAAGAAACGCGTCGTCGTACGCGAGCGTCACCAGCGCGTCCACCGTCGAGAGGTCGTCGGCTTCGGTTACCAGCGTAACGTCGGGAGCAACGTCCGCGAGGTCGTCGATGAGCGCCTCCGGCGCGAACACTTTGGCGACCGATTCGTGGACGCCGATTCGTGCTACGTGCATATCGGTGGTACTTCGAGGGGCTACCTCAAGGCTCCGGTGGACCGAGCAATCCTTGTCGGTCGGTTCGCGCCCGGTACAGGCAGCCCTCGTAGCCGGTGACGTACAGCGACCGCAGGTCGTGGTCGCCGAAACAGCAGTTCGTCGGCCGATAATCCGGCGATTGGTGGGTTTCGAGAACCCGACCGGACGGCGTGAACACGTACAACAACGGTCCCGGCCCGCTCGCTTCGGCCCCGGCGGTGGCGACGATGTTGCCGTCGGCGTCGAAGCACATCCCGTCGATACCGCGGTGTGGATAGAAGTTGTGGAGCACCTCGTACTCGCCCACTGACCCGTCCGCGGCGATAGGATAGCGACGCAGTTCCCGAGCCGCACCCTCGCCGTGACGACTCTCTGCGACGTACAGGAACTCGCCGTTGGGTGAGACGAGCAGGCCGTTCGGGTTGGTCGTGTCCGTCGTCGCCCGCTTCAGTTCCGGGTTCGCTGCGCTGGGGTCGAGGTGGTAGACCGACCGGTGGTCGAGTTCGAGGTGGTGGTCCGTGAGCCACGGCACGTCGTAGAACGGGTCCGTGAACCAGAGGCGTCCGGACGGGTCGAAGGCGATGTCGTTCGGACTGTTGAGCCGCGCCCCCTCGTACTCGGCTACGAGGACGGTGGTTCCGTCGTCTTCGTACCGGACGAGCCTGCGGCCGCCCATCTCACACGCGTAGAGGCCGCCGTCCGGCCCGAGTTTCAGGCCGTTTGCGTGGTTCGTGCCGGTCCGAACTTCCGTACAGCGACCGCTCGTCACGTCGTAGCGCATGATTCGATGCTCCGGAATGTCGGTGAACAGGACGCCGCTGCCGTCCCAGACTGGCCCCTCGGTGAACGTGAAAGGCCCGGCGACGCGCTCGAATTCCCAGCTCATAGCTCACTCAACACGGGGCCACTGCTTACGTGTTTGCCCCGGAGTCATCTCGAAATTCCGAAAGGGTTCGTTGGAGGGTGGAGAGGCCCTCGTCGCGCTGTTTCGTCACGCCGGCTGCCGGTTCGTCGTACTCGAAAAAGCCGCCGCCGTCTTCGATACCGCCCCGGCCGCGTTCGAGGTGGTCGTCGAACAATCGACTCGGTTCGTCCGTGTCAGAGAGGTGCGGGAACAGGTCCCCGGCGACGGTCTGAAACAGGTCGAGTCCCGCGATGTCCATCGTCTCGAAGGGGCCGATGACCGCAGTTCGCCGGGCGTAGCCGTCGCGGATTGCCATATTGATGTCTTCTACGGAGGCAACCCCTTCCTCTGCGAGGTGCATGCACTCGCGGACGACGGCACTCTGGACGCGATTCCAGACGAATCCCGGCACGTCGCGTTCGACCACGACCGGTTTTCTGGCAACCGATTCGACGAATCCGGTCATCCGCGCCATCGCCTCGTCCGTCGTCTGTTCGCCGCGAATCACCTCGACGGGTTCCAGCAGGTAGGGCGGATACCACCAGTGGCAGCCGACGATTCGGCCGGCGTCGTCGGGCGCGTCAGCGGCGATGTCCGTGATGGGCAGCCCAGACGTATTCGAGGCGAGCAGCGTGTCGGCGTCGGTTTCAGCAGCGAGGTCCGCGAACAATTCCTGTTTCACTGCGACGTCCTCGGTGACGGTTTCGAGGACGAGGTCCACGTCGGCGACGCCTGCCGCGCGGTCGATGGTGTAGTCGATACGGTCTCGAATTGCCGAGGGGTCTCGGTCGACGAGGCCCTCGGCGGAGAGAAAGGCGGCGACCTCGGCAACGCGCTCTCGGGCCCGGTCGATGTTCGATTGGCGGTGGTCTACGAGCGTGACGTCCTTCCCGTGGCCGGCGAAGTGGGCCGCGAAGCCGTGCCCCATGTCTCCCGCCCCGACGATGGCGATGTGTGTCTCCGTCATGGCTCCTCAATGTGAGCGGGCGACCAAAAGTGTGCAGTATGTGAACGCTTAACCTTCCGGCCCGCAAGGTGCGGAACGTATGACCAACGCCGTGACAGCAGCCGGGCTCGAACCGCTCTCTGAGAGCCTGTATCGATACCGCGATTCGTGTAACGCTTACGCCGTCGTCGATGGGGACGCGGCCCTCATCATCGACCCGGGGTCCGGAGAAATCGGCGAAGTCCTCGCAGACGCGGGCGTCGAAACCGTCGAGTGGGCACTCCACACCCACCACCACCGCGACCAGTGCTGGGGGACCGACCAACTAGTCGAACGCGGCGCGAAGGTCGCCGTTCCGGAGCACGAACGCTTCCTGTTCGACGATGTCGAGACGTTCTGGTCGCGAAAGCGCCTCTACGACAACTACAACGACCGGAACACGTTTTTCACGCGGGGGTCGTCGCTCCCCGTCGATGAAACCCTCGACGATTACGAGACCTTCGCGTGGCGCGACTACGAGTTCACCGTGATTCCGGCGAAGGGACACACCGGCGGAAGTAGCACGCTCCTCGCGACAATCGACGGCCAGCGCGTCGCCTTCTGTGGCGACCTCATGCGAGCAGGAGGCCACCTCCACGACCTGCATTCTATGGAGTACGAGTACAGCGACATGAAGGGCGTCGTGTTCACGATACAATCGCTGAACGCCCTTGAATCAGCGGTTCCGAACCTCGTCTGTCCGGGCCATGGGGACGTGATACACGACCCCGAAGCGGACGTGGACAAACTCAGGCGACGGCTCATGCGCCTCGTCGACCTCGGCCCGCACGGCGATTCCGCGGTCGAGACGCTCGGCGTCGGGAGTCGGGCGTATCTGCCGGAGATGCGGATGGTGCAGGTATCAGACCACCTGCTCTGGGGCGGTCCGTGGACCTGTTCTAACTTCTACGTCCTCTTGAGCGAGTCGGGGAAGGCGTTGTTCGTCGATTACGGCCACTCTCTGCGCGAGCACATGATGATCGGCCGCGAGCGAGAAGACATGGAACGGATGCGGTTCGTCGAACACCACCTGGACGAACTCCGCGAGGAGTGGGGCGTCACCGACTTCGACGTGGTAATTCCCACCCACATCCACGACGACCACACTGTCGGCATCCCCCACCTCCAGCGTCACTACGACGTGGACTGCTGGTCGCTCGACGAGGTGGCGAAAGTCATCGAAGACCCCGCCGCGTGGTCCGCCATGCCCTGCGTCATCCCCGAACCAATCGACGTGGCCCGGACGTTCACCGACGGCGCGACGTTCACCTGGGAGGAGTACGAATTCACCATCCATCACGCGCCCGGACAGACCGAGTACCACGCCGTCGTCGCCACCGAGGTGGACGGGCGAACCGTCGCGTTTACCGGTGACAACTACTTCGAGGGCGAGACGGTGGTTCACCCCGACCGCAACGAGCAGAAACCCCACCAGACGACAGTGCTTCGCAACAGCTTCCAGTTCTGGATGCACGAGAAGTGCAAGGAGGTGATGCGCGAGGTCCAGCCAGACCGCATCTGTCCGGGCCACGGCGAGGTACTCGACGCCGACCCGCTCGACATCGAGGAGTACTGCGACTTCATCGACCGCAAGGAGTCGGTGTTTCGCGACCTCGTCCCCGAACCCGAGGCACAAGCTGTGGACCTGTTCTGGGCGAGGTTGCTTCCGTATCAGCAAGCCGCCGCACCCGGTGATTCTGTAGAGTACACCCTGCTCGTGCGGAACAACTTCGGCGAACCGACGACGGTCGGCGCACGCCTCCGCGATGCCGACGGCGAGGTGCTAAGCGAACGTCGGTCGATTGCCCTCGAACCTGACGACGAGGGCGAACTCGCGCTCTCCGGGCAGATTCCGGACGATGCAGATTCAGGCCGCAGGGTCCTCACAGCGGAACTGTTCGTCGAGGGCGAATCGAAAGGTCCGGTGGTCGAAGCGATAGTCCACGTCGAATAGCGCGTCGCCCGCTCGGGTGGGTCCTCCCCAGTTCACGCCTCGAACGAAGCAGGAATCGCCGCTTCCACACCGGTTCGACGGGCCACGTCCGCGAGAAGGTCGAGCGTCGCCTGTTCGAAAGGAATGCCCTCGTCGATGCGCTCGCGTCGCAGTTCGTGTTCCAGTTTCCCCGGAAGCACCGCCCGGTCGCCCTTCGCGATTGGGCCGGTCCCGACCGATTCGCTGTAGTTAGTGTTTTGAATCATGTCGCGGAGTGTCTCGATTCGCGCTCGGTTCGCCGCACGGGTCGCAAAGCGGTCGGGGTTCGCCAGCATGAACAGTGCCCCGTTGTTCACGTTCTCCCGCACGTCGTCGCCCGAGACGGTGTAGTCGCCGACGTACCCGGCGAACACCTCGGCTATCATCGCCAGGCCGAACCCCTTGTGCCCTGAGGTTAACCCGCCGAGTGGAAGGAGTGCGCCGACGCCGTCCTCGTACGCCTGGGAGTCGGTGACGAAGTTCCCCTCCTCGTCTGTGACCCAGCCCTCGGGGAGCGGTTTGCCCTCGACGGCCCGCTTCGTGACCTTGCCGTGGGCCACCTGGCTCGTTGCGATGTCGAGGACGATTGGGTAGGGAGTCGCACCGAAGGTTGGTGCGCCGAAGGCGAGGGGATTCGTCGAGTACTGGCGGTCCGCGCTCCCCGGCGGCGCGACGAGGTGGTCTGTCCCGCCGGTGTTCACGAACGCGGCGAACAGTAATCCCGCGTCGGCCGCGCGTTCGGCCCACTCGCCGATGCGTCCGAGGTGTGTGGCGTTGCGAATGCCGACGATAGCGACGTCGTACTCGCGGGCGATGTCGATACCCACGTCCACCGCGCGACGGCCGACGACCTGTCCGTACTGGAGGTTTCCCTCGACCTGCGCGGTCGTGTCCGAGGGGCGTTCGATTTCGACAGCTGCCTGCGGGTCGATGTCCCCCTCGGCAACCATCTCGCGATAGCGGGTTCCCATCCTGATGCTGCCGTGTGAGCCGTGGCCGCGAAGGTCCGCTTCGACGAGTGATTCCGCAACCTCTGTGGCCACTGTCTCAGGGGCTCCCTGTGCCAAAACGAGGGCGCGTACGAACGATTCGAGTTCTCCCGCGTCAATCTGTCGCATGGTTCGTCCGACTTTTCGAGCGTGGATAAATCCTCAGGTGGGCCGCCACAATCGCCGGTTTTCGGCGAGACACGGGCGAACGTATTTGTCCCCGCTTGGGAATTCTCTGGCATGGCTCGCATCCCCTACGTCACCGACGACGACCTGCCCGAAGCAGCGCGCGAACTCCTCGGTTCCTACCACTCGATGGAACGCGAATTCGTCCCCCACATCGCAGACCCCTCCCCCGAGTACCTCGCCTCCCGCCGCGACCGCCGACCGAACGTCTACGGCGCGCTCGGCAACAACCCGGGCGTACTCGCCGTGTTTCGCGAGATGGCGAGCGGGATTCGAGGGAGTTGCGGGCTAAGCGAGTACCGCCGCGAACTGGTCATCCTCACTGTCGCACGGAGCGTCCGCGCCGACTACGAGTGGCACCAGCACGTCCCCATCGCGCTCGCCGGCGACGTGACCGAAGCCGAGATTCGCGCCATCTCCGCGGGGCGGACGGACGCGTTCGCAGACCCTGAAGCTGCGCTCGTCGCTTACGCTGGCCGGGTCGCCGCCGGTGCTGTCACCGACGCAGACCACACCGCCCTCGCCGAACACTTCGACGCAGAACGCATCGTCGGGACGAATATGCTCGCCGGATTCTATCTCGGTCTCGCCCGAATGCTCGACGCGCTCGGCGTCGAACCCGAAGAATCGTTCGTCGGGTGGGAACTCGAAAATCTGTCGTAGCGAGACGCTCTCATTATTCATTCCGGGATACCTTTTTCACGACAGTCAGCCAGTCTCAGGTATGTCCGAGTCACTGTGCTACGAGTCTGCGACACGGCTTGCAGAGCGAATTCGAACCGGCGATCTCTCACCGGTCACAGTCGTCGAAGCCCACCTGAACCGCATCGCGGACCGTGACGACGCGGTGAACGCCTTCGTGACGGTAACCGAATCCCGGGCACTGGAAGCCGCCCGTGAGGCAGAACGTGCCGTCGAAGCGGGTGAATCCCTCGGCCCGCTCCACGGAGTTCCAGTGGCGATAAAGGATTTGCAGAACGTCGGCGGCGTCCGAACCACGTTCGGGTCCCGCCTGTTCGAGGACCACGTCGCGGACGCGGACGACCCATTCGTCTCCCGGCTTCGAGAGGCGGGCGCAATCGTCATCGGGAAGACCAACACTCCGGAATTCGGCCTCGGGTGTACGACAGACAACCTCGTCGCTGGACCCACTTCGACGCCGTTCGCCCCCGGCCTGAACTCGGGGGGTTCCTCGGGCGGGGCGGGAGCGGCGCTCGCAGACGGGATGGCCCCACTCGCTCAGGGGTCTGACACGGGCGGGTCGATTCGCACGCCAGCCGCCTTCTGTGGGGTCTACGGGCTGAAACCCTCGTTCGGCCGAGTTCCCCGAGTGAGTCGGCCCGATGCATTCGAGGCCCATACGCCGTTTTCCCACGTCGGCCCGATGGCGAGAACGGTCGAAGACGCCGCGCTCATGCTCTCGGTGATGGCCGGCCCGCACCCCGAAGACCCGTTCTCGCTGCCTGACGATGGCGTCGAATACGTCGGCGCGACCGACCGCACGATCGACGACCTGTCTATCGCCTACAGCCCCGACATGGGCATCTACCCTGTCTCGCCCGAGGTGCGCGACGTCGTCGCCGAGGCGGTTTCGGTGTTCACCGAAGCGGGCGCGAACGTAGCGCAGGCGGACCCGGATTTCGACTGCGAACAGGCAGACATCCTCTCAGCGTTCTACACCTTTGCAAACATTCGCTGGTACTCGCTGTTCGACAACTTAGAACGGGAACACGGACTGGACCCTTATGGCGAAGACCGCGAGAAACTTCGACCAATCACGGTCGAAACCATCCTCGAAACCGACCCGGTGACGACCCGCGAGTACAAGCGGGCAGACGCGGTTCGAACGCGAATTTACGACGGTATTCAGGACCTCCTCGCGACGTACGACCTGCTCGTGACGCCGACGCTCGCGGTCCCGCCGTTCCCCCACGGCGAGCACCCGGCGGAAATCGACGGCGTGGAGACCGAACCACTTCGGGGCTGGGTGCTCACCCAGCCGTTCAACATGTCGGGCCATCCCGCCGCCTCGATTCCCGCCGGATTCACCGACGACGGCCTCCCGGTCGGCTTGCAAATCGTCGGTAGACGGTTTGCCGACGACGATGTCATCGCCGCGAGTGCCGCGTTCGAACGAGAACGGCCCTGGGAAAACGCCTACCCACCGCGCTGAGACCGGGGCGACCGAAACGCTTTGTCGCTGCCCGAACCACGTGAGCCATGGAAATCACGGACGTTCGGGTGGACACCCTGCAAGTCCCACTCGCGAACGAACTCGGTGACGCCCGCGCCTCGGTGAACGAGCGATTCTGGGTGGTCGTCGAACTGGAGACCGACACCGGCTACACTGGAACCGGGTGGCTGGGCACGTGGCGGGTGCCCGACCTGTTCGAACGCTACACACGCTCGTTCGCGGACTTGCTCGTGGGCCGAGACCCCTTCGCCACCGAATCGCTCCGGGAGGCGATGCGCGAGCGCACGCTCTACTACCCAGGTGAGATAGGCTTCTCCGCAAATCCACGGTCGGCCATCGACGTCGCCTGCTGGGACCTCAAAGCGCAAGCGGCAGGCCGCCCGCTCTACGCGCTGCTCGGGGGCGAGGAGCGTGAGATTCCGGCCTACTGTTCGCGCCTCGACGCGGGGTACGACGAGGAAGAATTGGTGGCCAACCACGCGGAGGCAGTCGAAGACGGTTTCGACGCGGTGAAGACGAAAGTCGGGGGCAGACCGCTCACAGAGGACGTGGCGCGAGTCAGGGCACTTCGCGAGGAACTCGGCCCCGACGTGGAGATTCTCGTGGACGCGAATCAGGCGTGGACGCCCGCCGAGGCGATACGAGCGATGGCCGAACTCGAGCGTTTCGACGTCGGGTGGGTGGAGGAACCCGTCTCCGAATTCGACGTGGCTGGCTACGAGTGCGTTTCCGCCCAGGCCACCGCGCCCATTGCCACAGGAGAGATGTTCTACCGCCTCGACCGGCTGCGGCAACTGCTCACGGCAGGGGCCGTCGATGTTGCCCAGCACGACTTGCTTCGCGGGGGTGGCATCACCGGCCAGTGGGACGCCGCCCGCCTCGCTCACGCCCACGGCGTTCCGTTCGCCCCGCACATCTACTACGAACTGTCCGCCCACCTCGTGAGCGCCGCGCCGACGGGCCGCATTGTCGAATACATCCCCGAATACGACGTTACGCCGGTTCTCGAAAACGCCCCCGAGGTCGCAGACGGCTGCGTTCACCTGCCGGACGACCCGGGCCACGGCTATCGAATCGACCCCAATGCGCGGGCGGAGTACCGCGTAACGTTCGATTGACGCGGGTCGCCCCGACCCAAACCACCATTACCCCGGGCGACGACGCACACTCATGCCACCGGCTATCACGCGCATCGAGACCGTCGAGTTCACCTATCCGATAGCAAACGCCACGACGAATCCGCGCGGCTTCGACCTGGCCTACGCGGAGGGCGCGACCCACGACCGGACGACCTACGCGCTGCGAATCGAGACGGACGCGGGAATCGCCGGCGAGTACGTCGGCGGCAATCCACCCGCCTTCGCGCAGGTGAACATGGTCGCAGACTACCTCGTCGGGAAGAATCCGCTCGCCCGCGAGAAACACTGGAGCGAACTCAAGCGAGCGTTGCGTAAGTACGACCGCATGGGAATCGGTCCGCTCGACATCGCGCTGTGGGATTTCGCGGGGAAGTACCACGACGCGCCGATCCACGAGTTACTGGGCACGTACCGCACCCGGCTTCCGGCCTACGCTTCGACGTACTTCGGGACGGAGGGCGGTGGTCTCGAATCGCCGACCGAGTACGCGGATTTCGCCGAAGCCTGCCTCGACCGCGGGTTCGGGGCGTTTAAGATTCACCCAGTCGGTGGAATCGACGACCGCGACTTCGACCAAGAAATCGAGACGGTTCGAACCGTCGGCGAGCGCGTCGGCGACGAGATGGACCTGATGCTCGACCCGGTTTGTGAATATGAGACGTTCGGTGACGCGCTGAAGGTGGGCAAAGCGTGCGACGAAGCAGGCTATTTCTGGTACGAAGACCCCTACCGCGACGGCAGCACCTCACAGCACGGCCACCGAAAGCTCAGAGAGGCGCTCGATACACCCCTGCTCATCACCGAGATGCTGCGCGGACTCGAATCGCACACCGATTTTGTGGCAAACGAGGCGACCGACTTCGTCCGCGCCGACCCCGAGTGGGACGGCGGAATCACCGGCGCGATGAAGATTGCGCGCGTCGCGGAAGGCTTCGGCCTCGACGTGGAGTACCACCTCTCCGGCCCGGCCCAGCGCCACTGCATGGCGGCGACCCGGAATTCGAACTTCTACGAACTCGGACTGGTCGGTCCCGAGGCGACGATACCACACGCAGAGGGCCCGTTCTACGCGGGTGGCTACACCGACAGCATGGACGCGGCGGACGACGGGACGTATACCGTTCCCGAGGGGCCTGGCCTCGGCGTCACCTACGACTGGGAATACATCCGGGAGAACGCGCTCGGCGGGCGCGTCTACGAGTGAAAAACAGGCGACCAGGTCAGCCTTCGATGCCGAATTCGTCCGCGCGTTTCGGCGGGGTGTCCTTGCTCAGGTCGTTTGCCTCGAGTTCAGCGTCGATGCGCACGAGTTGCGCGGCGAGGTCAGTCGCGCCGGTCCAGACGTCGCGTTTCAGGTCGGCCGGTTCCACGATGGGGTCCGATTCGAGGACGTCCCGTATCTCGCCGTAGATGCAGTCGATGCCGGTCGTCGTCCGCCCCTCGTGGGTGGCCACACGGAGCCTGATGACGCTTCGCCAGCCGTCCATGCCGCCGTTGACCGCGAGCGAGCGAGGAATGTCCGCGAGCGCATCGCCAAACGCTTCGATGGCCAACTGCTCTGCACCGGCAACCGAGCGGGCGTGGTCGCGGACCGCTTTCGACGCGCTCATCTCGACGGCCCCGCCGCCGGCCACGACGGTTCCGGACGACTGAGCGCGGCCAACGGCTGCGAGCGCGCTCTCGACAGACCGCTCGAAGGCTGCCACCGACCGCTCGTCGGGGGCACGACAGAACAGCGTGAACACCGGGTTCGCGTCGGCTTCGACGACTATCAGGTCGCGCCCCGCTCGCCGGGTGAGGCCGACGTTCGCGGTGCCGAGCGTTTCTTCGGTCAGTTCGCCGAGGGAGGGGACGATGGTCGCACCCGTTACCCGGGCGATTCGCGGGAGGTCTGCGTCGTCGACGCGCTGGACGGCGAGCACGCCCGCGTTCGCCAGATCGCGTTTTACGCTATCGTTGATGGCCATCCCGGTGACGATGAACTGGCAGCCAGCATCGACGGCGGCCGCCAACTGGTCACGGAAGGCCTCGCGCTCCTGGTCTGCGAACGCCGCCCGGTCCTCGAAGCCCTCAACAGAGAGCGAGAGACGAGTGTCGGTCCGGCTTCGCTCGCCGCCGTATCGCGGGATGTCTACCGTGTCAGTGAGCACCGCGACCCCGGTGTCGTGAAGCGAGCGGGGCATCCCCTCGGCGGCCGGGTCGCGGTCGAGGACGACGCCAGCGACGAGTTCGGTCTCGGCTTCCGCACCGCCGAGCCGCGAGCTGACCTTCACCATCGATGGGTCGAACTCGCCGCCCTGGGCGACGGCATCGACCACGCGGGCGAGGTAGTTGCCGAGCTGGTGGCGGGTGTTCGGGTTGCGCGTTCCGGTGAGTGCGGTTCTCGCGACCGCTTCGACGCCGACCGTCGAAAGCGGGCGGGCCTGTTGGTCGAGGTGGTCGCAGGCGACGGTGACCGCCTCACGGAACCCGCGTTCGATGACGGTCGGATGGAGCCCCATCTCGGAGAGCCGACTGGCTTCGTCCAGCAGCGCCCCGGTGAGCGCGACGAGCGTGCTCGCGCCGTCGCCCTCCGTTTTCCTGAAGTCGCTCGCCGCTGTTTTGAGCAGCGAGACGGCCGGATTGTCGATGTCGAGCCGGTCGAGGACGAGCGACCCCGAGGACGTGGTCGTCACGGTTCCCTCGGCCCCGATGACCAGTTTGTTCGCGCCGAAGGGCCCGAGTGTCGTGCGAACGATGTCGCAGACGGTTCGGGCGTCGGCGGTGAGACGGTCGCGCGCGTTGTCAGCCATGCTAGAGGGTGTCGGTCATGGACTCTTATGTTTGTTGTGTCTCAGTCCACCGAGGGCGGGCGTGTGCCATGGCTAGACTTATCACGACAGTCTGCAAACGGTTCGACCGAACATGGCAGATGCTGAACGCACGAACAGAGAGACGCAGGTTCGAAAAACCGACGGGAGGTAACAGATGGGCACGTACACAATCGTCTTCACGGACCACTCGTTCGAGGACCTCTCGGTCGAACGGTCGGTGCTCGGCGACGACGCGGACTTCCACGTTCTCTCAGAAGAAGCGGACGTGAACGCCCTCGCCGACCTCGACGAGGCGGATCGAGACCTGCTCGCTAACGCCGACGCCGTCGTCAACCTCGTCGCCGAGGTGGACGCCGAAATAATCGCCGAACTGTCGCAGTGTCAGGTCATCTCCCGGTACGGTATCGGCGTAGACAACATCGACCTGGCCGCCGCGACAGAGCGGGGAATCTACGTGACAAACGTCCCCTCCTACTGCGTCGAGGAGGTTTCGACGCACGCTCTCGCGCTCATTCTCGCGCTGGCCAGACGGCTAAAACCCTACGACGAATCGCTCGCCTCGGGAGGGTGGAAGGCCGAACGCGCCCCGCCGATCACCCACCGATTCTCCTCCCAGACGGTCGGCGTCGTCGGATACGGGCAACTCGGGCGGCGCGTTGGCGAGAAGGCAGCGGCGCTTGGCGCGACCGTTCTGGCCGCGGACCCGTACCTCGAACCCGGCGACCTCGCGGAGGACGACGCGTCACTGGTCGAATTCGACGAAGTGGTCGCGAAAGCTGACTTCCTTACCGTGCACACGCCGCTCACCCCCGAAACCCGTGGCCTCATCGACGCCGACGTTTTCTCCCGGATGAAGTCGTCCGCCCACGTCGTGAACGTCGCCCGCGGCGGCATCGTAGACGAGGACGCACTCGAAGCGGCACTCTCGACGGGGCAGATTGCCGGGGCCGGCCTCGACGTGTTCGAGACCGAACCTCCCGCGACAGGGAACCCGCTCCGAGGGCACCCACAGGTCATCGCCACCCCGCACCAGGCGTGGTACTCGGCTGAGGCAGACCGAGAGCGACGCGAAGTGGTCGCGAAAACGGTGCTGACCGCCCTTCGCGGGTCGCGACCCTCGAACGCGGTCAACGACCCCTGAATCGCCCGTTCGGACCGCCGACCGTACACTTATCACTCGCGCCCGCACACCAAGTAGCATGCGAATTTATGGCATGATTCCGCCGATGCTCACGCCAACGCTGGACCGCGACGGCGGCATCGACGTGGCGGCACTCAGTTCGTTCACCGAATTTCTCGTTGCCGGCGGTGTCCACGGACTGTTTCCGTGTGGCTCTATCGGCGAGTTCTCCAGCCTCACGCGCGACGAGCGCCGAACCGTGGTCAAAACGGTGGTCGAGGCATCGGGGGACACCCCCGTCATTGCCGGGTGCGGCGGGACGAGTCTCGCCGGCGTCATCGCGAACGTGGACGCCGCCGCGGACGCCGGGGCCGACGCCGCCGTCGTCGTCACTCCCTACTACCTCTCGACGACACAGGAGGGCCTTGCGGAGTTCTTTACGCTCGTCGCAGACCGCTCGCCGCTCCCCATCGTACTCTACAACATTCCGCAACTCACCGGGCAAGAAATCGCCGTGGAGACGGTAACCGAACTCGCGGCTCACGACTCAATTGTCGCAATCAAGGATTCGTCAGGGAACGCAACCTACCACTACGAACTCGTAGAGATGACACCCGACGAGTTCTCGGTCATTCAGGGAATCACGGCGCTCGCGCTCTCCTCGCTCGACGCCGGTGCAGACGGCGTCATCGGCGGCCCCGCGAACGTGTTTCCGGGGTTGCTCGCAGAACTGTACGACGCCTACGAACGCGGCGACCGCGACCGAGCAGTTACCCTCATGAACGACGTGGTGAATCCACTCGTAAGTACCTACGCGTCGCTTCCCACTCCTGTTGCGATAAAGTTCCTCGCCCGGTGGGGTGGTCACGAGGTCGGCCCGCCACTGGTTCCGCTGTCCGGACTCACCCGAAATCAGGAACAGCGACTGGTCGATGCGTACGAGACGGTCGAATCGCGCGTGAACCGGTAAATTAGTTCGCGCACGTGAGGCATCCTGGCCCGGAGAAAACCCTTTATCGTCGGTCGCTAACACGTAGCATGACTGCATGATTGACGAACCAGACTATCGTATCCCACCCGGCGGTGGCGTTCCGTGGCGCGACCTGAGCGTTGACGAAGCACACCGTCCGGCCGAACGCGACATCGAGATTACCAACATCGAGACGATGGCCCTCGCGGGCAACTTCACGTGGGGAATCGTCAAGGTAGAGACGAACACCGAACACTACGGCATCGGCGAGACGTTCCGTGCAGAGGCCGCCCTCGACATGGCCGAGCGACTCATCGTGGACCTCGAAGGCGAGAATCCCCTCGACATCGACCGACTGGTCGAACTGTTGAACCAGCGATACACCGGTTGTGGCCGCATCGGCCAGTCGGCGTTCACCGGAATCGAGACTGCCCTCTGGGACATCAAGGGGAAGATCCTCGGCGTTCCTGTCTACGAACTGCTCGGCGGAAAGTACCGCGACCGCATCAAAATCTACTGTGACACCCACGGTGGCGAATCCCTCGGCGAGGCGGCCCACCGCGACCCGAAAGACGTGTACACACCAGAATCTTACGCGCAGGCCGCTCGCGAGGTGGTCGACGACGGATTCGAGGCGCTCAAATTCGACCTCGACGTGCCAACGCGTCGTGACGTCGATACCGCCGCACGTCGCCTCGACAACGAGGCCATCGACCACAAAGTGTCGCTCGTCGAGGCCGTTCGCGACGAAATCGGCTCCGACATCGACCTCGGGATGGACCTCCACTGGAACTTCACGCTGGAGACCGCTCGCCGACTCGGGAGGAAACTCGAACGGTACGACCTGGCGTGGCTCGAAGACCCCGTTCCCCCGGGGCAAATCGAGAACCACGCGCTGCTCACACAGGAACTCGACGTGCCGATTCTGACGGGGGAGAACGTCGTCACCGCGGATGGATTCGACGAACTCGCGCGGGCCGGCGCGATGAACATCGCCGCCCCCGACGTTTCGAAGTGTGGTGGCCTCTGGGAACTCCGAAAAATCGCCTTCGTCTGTGACCTCCACGGCATCCCGATGGCGACACACAACATCGCGAGTCCCGTCGGAACCGTCGCCGGGGCACACTTCAGTGCGGCAATCCCCAACTTCCTCGCGATGGAGTACCATGCCCGCGACGTGCCGTGGTGGAACGACCTCGTGGTCAGAACCGCCTCACCAAACGACCCGGTTCTCGAAGCCGGATATGTCGACCTCCCGGAGGGACCGGGACTCGGCATCGAGATCGATCCGTCCGTGGCGGAGACCTACCTCACCGACGGTTCGGAACTCATCGTCTGAGGTGCGCGGGCGCGCTGGAACCGGTCTCGAAAAGGCCCGTATTTCACCACGTCGTCCGGTCTACGCCCACGATTCGTTTATTCCGCAGGCAGTAAGCGGCAATTATCGCTATTTTGAAAAACACTTATTACATAGTCAGTAAAAGCCATATGCGTTATGTCACAGGGTGACACGGCTGCGGATGGGTCCGACAGGGATAGCTCCCGGCGGGACTTCCTCAAAGTAACCGGCGCTGCGGCAGCGACGGGCGCATTGGGAGGACTCGCGGGTTGTACAGGCGGAGGCGGCGGAGGCGATGGTAATGGTGATGGCGGTGGTTCTGCGAGCCTCACCATCAACTACCTCTGTGCCGAAGCCGCGGAGAACTCACTTACGAAACCACTGTTCAACAAATCGGTCAAACGATTCGGCGACCAGAACGACGTCCAAGTGAATTTGCAGGCGGCGTCCTACGGGGACATCAAGTCGAAGATTTCTTCGACCGTCTCCGCGGGTAACCCACCGACGCTGGCCGAGTTCGGGTCGGCTGGTCTCGAGTTCTTCTTGGACGATAAGGTTCCAGACCACGGACAATGGGTCGACGAATCGGATTCGTATCCCGACAACTGGAGTGCCGCGTCGAAGTCCGTCGCCGACTTCCGGGGTACGTACTGGTCGGGCGGTCCGCTTCGCCACTCGGTTTCGAACCTGGGCATTCGCCCGAAAGTGTTCAGCGAACACGGCGGGGTGTCTGACCCCTTCGAAGACCTGAAGACCTGGAGTGGGTTCTACGACGCGCTCAACCAGATTGCAGAGAGCGACGCAGACATCATTCCGTACGAGGAAACAGGGGTCTACAACGACTTAGAATCCTACTGGGGTCACGCCCGAACGGCGTACACCGGTGGAGACGACCCGTGGATTCGGGGCGACCCGGAGAACCCGGAGGTGCTCATCGGAAGCGACGGAGAAAACGGCAAGCGCACTGACGGCATGATAAAGAACGTCGTCAAGCTCGCAAACGAGTTCTCGAGCGAAAAGTCTGCACAGCGTGGCGACGAGGAGATTCCGTCGCTCATGCTCACAGACCGCGTGGCGTCGTTCACGTACATGACTCAGAACTTCACCCGCTGGCGGTCGGTGAAGGAGGACGCCAAAATCGGCTGGCACGACGGCGACGGCGACGTGATGTTGCTCCCGAACCCGAAACTCGACGCCGACTACGGCTCGAACGTCGGTATCAGCGAACTCGAAGGGCTCGAGGGCGAACACGGCGGCCACGTCTGGGCACTCGAGCAGGCCCACGGGGTCTTCGACGTCGGCGACCAGAAGAAGATGGACGCCGGCTGGGACCTGCAGGTGTTCCTGCGCTCCGACGAAGAGCACGTCTTCGAGTGGCTCGGTGAAGCCTACCCGGCGATTCCGGCGGACGCCCCGATGCAGGAGGCGCTGCTCAACGAGTACACGGACCTTCCACAGAACTTCACGCAAGTGCTCAAGAACCTGGACAACTACGGTACCCAGTACAACAGCACTGGCGCAGACTGGGACGTGAAGGGCACCGACCAGATTCGGTGGACGGACATCAACAAGACGATCAGCCAGTCCATCGCGGGGCAAGAGCCACTGGACGGGCTGCCGGACAAAATCCGCTCGAACGTGGATACGACGCTCTCAGAGCGCAACTGAACCGGTACACAGAACAATTTTCCATTTTTCACGACACAGAGCGATTGCGACCAGTCGCGACCGGATGCTGTTTGGCGTCGATTTCATTCGCGGATACTAATCCAGTGACACGACGGGGCCGTCAGGTGTGAACGTCTCTCGGAGATGCACCATTTTTTTATACTAGCTTCGTATATTCAACTGTATGCCTATTAGAGGTGGGTGTTAACGTGTCGCAAGAGCAACGCTCCGCCGACCACATTCGGCAGAAGTATGGACTGGAAGACCGGACCATCGTAGACCGAATGCGTGAGAACTACGCCGGGTACATCTTCATCATTCCGACGTTCGTGATGTTCACGCTGCTGTTCTACATCCCGATGTTCCGGGGGATCGTGTTGACGTTCACCGACGCGACCCTCGGTGGCACCAGTGCGAACTTCATCGGGCTCGAAAACTACACCTGGTTGTTGTCGAACGACCTGTTCGTGTTCGCGCTGGGATGGACCATCGTGTTCGTCATCGCGACGACGTCGCTGCAACTGGGTATCGGGCTCATCGTCGCACTGCTGTTGAACGAACTCAGACGTGGCGCGAAACAGACGATGAGCGCCGTGTTGATGTCACCGTACTTCTCCGCGCCGCTCGCGGGCGGTGTCATCTGGTTCTGGTTCCTTGACGGCGACTTCGGTCTCGTGCCACGCATCGTCGCCGACCTCGGAATGAGTCCGCCGGCGTTCCTCGCCTCCGGATTTTGGCCATACGTCTCGCTCATCGTCGCCCAGGCCTGGCACGACTTCGCGTACGCGGGTATCATTTACTCGGCGGCGCTCACGTCAATTCCGAGCGAGCAGTACGAGGCGGCCGCCCTCGACGGTGCGGGTCGCCTGCGTCGATTCCGTGACGTGACGCTACCCCACCTGTTGATTCCGACGGTCATCATCCTCGCGCTGCGGACGGCGTGGAACATCGCGGAGTTCGCCCAACCGTTCGAACTCACCGCCGGTGGGCCGGGCACGCGGACGATGTTGCTGTCGATTCTGACCTACGAGGTGGCGTTCGTGCAACTGAGCTTCGCTCGGGCGTACACCATCGGCGTCGTGATGATTCTGCTGTCAATGTCGGCGGCCATCATCTACGTCACCGCCATCAAAGAAGAGGAGGAGCTGTACGTCTAACCATGATTAACGAAACCAAACGAGCGAAGACGCTTCTGTGGGTCGCCATCGCCGTACTCGCCATCTGGGCATTGCTGCCGTACCTGTGGGTGCTGCGGACGTCGGTGCTTACGAACTTCGCCGCTGTCAGTCCAGAAACCCCATACCTGCCGTTTATGGGCGACAATACCCTCACGCTTGATGCCTTTACCCGCATCTGGAATCGGGCGGACTTCCCGCTGTTCTTCCGAAACAGCCTCATCGTCGCCGTCGCCGCGACGGTGCTCTCACTGTTCTTCTCGATTCCGGGTGCCTACGCTTTCGCGCGACTGGACTTCCCGGGCAGACAACTGCTGTTCTACACGGCAGTGTTCACCATCATGTTCCCGTGGATCGTGCTCACGATTCCGGTGTACGAGATGTTCTTCACCCTCGGCTGGGTGAACACGCTGTACGGCGTCATCATCGCCGTGGCGATTTTCATCCTGCCCCAGAACATCTGGCTGCTTCAGGGGTTCTTCAGGCAGGGAATCCCACCCAACATCGAGGAGGCGGCACTGCTCGACGGACACACAGAAATCGGTGCGTTCCTGCGCATCGTCCTGCCGCTTTCGGCACCCGCAATCGGTGCCGCGGCACTGTTCTCGTTCCTCTCCGGATGGAACAACTTCCTGTGGGTGTTCATCCTGACGAGCGACGAGGAGGTCCGGACGGCGACAGTCGCTATCCACTACATCCTCGGGAGCGACGTGCTCCGCGAATGGAACATGCTGATGGCCGCCGTCGTGGTGCTCGTCGCGCCACCGGTCATCTTCTACGGCATCGCAGAGCGCTACGTCGGAGAAGGGCTCGGTGGTGGTCCCGGTGGATAATTCGCCAAACGGGCGCACACCAGCCGCGACTGGACAGAACGCACGGCCACACGGTGAACGCGGGACCGGCGTGGGCCGAATCGAACACAGCTGTGAAACTCCCGTATAAGACACGACCATGGCAAGCTTGCAACTCGACAAACTGACGAAGGTGTTCGATGGGTCTTCCGGGCTCATCGTGGCAGTAGAAGAACTCGACCTCGACATCAAAGACGGCGAATTCATCGTCGTCGTCGGCCCGTCCGGGTGTGGCAAATCGACCACCCTCCGGATGGTCGCCGGCCTCGAAACCGTCTCAGACGGCGAGATTCGAATCAACGACGAGGTCATCAACGACAAAGCGCCGAAAAATCGCGACATCGCGATGGTGTTCCAGAGCTACGCGCTCTACCCGCACAAGACGGTCCACGAGAACATGGCCTACGGTCTGCGCCTCTCGACGGACCTCGCAGACGAGGAAATCGACAAGCGGGTCGAAGAGGCCGCGACGATGATGGGCATCGAAGACCTCCTCCAGAAAAAGCCCGGGTCACTCTCCGGCGGGCAACAACAGCGCGTCGCGACAGGACGGGCAATCGTCCGCGAACCCGAGGTGTTCCTGTTCGACGAACCGCTGTCGAACCTGGACGCGAAACTCCGCCAGCACATGCGGACGGAACTCGCCCGCCTGCACTCCGAACTGGGCATCACGACGATGTACGTGACCCACGACCAGGAGGAGGCGATGACGATGGCAGACCGCATCGTCGTCTTGAACGACGGCAAACTCCAGCAGATCGGCGCGCCAAAACAGGTCTACTACGAACCGACGAACGCGTTCGTCGCGGACTTCATCGGGTCGCCGAGCATGAACTTCTTCGACGCGGAATTGCAGGAAAACGGCGACGGTTCTGGCGTCCTCGTCCACGACAGTTTCACCTACGCCGTCTCGCCTGACGTCGTCCGTAACATAGACACGAACGGTGGGTCCACCGAGGTCATCCTCGGCGTCAGACCGGAGAACATCGAACCAGCGACCACCGCGCCGGAGGAAAAGACCATCACCGGGAAGGTGGACGTGGTCGAAGTCGTTGGGTCTGACAACTTCATCTACCTCGACCTTGGCGGCAAGGAAGTACGGGTGCGAACCGATTCGGACATCGAACCGGACGTTGGGTCCACGTTCACCTTCACTCTCGACGAAGACGACATCCACCTGTTCGATGCCCACTCGGAGGTCGCCCTCACCCACGGAACCAAAGAGGCAAAGGCAATCCCCGAGTCGGCCCTCGAAACCTCTTCCTGAGTCGCACAGACGACCGTTTTTCGCCCGATTCGCGCCGATTTTTCGAGTGTTCGAGGACCCGACCGCTATCTTTTTAGTGCTATTTGCTAACTCATAGCTGTGACATTCGAAATTGCACTCATTCCAGGCGACGGTATCGGCACGGAAGTGACGGACGCGACGGTTCCGGTGGTCGAAGACCTCGCGCAGCGACATGGCTTCCACGTCGAGACGACGCGGTTCGACTGGGGCAGCAGGCGGTATCTCGACGAGGGGGCGATGATGCCGGACGACGCCCTCGACACGCTCGCCGACTTCGACGCTATCTTCCTCGGGGCGGTCGGCCATCCGGATATCAAAGACCACGTCAGTCTCCGTGGCCTCATCCTCCCGATTCGAAAGGCGTTCGACCAGTACGTCTGCGAGCGACCGTCAGTGCTCATGGAGGGCATCGAAAGTCCCCTCGCGGGGTACGAGGGCGGTGATATCGACTTCGTCGTCTACCGGGAGAACACGGAGGGCGAGTACGCGGACGTCGGCGGGCGTGAACATCAGGGCCACGACCACGAAATCGCCATCCAGAGCGGCGTGTTCACCCGGGTTGGCGTCGAGCGCATCGTTCGGGCTGCCTTCGAGGCGGCCACCGAACGCCGGAACAAACTGACGAACGTGACCAAGTCCAACGCGCAAGCCTACGGGATGGTGCTCTGGGACGAGGTGGTAGAGGAAGTGGCAGAAGAGTATCCACAGGTCGAAGTAGAGCGCCTGCTCGTGGACGCGGCGAGCATGGACCTCATTCGGCGACCGGAGGAGTTCGACGTCATCGTCGCCTCGAACCTGTTCGGCGACATCCTCACCGACATCGGTGCCATCGTCTCGGGAAGCATGGGCCTCGCCCCCTCCGCGAACTACAACCCGGAAAACGAGTATCCGGGAATGTACGAACCCGTCCACGGGAGCGCCCCTGACATCATGGGCAAAGGCATCGCCAACCCGCTCGGAGCCATCCTCTCAGCCTCGATGATGCTCGACGACCTCGGTGAATCGGCCGCCGCGGCCGACCTCTGGGACGCGGTCGAAGCACAACTCGCAGACCCAGACGCGCCACGAACCGCGGATATCGGCGGCGACGCGGGAACGATGGACGTCGTCGAAGACCTTCGCCAGCGGCTCTAACCCGGCACAGTTTTTTGGAAAATGTGAGGGCGTGGGCGGTGGGTCAGTCGTAGACGCGTCCACCGAGGGCGTTCTCCTCGATGTACTCCCAGTCGTAGGTGACCCCGAGGCCCGGCCCGTCGGGGACCGAGACCATCCCGTCAGAATCGATGGTGTCGAGTTGGTCCGAGTAGCCATCGAGGTAGACCGGCGGCGAGGTGTTCGAACACTTCGGTCCGACGAGCGCCATCTCGTAGTAGTTGGAGTTACGCGTCGCAGCCATGCAGTGGCGCTGGGCCGGTCCCGGTGCGTGATACTCCACGTCCAGACCGAAGCCCTCTGCCACTCGGGCCACCTTCATCGCACCCGTAATGCCGGCGTCGTACTCTGGGTCGGCGCGGACGAAGTCCGTCGATTCGTTCGCGATGAAGTCGGTGTGCGATTCGAGCCCCCGGACGTGTTCGGTCTGGAGGATGGGCGTGTCGAGTTGTTGGCGAAGTTTCCGGTGTGCATGCTGGGAGATGCCTGCGTCGCGGAATGGATCTTCGTACCAGAAGAAACCCGCCTCGTCGCACGCCTTGCCCACCTTCAGCGCGTCACCGTAGGTTTCGAGTTGGCAGGCGGGGTCAAGCATCAGGTCCATCTCGTCGCCCACTCGCTCACCAACTTCATGGACGGTGTCGATGACGCCATCCGTGTCTCGCCAGTCGCCGTCCCAGACGTGAATCTTGTAGCCGGGATAGCCCATGTCGAGACACTCCTCGGCGAAGTCAGCGTAGGCAGACGGCGAGTCGAGACCGCCGTTTCGGTCCCCGCCGTAGGTAGACGCGTAGGTCGGCAGTTCGGTTCGATACGTGCCCAATAACTCGTGGATCGGCGCGTCGTGGTACTTCCCCGCGAAATCCCACAGCGCGATGTCGAGCGGACCGATTCCCATGCGGTCGTACTTCCGGAGGGCGCGTTTCATCTCGGACCAGTGTTTCTCGCGGGCGAGCGGGTTCTTCCCGATGAGGTAATCGGCGACCATGTGAATCTGCGCGAAGGCGGGCGAGTTGCCGCCGACGTACTCGCCAGTGATTCCCTCGTCGGTGTGGATTTGCAGACCGAACAGTTTGCGTTCGCTGGTCGCCCCTTCCTCGTAGGCGAGGCTGAAGCCGTTTGGCGCGTACCCCACGTCCGAAAGCGGGTAGCTAAACTCGGTAGACTCGATGCGCGTGATAGTCGGTGGCATCCCGCACGGACAGACGGGAAGCGCCGACAAATAGCTTCGCGACGCGGCGAGCGTGGCCCCCTAGGCGCGGTCGAGCCAGAAGTCGAACGAACGACCCGGCGCGAACACGTCGATGCCGACCGCCACCGCATCACCCGTGTTCTCGACGCGGTGGGGTTCACCCGACTCCAGCCAGACCGAGTCGTACGGGCCGAGTGTCACCTCGTCGTCCTCGGTGTAGACGGTCAACTCGCCTTCGGTGACGAGACAAACCTGCTCGTTTTCGTGGTCGTGCATGGGCGAGGAGTGGCCCGGTGGCTTCTCGAACCACTCGAAAGAGAAGGCGGGCGACCCTGCCATCTCGACACGCCGCCAGCCGTCTTCGGGTTCGTACGACTCCGCTTGCTCGAAAGGAACGTCTTCCATAGCCGGTTGGTACACTCTCACACGGAGCAATGAATGTTGGCGTGGCGGCACGAACCGCGAGAATTAGAGGTTCGACCGCCCCTGACCGCCGTCGATGACGATGGACTGACCGTTGATGTAACCCGCCTTCGGCGAGGAGAGGAAGGCGACGGTGTTGCCGAGTTCCATTGGGTCGCCGATGCGTCCGAGGGGAACCACAGACCCGCGGGCTTTCAGCCCCTGTTCGTAGCTCTCGTAGTCGCCGCGTTCGACGCCCTGTTCTACGAGATCAGTGATGCGGGAGGTTTCGTGGGAGCCGGGCAAGACGGCGTTCACTCTAATGTCTGGGGCGAGTTCACGCGATAGCGTCTTCTCTAAGCCGATGACGCTCATGCGCACCGAATTCGAGAGCACGAGCGAATCGACGGCTTCTTTCACGCTCTGTGAGGTGATGTTCACGATAGTTCCCCCACCGTCCTCTAGGTGCGGCGTCGCCTCCCGAACGAGGCGCACCGCGCTCATCACGAGCAGGTCGTAGGTTCGATACCAGTTCTCGTCGGTCGTTTCGAGGAAGGGGCCGGACGGTGGGCCGCCCGAGGACGTGACGAGGTGGTCGAGGCCGCCGAACTCCTCGACGGTTCGCTCGACGAGTCGTTCGATGTCCTCGGGGTCGGTCAGGTCGCCCTGTACGCCGACGATCTCACCGCTGCCGACCGATTCGAGTTCCGAAACCGCCTCCGCGAGTCGCTCTTCGTCCCGGCCGTTCAGGACGACGTTCGCGCCCTCTCGGGCGAGCGCCGTTGCGGATGCGTTGCCAAGACCACTGCTCGACGCCGTCACGAGTGCGGCGTTCCCACTGATTTCGAGGTCCATGACAGGGAGTGACGGACGCGCCCGCTAAAATTCTTCGTACAGGGGCAACAACCCGGAGAACAGGCTGCGGCTACTCGATAGGGTCGAACGTGGGTTCCCCCCGTTCGAAAGAGAGTCTGGACTCTCCCGTGACGCTGACGTGGGTGACGTCTTCTCGAGCGAGGGCGGACGAGACGCGGAACGCGGAGAGGTGTCCCGTATCCCGAATCCACGCGATACGAACCGTCTCCGGGTCGTACGGGCCGATGGAGGAGACGGCGGCGGTCAGCGCGTGTCGGTCAGTCGGGAGCGCGACGGGCAAGCGGGCCTTCGAGAGCGATCCACTCGTGAGTGCGTTCGTGTAAATCTGGTCCAGGTCGAGTTCAGCAATGACGGCCTCGGTGGTGAGGTCGGCGAGGCCGATGCCCTGGCCGTTGCCGTGGGTCGCCTCGGTCAGGCCGCGGACGAGGATGCGTTTGATGTCCGGGAACTCCGGGTCGTCCGTGTTCAGGACCTCGTAGCGCCCGATGACGTTGGTGTCCATGCCCGCTCCCGAGATGTCCTTTCCAATCTGGTCGACGACCAGCACGTCCAATTCGTCGTACGGGAGCATCGGCATGTGCTCGTAGGCCCGTTCGAGCAGGTCACCCTCACGCTCGGGCAAGTCCCCTGCCGGCACGCCCGTGACTTCCGCCGTCTCGTCGTAGAAGTTCTCGACGATGGCGACTCCGCCGAGATGGGTGGTCGCCTCTCGGACTACCTCGAACGCGCCGCCGATAGCGGGTTCGTACCCCTTTACGAGCGCCTGCTCGTGGATGGCTTTCGCACCCACCTGCTTGCCGAGGCCGATGGTGGACATCTTACACAGGCCACTCTCGAACGTCCCGTCGAAGTTGGTGTGGGCCTTGATGCGATTGACGACCAGAACGGCGTCGGCTTCGAGAACCGTCTCTGCGAGGTAGACGTCCCCACCGATGGCCGACTCGCCGACGAGTTGGGTGTCCATCCGTGGGTCAATCGAACAACCAAGAGCGTCCTCCGTCAGGCCGAGCGTGGCGAGCGTCCTGCGCTGGCCCTCCGCGGTCGCGCCCCCGTGGCTGCCCATCGCGGGGACGACGACGGGGTCGAATCCTCGGTCAGCTAATTCACCGACGACGGCCGTGGCAATTTCCACGATGTTGGTGATGCCGCGACTGCCGAGGCCGACAGCGACGGTGGCCCCCGCCGGAAGCGATTCGAGCGGGAGGTCGCCGACTGCCGCCCTCGCGGCGGCCGCAACGTCGTCGAGTTCCGGTGCAGGTGGGTCGTAGGACATGTCGAAGAAGGTGGGAAACGACACGTCTGGGAGTGCCGCCTCGACGGTGTCCGGGTCGGGGAAGTCCATTTGCGTGGGTATTCGGCCGGGGGGCCTAAAGCAGTTCCTCGAACCGGCAAGGTGCGCGTGGGCATCCGATATTATAAGGGGGTTGCCCGCACAGAGTGGGGCGTATGCAGCCACATTCGACGCGACGGGGTGGTTCGCGATGAGCGACTTGTCCCCAGACGTACTCGTACTGAGACGCGGCGCACACGGCATGTCATCTGCGGACCTGGCGGCAGAACTGCGCGACCGATTGCCCGACTACGACGTGGTTCGGGCGTCGACGCCCCAGGAAGAACGTGAAGCCATCGCGACGGCTCCCGTCGCCGTTGGCCACCGCCTCGACCCGTCACTGCTCGACCACGCAGAAAACCTGAAACTGTTCGCCTGTGCAGCCGCGGGCGTCGGTCACCTCCCCTTAGAGCGCCTCGAAGAGCTGGGCGTGACCGTCACGAACGCCTCGGGCGTCCACGGCCCGAACATTGCAGAACAGGTGCTCGGTAACATCCTCGTTTTCGCCCGCAACCTCCACGTCGGGTGGGAGCGCCAGCAACGACGCGAGTGGCGCCACTTTCAGGCAGCGAATCGGGAACTCTACAGAAGCACCGTAACCGTGGTCGGACTCGGCTCGATTGGCGAGGCAATCGCCGAGCGACTGGATGCGTTCGGTGTCCACACAATCGGCATCCGGTACACGCCCGAGAAGGGCGGCCCGACAGACGAGGTGCTCGGTTTCGAGGAAGCCGACCTCCACTCGGCGCTCGCCAGGAGCGATTACGTCGTCATCGCCTGCCCGCTCACCGAAACGACCCGCGGACTCATCGGTGCGGCGGAGCTCGAAACGATGGAACCCCACGCCGTCCTCGTCAACATTGGTCGCGGCCCAATCGTCGATACCGACGCGCTGTTGCAGACAGTGAAGGACAACGCCATCAGAGGGGCCGCACTCGACGTGACCGACCCCGAACCGCTGCCCGAAGACCACGAACTCTGGGGGATGCAGAACGTCCACATCACGCCGCACAATTCGGGACACACCGTCCAGTACTACCCGCGCGTGGCCGACATCGTCGCCGAAAACCTGGCGCTGGTCGAGGAGACGGGCAATTACGAGAACCTGAACAACCAGGTCAACTGACTGGCGACGGTGCGCGAACCGCCCTCGTGACGGGGACTCCATTCGTCTGCAACATTTATAACGACCCACTCGCAATCTGGCGTATGGCATACGGTCCCGATGCGATCATCGAACTCATCGACGAAGCCGGGTGGACGTACCCGGTGACGGTTCGTCGCCTCGAAAGCGAGTACTCGCTCGCGAACGTCCAGGTGGATGCGAAGGGCAACTCCATCATGCTGGCAGAACTGTTCTTGGACGCAGACGTGGACCGGTTCGAGAGCGAAGCAGACCTGCGACGGAAACTCGAACCCATCTTCAAAGCCGAGAGCAAATCGAGAGAAAAGAGCCTCGTCGGACGGTTGAAACAGACTTTCTTCGGTGGCAACTAGATGGTGAACAAGCTTCGCATCCTCTCGCTCGTGTCGGGATTGTTCCTCATCCTGTTGAGCGGGTGGGCTGCGACGCGCTACGCTGCGGGTCCCACCGCTTTCCTCCCCGGTGTACTCCTCGGCATCGTCATCCTCGTCCTCCCGACGGCGCTCGCCCACGGAAAACTCTGGCAGCGCCGGGGCCACCGCTACATCAGGAGTCGCCGGTCTACGACCAACGAGATTGGTTCGACGTACGTCTCTACGGCTTCCGACCCGGACCCCGAGGCGGCGCTCGCGGAAATCGTGGCGGCCATCCGCGACGGGGATGCGTACGAAGCCGTCAGGCGAGAACCGTTCTCCGAAGGCGACGGCCTGCTCGTCACCCATGCTGGGTTCCACAACTCGTTCGTCCGCGTCACGGAGGCGGGAAAACTCGTCGTGACCGGCGCGTCGAAGAAGACGGGCGAGCTCGCCGCCCACATCGGTGACCTGCGCGGACTCACCCTGCGAAACCAGTCGAACAACCCGTTCCTCCAGCCGATTCCGGTGCGCGGGTCCTCACGGGTGTTCTTGAGTCTCGGTCTCGTCGCCATGCTCGTCGTCGGCACGAGCGGCGTGTTCGGGGCGGCCTACCCGCTCGCGGCGTACAACACCGCAGAGAAGGGCGTATTCGTCTCCTACGACGCGCGTGAGGATTTCGACCCCGGGACGTCTGCCGCCGAAGTCCGGCTCGCGAAGGCCTCGTTCATGGTCGATGCAATCTCCGAGGAGGCGGTCGAAATTTCCTGGGAACGCAATAACTCACAGTACGTCCGACAGAACGGCGAACAGGCGCTTGCGATGAGCCAGGACGTGAGAATCATCCTGGGAGAAGTCGAATCTGGGTCGTCCACCCCCAAGCAACGAGCCGAAGCTGACGCCATCGAGGTGGAACTCCACGAGGCGGAACGACGGGTCGCCGAGGCCCTCACCGCCCGGCTCGCGAACGGGACGGTCCACGACCCAGAACGAGTGCGCGCGGTCCGCGACGACCTGCGCGTGGCGGCGAACACCACCGTCTGAATTGGTCTCACCCAAACTGTTTTTATCCCGTGCCGTATGGACACAGGTGGCATGGAAATCACGGAAATCGAGACGTTTGCCGTCTCTATCCCCTTAGAAGAGCCGGTGGCATTCGCCACACGCGTCGTCGAAGAGCGGGACCACGCAATCGTGTACGTCAGAACCGCAGACGGAACGGAAGGTCTCGGCTACTCCCTCGGCTACGGCGGGGCACAGCTCATCGCAGACGCTGCCTCGGACGTCCTCGGCCCGATGATAATGGGCGAAGACCCGCGAGATACGGAACGCCTCTGGCGGGAGATGTTCGATGGGACGGTCCAGATTGGCCGGAAAGGCGTGATGCTGCGGGCCATTTCGTGTATCGACATCGCCCTCTGGGATATCAAGGCGAAGGCGGCGGGGATGCCGCTGTACAAACTGCTCGGCGGGAGCAAGGAGAAGATTCCCGCGTACGCGAGCGGCGGGTACTACCGCGAGACGAAGGGACTGGACGGCCTCCGCGAGGAGATGGAAACCTACGTCGACCGCGGGCACGACGTGGTGAAGATGAAAGTAGGCCGCGAATCGCTGGCCGACGAGGTAGAGCGCGTGCGAACGGTTCGGGAGGCAATCGGCCCTCATCGAACGCTGCTCATGGACGCGAACGGCAAGTGGCAGAACAAACAGGAGGCGGTGCGCGCCTGCCGCGCCTTCGCCGAATTCGACCCGTACTTCATCGAGGAACCGGTGATGCCAGACAGCATCGACCTGATGAGCGAGGTGAACGACGCGCTCCCGTATCCGGTCGCCGCGGGTGAACTCGAGTTCAATCGCTACGGCTTCGAGCATCTGATGGACTCGGGAGCGGTCGAAATCGTCCAGCCTGACGTGAGCGTCGTCGGCGGCGTCACAGAGTGGCTTCGCGTCGCCCACGCCGCCGCTGCCCGTGACATTCCAGTGGCTCCCCACTACAACTGGGACCTCCACGTTCACCTGCTTGGGGCCATCGAAAACGGCCTGTGGGCCGAGTTCTTCTACCGCGACTCGGACGTGAAGGCGTTCGACGACGTGCTCGTCCACCCGATGGAGGCGAAAAACGGGATGCTCGAAATACCGGACCGCAACGGTCACGGCGTCGAACTCGACCACGAGGCGCTCGAACGGTTCCGTATCTGACGGCCACAAATGTAGCGACGCGAGGGTTTATGCGACCTCGCGTCACACGTCAACCAGACGCATGCGAGACTTTTCCAACCACGCGACCAACCGCGGAGCGGGACGCGACGTGAAGATTACGGACATCGAGACGTGCATCGTGAAAGGCAACTTCGAGTGGAACCTCGTGAAGGTACACACCGATGCCGGCGTGACCGGCATCGGCGAATCCTACCGCGGCGGTGGGGTCCCCGAGATAATGGAGTACATGAAGCGATTTCTCATCGGGGAGAACCCACTCGACGTCGAACGACTGTTCCGACGGATGGTCCAGGAAACCTCGGGACACAGCGGGACGACCGGCAAAGTCGTGACCGCCGCCACCGGCATCGAAATCGCCCTCTGGGACATCGCCGGAAAGGTCCTCGGCGTGCCAGTCTACCAGTTGCTGGGCGGGAAATACCGTGACGAGGTGCGCATCTACTGTGACTGTCACGCAGGCGAGGCGTTCGCCCTCGAACACGGCTACCACTCGCCCGCCTCAGACGACGCCTACTCGGTCGAAGCCTACGCTCAAGAGGCTGGTCGCGTCGTCGACATGGGCTTCTCTGCGCTCAAGTTCGACTTAGACCAGCCGTTCGACAACCACCCCGATCCGTACAACGGACGGGTGAGCAACGCCGCTATCGAGCGCAAACGAGAGACCGTCGAAGCCATCCGCGACGAAATCGGCTACGACATCGACCTCGCGTTCGACATCCACTGGGACTACTCGATGGACAGCGCAAAACGTATCTGCCAGAAGTTAGAGCCATACGACCTGATGTGGCTCGAAGACCCGGTTCCGCCGGAGAACATGGAAGCCCAGCGCGAGATTACGCGCTTCTCTCGGGTGCCGATTGCGACGGGTGAAAATCGCTTCCGCGTCCACGAGTTCAAGCATCTGCTCTACGACTTCGGCGTCGACATCATCACGCCCGATCCATCCACCTGTGGCGGCCTCGCGGAGTCGAAGGCAATCGCCAATCGCGCAGAGGAGAATTACATCGCGTTCTCGCCGCACAACGTCTGTAGTCCCATCGGGACGATGGCGTGCGTCCACCTCGGCGCGAGCGTGCCGAACTTCGACGTACTCGAATACCACGCTCTCGAAGTGGACTGGTGGGACGACCTGCTCGTCCGTGAGGAACCGCTCATTCAGGACGGCTACATCGAGGTGCCAGAGACGCCCGGCCTCGGCATCGAACTCGACGACGAGGTGGCACAGGAACACCTCCTCGACCCCGGCACGATGTACGCCTGATTCAGCCCTCGAATTGAATTCCGACGACCGACGACGCCGGCGCGTCCACGCCGACGCGTCCGTCTGCTTCTATGGTTACGTCGAGCAACTCCGATTCGAACGCCGCGGCGTTCGCCGCCGTCGTGTGCGCCGCTGGCGCGTGACCCTCGAAGAGAACCCTCGCCTCGACACCGGTCTGTTCTCCATTCCCGTCCATCGCAATCTGGACTGTACGCTCGTCAAGGTCGCGATTGCTGAGGGTGAGGAACACCCCGGACTCGTCGCGGGAGGCGGACGCACTTACCAGTGCCACCTCGGTTGTCTCGTCGCCGTCGACGACGGAGCGCGACGCGGTCTCCACGTCGGTTCGAAGCGCTTTCGAGCCCATATGAGGACGGTAGAGGTCGAACACTCGGTAGGTCGGCGTCGCCCACGCCGACTCCTCGTCGGTCTGAACCATACACTGGAGCACGTTTATCGTCTGTGCGATGTTCGCCATCGAGACCACATCCGCCCGATCGTTGAGCATGTCCAGAACGCCCGCCGCGGTGAGTGCGTCGCGGACCGTCTGTTCCTGTTCGAGACCGTTTGCTGGGGTCGCCTGCGGATGCCAGACTCCCCACTCGTCTACAATGATGCCGACCGACTCGTCGGGGACGAACGACGAGAGTACCGCCGCTGCGCGGTCGACGTCGTCAGCAACGGCCTTCGCTCTCGCGAAAAGTCGGAAGTACTGTTCGTCGGTGAAGTCGGTGTCTTCGCCAGCTTCGTAGTACCGGTGGACGGAGATGTGGTCGAGCAGTTCGTACCCACCGATGTCGGCGATCGCCCCGCTCTCGCCCAGCGTCTGCATGAACTGTCGGTTCCAGTCTGGGTCGTTGTCGCCGCAGGCGACGAGTTCGAGCGACCGTTCGCCGAGCACCCGTTCGAACGCCCGCAGGTAGTTCGCGAACCGACGGTACTCCTGAGCGTAGGTATCCGGGTCGTACCGACCACCACAACCCCAGTTCTCGTTACCGACGCCCCAGTACCTGACGTCGTGGGGTTCCTCGTGACCATTTTTGACTCGTTTTCGTGCATACTCGGTGTCGCCGTCGTGGTTGCAGTACTCTACCCAATCGACTGCCTCGCCAGGAGACCCCGAGCCGACGTTCGCGGCGAGGTAGGGTTCCGCCCCGACGGTGCGACAGACACGGAGGAATTCCTCGGTTCCGAAGGCATTCGACTCCTCCCAGCTGTCGTCGCGCCCCTGCGCCCACCAGAGACTTCGGCGACGCGGGCGCTCCTCCCGCGGACCGATGCCGTCCTCCCAGTGGTAGTCGTCTGCGAAACACCCGCCTGGCCAGCGCAATACTGGCGGGTCGAGAGAAGAGAGAAGCGAGAGCGTGTCGGCGCGAACGCCGTCAATCGTCTCTACGTTCTCATCGTCACCTACCCAGAGGCCGCCGTAGATGCAGCGACCGAGGTGCTCCGCGAAATGACCGTAAATCTCTGGGGCGATGCGGCTGATAGGCGTTGCTGTCCGCACGCGAATCGTATCTGTCATCGGTGTCTAACTCCGTCAGTGAGGTGTGTGGCCACACCGCATCGACGCGTGGGTGGTGACAATATTTTCCTCGTCTTTGCTATTCCGTGCGAAACCGTTCGACTGCGTCCTCGTTCACCGAGACGCCGAGCCCCGGCCCCTGCGGGACGGCGAGCGACCCGCCGGTCGGGTCGAGCGGCGCGTCGAGGAGTTCGTCGCGCAGCGGGTTCTGGCTCCGGTCGAACTCGAACAGCAACGGTTCTGGCACGTTTTCGTTGTGTGGATAGGACGGCAAACTCGCGGCGAACTGAAGGGCGGCGGCCACGCCGACGGCCCCGTTCCAGACGTGCGGGTACACGGCAACGTTCTCGGTGGTGGCCCACTTCGCCAGGAATCGCGACTCTGAAAAGCCGCCGGCACGCCCGAGGTCTGGCTGGATGATGTCCACACCGTGGTCGGCGATGAGGCGTTTGTAGTCGAACCGGCCGAAGTGCGATTCGCCCGTGGCGACGGGCACGTCCACCCGGTCGGTGAGTTTCCGGAGGCCCGTGTAGTCCTCGGGCGGCACCGGCTCCTCTATCCACGTGAGGTCGTAGGGTTCGAGGGCGTTCGCGGACTGAATGGCTTGTTTGAGCCGATAATTGCCGTTGTAATCGACCATCAGGTGGGCGTCGTCACCGAGGAGTTCTCTGGCCGTCGCCACCCGCTCGACGTCGTCTTCGACGCTGCGGCCGATTTTGAGTTTCGCAGCCGTGAACCCCTCTTCGACGGCGCGTTCGATTGGTTCCGCCGGGTCCTCGCCCCACTCGGTAATGTACATCGTCGAGGCGTAGGGTGTCACCGCCTCGGTCTGCTGGCCACCGAGCAATCGGTAGATGGGTTCGCCCGTCGCCTTGCCGATGAGGTCCCAGAGCGCGATGTCCACCGCGCTCACCGCGCTCTGGAGGATGGGGCCGCCACCCAGATTGTAGGCCTCCTGGTGGGTTCGCTCGGTAAGGGTTTCGACCTCGTATGGACTCGCGCCTTCGACCATCGGTGCGAGAACTTCTTCGACGGCCGTCGCGGTCGTCTGTGGCGGAGCCAGCGCCTCGCCGTAGCCCACTTCGCCGGTCGTCGTTTCGACGCGGACGAGCATCGCGCTTCGCGTGTCCATGACGCCGCGGGCGTGACCGAAGGCACGTCCGTCTTCGAGGGGATACGAAAGCGGTATTGCCGCTACTGAATCGACTTGCATAGTCTGAGTCGCGTGGCGCGTCGCATAAAACCTCGTTCCTCGGTAACAGGTTACGCGTCGAGGAATTCGGTCCAGGGGCCGTCGATGTGTGGGTACTCCTCGACCACGTCGAGGTTGACCGTGACGCCGAGGCCCGGGCCGTCGGGGAGCGAGAAGTGACCGCCCTCGATTCCGAGGTCCTCCTGAATGATGTCCTCGGCGAGGGGGAACGGGTACATCCCGGCCACGTCGTCGCCGAAGACGGGGTATTCGAGCGGTTCGGCCATGGGAATCGCGGCGGCGAGGTGGGCGTTCGCCACGAGGCCGAGGTGCGTCCCGAAGTTGTGCGGGAGAAAGGTCACGTCACGGTCTCGGCACGCTTCGACGACTTCCCAGCAACCGGTAAAGCCGCGGTGGTGGCGAACGTCTCCCTGCAGGAAGCCAACGGCATCGGTGTCTGCGAGGGCCAGCAACCCCTCGGGAGATTCCTCGCTCTCGCCACCCGCGAGGGGAACGTCAACTTGGGCGGCAAGCCTGCGGTAGGCGTCGTAGTCGGCGGGGGGAACGGGTTCTTCGAGCCAATACGGGTCGAATGCCTCCATCTCGCGGACGAGCGAGACTAGTTCGTCGAACGAGTAGGACGCATCGCCGAGTTTCCACCAGGTGTGGGCGTCCACCATGATTTCCACGTCGTCGCCGACTGCCTCCCGGATGAGTTCGATGGTTCGCAGGTCCTCGTCGTATCCGAGACCGGGGCGATACTTATACCCGCGAAAGCCGCGGTCTGCGATTGCGCGGGCCTGTTTTGCATAGCCCTCCGGTGGCATGTACATCCCGGCGCTCGCATACAAGGGAAGTTCCGTGCGGACGTCGCCGTCCGCGAGCAGGTCGTAAATCGGCGCACCTTGTCGCTTGCCGAGGATGTCGTGGTACGCGATGTCGACGGCGGAAATCGCCTGCGATTCGAGCATCTCGGGGAGGTCGAGGTCTTCGATTCGCGCTCGAACGTCGGCGGGGCCGGAGAGCGGGCCCTCGGTCAGCGCGGGGGCGACCATGTCTTCGAGGACGCCCGCGAAGTCGCTGTGGGAGGCTCCTTCGAAGTATTCACGCATCGCCGAACTCGTCGCGCCACCCGTCGCGACGCCGCGCTCTCCGTCTGCGGTTTCGACGACGACGAGGACCACGTCGCGCTTCAGCAGGCGGCGAACCCCACCGGCGTAGTGGCGGTCCTGGGGCGGGTCGATGGGCGAGGAGAGATTGTACGCACTAATCGTATCGAGTTGCATGCGAGAGAGTCACTGACACGTGAGTACAAAGAACTGCCGCTTTCGGTAACTATCCTGCTCAGAAGACGTATTCCGGACCTTCTTCGTACTCGAAACGGTCCATGAGGTCCTCCCGGAGCGTAAAGCCGAGGCCGGGTTCGTCGGGGGCGTAAACGCGCCCGTCGCGGATGTCGAACGACTCCTCGAAGAGGTCGGTCATGAGCGGCATGTGGGCCTGCCCGACTTCGAGGATGTGGCAGTTGGGAATCGCCATGGCGAGGTGGATGCTCGCGGCGACGAGGACGCCGCTCCCCCAGGCGTGGGGGGCGACCCGGAGACCGTGCGCGGAGGCGAGCGCCGCGATGCGCTTGATTTCCGTGATGCCACCCGCCCGCGAAACGTCCGGCTGGGCGATGTCCGTCGCGCCCTGTGCAAAGAGGCTCTGGAAGTCAAAGCGCGTCCACTCGCGCTCGCCAGTTGCAATGGGGATGGTCGTGGCCCGGCGCACTTCCGCGAGGCCGGCGTGGTCGTCGGGCGAAATCGGCTCTTCGAACCACGCGAGGTCATAGGGTTCGAGCCGGTCGGCGAGGCGAATAGCGGTCGAAACGTCGAGCGACCCGTGGGCGTCAATCATCAGCTCCACGTCGTCGCCGATGCCCCGCCGGGCGGCCTCGACCCGGCGGACGGTGTTCTCGATGGAGAAACCGTCCTTTCCGACCACGCGCATCTTCACGGCGTCGAACCCCTGGTCTGCGTAGCCGCGCATCTCGGCTTCCGCTTCCTCGCCGGGTGCCCAGCCACCGCTCGCGTAGCCTCGGATGGAGTCACGCACCCCGCCGAGCAAGCGGTAGATGGGCTGGTCGAGTGCCTTTCCCTTCAGGTCCCAGAGGGCGATGTCGAGCCCCGAAATCGCTTCGAGCGTGAGTCCCCGGCGGTCCTCACGTGGTTGAGAGTACCCGCGTTCGAGCGACGGTTTCCATCGCGACCCGTTGTACAGCTTTTCCCACAGGCGTTCTGTGTAAAGCGGGTCTTCGCCCTTCAGCAGCGGCGCGAGTTCGTGTTCGACGATGGACTGAATCGTCGGCGGATTGCCGAGTGACGCACCGACGCCCCGGTGGCCGTCGTCCGTCTCCACGAAAACGAGCGTCGTGTCGGTTTTGACCTTCGTCCCGAGGTCGGTTCGGTGACGTTTTTCCTCCGGAATCCGGTTCGACAGCGGAACCGCTCGTACGTCAGTGATTCGCATGGCTGAGACGACGGTGAGCAATGATATAAGGTTCCGGTCGCCCACCCCCCAACCTACCGCAAAGGCTTATGCGCTGGCCCGTGACGCGATGACATGGCACTGACCGTACAGCCAGCGGACGTACTGGACGCCTACGAGGCCGACGACGGAATCGAACTGCGGCCACTCGTGAGCAGCGACGACCTGATGGTCGTCCGCGTGGACATCGCGCCGGGGGCGACCCTCAGAATCCACGACCACCCCCACGAGCAGGCAGGCTACGTCGCGGAGGGCGCGTTCACGTTCACCGGCGACGAGACCCGCGAAGTTGAGAAGGGCGACGGTTACTACGTCCCGCCGGGGCACAAACACGGCGTCGAAGGCGGCGAGGAACCCGCTGTCGCCATCGACGTGTTCACCCCCGCCCGTGACTCCTACCGAGAGTTGTTCGACCATCTCTGATTATTGGTCGGTGAGCGCGTCCACGCAGACCACGCCGAGTTTCGTTCCGTCCGGGGACGTGACCGCCGCGAATAATTCGCGAATATCTGCGTCGGCGCTCGAAGCGTTATCGAGGGACCGCACACGTACCGTGTAGGCACCCCATCGCAGAATGTCGTCGTCCCCCTCCTGGACCGTCTGATTGCGTTCCTGACCGGCCCGCGAGACAGATTGCCAGCGGTCGATATCGACGCGGTAGGTTCGGTTCGCGGGCGTCTCGTAGGCGACGACGTGGGTCACGACCGGTGCTTCGCCGCTCGTGTAGTCGTTCGGGTCGTACGATGTGAGATTCATCTCGAAATCGCTCGTCCACCCCTCCAGTCCCGTCGCCGACGCGCCGGTCACGACCCGCGGACGCAGTGTCTTCGGATGGGCCGTGGTCGGCGGCGGCGGACAGGCCGACGGAATGTCGGAGGCAATCGCGGCGGCCGCCGGTTCGACTGGGGTTGCCGAGATGGACGTTCCCGTTGCCGTCGAGTCTGGCTGGTTGCCACCCATTACAGGCACGTTCGAGAGGATTCCCGCCTGGGTCACGAGGGCCGCAACGGCCACGACGACGGCGAACGCGGCGAGTCGGGAACGAGCACGGCGGCCCGTAAGTGAGGTGCGAACACGCCCGAGGGCTGCCCCCGTCGTTTCGACCCGCTCCCAGTGAGACGGGCCGAGTGGCCCTGCTTCGAGGTGGTCCTCCCAGAGTTGCTCTCGGTCCGGGCCGGAGAGGCCGTACAGGAAGCGTTCTGCGAGGGCGGATTCAGACACCACCGTCTCGGTCTGATGAGTTCGTGAGAGAAAGGCAACGGCGAGCGGCGTTCGCGCGACGACGAGGTCTACCTCATCGCTAATGAGGGGCGCGAACGCGGTGGCGAGCGTGCTGCTCACGACGCGAATGACGACCCGAGAATCGGATTGCGTCGCCGTGACGAAGACACCGGAAACGGTGGTGTCCCATCCGCGTGCTTCCCAGAGCGCGGCGACGAATTGGACGAATCCGTCCGCTGAGAGTGCACGAATCGCCCGCGTGAATTGTGTTCTGTCGGTCGATTCCATGGTACTATTTGCGTCGGTGAGTGAGGGAAGGCCCCCTTACGACCGGTCGGGGGCGATGAGTTCGATTGGGTGGCGCGTGCCGTCGTCGAAAACGGCGTCGAGTTGTTCGAGACACGAGGTCCCACTCGCGACCTTCTCGCGGTCGTGGTGGCCCGCGAACTCGTCACGGAGATCCGCACCGACGTCCATACTGAGTTCGTAGTATTCGGTTTTGTAACCGAACGACCCGGCCATCCCACAGCACTCCGCGTCCGAGGTCACGACGTCGAAGTTGCGGTCGTTGAGCACGGCCTCGGTGTAGGCTTCGAGCCCCAGGGTGCGCTGCTGACAGTGGCTATGGTAGGCGATTTCGCGCCCGCGCCCGTCCGCGAGTGCTTCTGGGTCCGCGCCGTTTTCGAGCAGTCCGTAGACGTACTCGAACACCTCGTAACTCGCGTCTGAGAGACGTTCGTGGGAGCGTTCGGGAAGCAACTTCTCGTACTCGCTTCTGAACATCGCGAGGTCGCTCGGTTCGACGACGACCACGTCGCGCCCGGCGTCGACGTGTTCTACGAGCGCACCGTACACTTCGCTCGCCCGGGCGTCGGCCGTCGAAATCATCCCCTGCGAGAGGGGTGCACGCCCGCTCTCGGTCACGTCGGGAATGTGGACGCGAACACCGAGGGCTTCGAGAGTTCGAACCGCCGCTTTCCCGCGCTCGACCTGCACGTAGTTCGTGTAGGGGTCCGCGTAGAGCACGGCTTCGCGCTCTGCGTCGGCCACCGCTGACCCACCTCGGGCGTCGAACCATTTTCTGAGGGTCGTGCGCTCGAAAGAAGGCAGGTCGCGGCGACTGTCAATGCCCACAGTTCGTTCCATTAGGTCGCGGACCGGACCTGCCTGTGCGACCCAGTTCGAGAGCGGGGCTGTCGCGCTCCCGAGTTTGGCGACCGTCTCGAAGTTGCCGAAGAAGCGTTTCTGCAGGTCGATGCCACCTTCCTCTTCGTCGGGGGTGAGGCCGTCTACGAGCCAGTCGAGTTCCGTGTCCTCGCCGCGATTGACCCGGTCGCGGACGACCGTGTTAATCCACGGAATGTCGATTTTCACCGGGCAGGCGGTCACACACCGCGAACACCCGGTACAGAGGTCGTTGAACTCGCCCGCGGTCTCCGTCCCGTAGATGCCCGCTTCCCAGCCGGTGGCGATGCCGCCGGTGTAGGTCTCGCCGCCAAAGGCGTGGCCGCCGACGTGCTGGAAGTTCGCGCAGGTGTTCGCACAGGCCCCACACCGGATGCAGTAGAGCGTCTCGCGCAACTGGTCGTCTTCGCGCATGTCGAGGCGGCCGTTGTCCACCAGCACGAGGTGGAAGTTGCGGTCACCCTCGGCTTCAGAGAGTGGGGCGTCGGAATCGAAATTGAGTGCCGGCGAATCGACCGGCGGCGAGAACATCGAGATGTACTGCGGGAAGTCCTGTCCCGTCGCCGCGCGAGCGATGAGTTCTGTGAAGGGAGTGAGTTGTTCGACGGAAGGGAGCAGTTTTTCGACGCCCGCCACGGCGACGTGGGTGTCGGGCGTGACCGCACACTTGCGAGCGTTCCCCTCGTTCGTGACGATGACGATGCTCCCGCTCTCCGCGAGAACGAAGTTCGCGCCGGTCATGCCCACGTCGGCCTCGACGATTTTGTCGAGCAGGTAGTCCCGGGCGAAGTTCGTCAGTTCCTCCGCGGTTTCGAGCGGTTCGTCGAGGTCGAAGTGGCCGTTGAACAGCTCCGCGATTTCCGCCGTCGATTTGTGGAGCGACGGACCGACGAGATGGGAGGGAGCCTCACCAGCCACCTGAATCACGAACTCGCCGAGGTCCGTCTCGAACACTTCGAACCCGGCCGCTTCGAGGTGGTCGTTGAGTTCGAGTTCTTCCGTGGTCATCGACTTGCTCTTTACGAGAGACTCTGCGTCTTTCTCGTCCATGACCGACTCGATGTAGCGGTTCGCGTCTTCGTCGTCGTCTGCGAGGTAGACCGTCCCGCCGTTCGCCTCCACGCTCTCTCTGACCTGGTCGAGGAGGTCCGGCAGGTTTGCGATGGCGTCTTCCTTGATTGCGCGGGCTTCGGTACGAGCCGCCTCGTAGCTGTCGAAGCGCTCGATGGCGTCGTACCGCTCGCGGTTCATGTGAACCGTGTTTTCGTGGATGGTGTCGCGTTCGGTTTCGAGCAGGTGGCGGATGTGTTCCGCCTTGCGTCGTGCGTCGCTCATTTGTCACTCACGACGATGACGTGGATGTTCTTTGGCCCGTGGACGCCGTAGACGAGCGCGCCCATGTCGCCGGTCGCACTCGGCCCCGTGGCGAGGACGAGGCTGTCGTCGCCCGCGTCGAACTCGTCAGCGAGTTGGTCGACGAGCGTCGGCACGTCTTCAAGCAGTTGGCTCTGCTTGACGACAGCGACGTGATTCTCCGGGTAGAGGCTCACCGCCTCAGAGCCCTTTTCGTCTGAAGGAACCGCGAGGGTGCCGTATGCGGCCACGGCGTGGCGAACGCCCGTGACGCCGGTCTCGGCAGCAAGCAGTTCGTCAGGCGTCGGGTCCACCGTAACCGGTGCGTCACCGTAGGAGAGGTCCGGGTCTTCGAAATCGATGCCGACAGCCGGTTCGACGACTGCGTCAGCCACCGCATCGGCGAATTCGTCACTGGTCGTCTGCGTGAGGGTTGTGCCCTGCGCCCGCAACGACGTCTCGAACGAAGCGGTCGGTTCTGTAGCCATACATGTCACACTCGACCGGAGTGGGTTAATGTTTGCTTGTCATGGCCACGCATACGCGGCAACGCTTTCCCCCTCTCACTCGAACAGCGCCCGCAGGTCGGTGATAGTCTCGTCTGGGGCTGGTCCGTTCGCGGTCTCCCTCGCGTGTGCGGTCACGAGGATACCATCGATGCCGGCCGCACGTGCGCCCGCGATGTCTGCATCGGGCGAGTCGCCGACCATCGCAATCTGCCCAGAGAGCCCCGAGAGTGCCTGTTCGAACAATGTCGCGTGTGGTTTACCGACCACCACGGGATCCCTCCCGACGGTCGCTCGAATCGCCGCGACGAGCGCGCCGGTCCCCGGTTCGAGGCCGCGAGGCGTCGGGTAGCTTCCGTCTTCGTTCGCGGCAACGAATCGCGCGTCGTGGTCGAGAATCTGTCTCGCTGCTTGCGCGATGTCGTCGTAGGTGACGGTGCGGTCGAGGCCGACGACGACGGCGTCTGCGGGTGCATCCGTGACGGCGATTCCCACCCGCCGAATTTCCGTTTTGAATCCCTCCGGGGCGAGAACGTAGGCTGACTCAACGCCTTCAGCCTGCAGATACTGCGCCGTCGCCGAGGCGGCGGTGAACACCTCGTCTGTAGACGCCTCAACGCCCAAGTCGCGGAGTCGCGCTGCGATTTCCTCGCGAGTCGACCGGGAGTTGTTGGTGACGAACCTGACTGGCGTGTCACATTCACGGAGGCGAGCGATGGACTCGACTGCTCCGCGGACGGGTTCGTCACCGACGTACACCACGCCATCGAGGTCGAAGCAAAACGCGTCGTACCGGGTTGCGAGCATTGCCTGAGCTTCGCCGTCCCCGCACTTGAGTCTCACGTCGGATGAGTGGGGTGACGGGTGCTTGAGAATCGACCAGTCTGTGCCGTGGGAACTTTCCGCTGTCCAAGGCTATAAGGCGATTTGCCGGGTGTGTCCACGTATGACAGACGGGGTCAGCACCATCACCGAGACGTACAGCATCCACTCGCCCGCAGCCATCAGGTACGGCGTCGGGGCGACCGAGGAACTGGTCGAGTTCGCCACGACGGAGGAGGTAGAACGGGCACTGGTCGTCACCGACGAGGACATCGTCGCGGCGGGCGTCGTCGAACCCGTCGTTACCGCGCTCGAACGCGCCGACGTGACGGTGTCCACCTACGACGGCGTGAAACCGGAACCGAAACTCTCGATGGTCGAGGACGTGGTTTCCGTCCTCGCCGAAGACGATTTCGACCTCGTGCTGGGCGTGGGTGGCGGGAGCAGCATGGACACGGCGAAGGTCGCCGCCGCGCTCGCCGTCCACGACGTGCCCATCAGGAGCGTCGTCGGGATGGGGAACGTCCCGGGGAAGGGCCTCCCGCTCGTCCTCCTTCCCACTACCGCGGGCACGGGCAGTGAAGTCACTCACATCGGCGTCTTCTCCGACGCCCAGGACGGCGGGAACAAGGTCGTCGTCTACTCCGAACACCTGTTCGCCGACCTCGCAATCGTGGACCCCGCGCTCACCGAATCCCTGCCGAAACCCGTGGCGGCCGCGACGGGGATGGACGCGCTCACCCACGCCATCGAAGCCTACGTCACCATGCTTCGAACGCCGTACTCAGACGGCCTCGCCCGACAGGCAATCGAGTTGCTCGGGAACAACCTTCGGGCCGCAGTCCACCAGGGGCCGAACAACGACGAAGCGCGATACAACGTGAGTTTCGCCGCGACGATTGCGGGCCAGGCGTTCGTCAACTCCGGCCTCGGGGCGGTCCACGCGCTGACCTACCCGCTCGGCATCGAGTACGGTATCGGCCACGGCCTCGCGAACGCCGTCTTGCTCCCGCACGTCATGGCGTACAACCTGCCCGCAGAACCGGAACGCTACGCCGAAATTGCACGACTGCTCGGCGAGGAACGCGAATCCGGCGACACCACGCTGGACATGGCGAAAAAGAGCGTCGACGCCGTCTTCGCGCTCAACGAGGACATCGGGATTCCGACCCAAATCCGCGACCTCGGCGAAATCGACCGCGAAGAGTTTACGGACTTCGCGGACACCTGTTTCGAATACTCGAAACACAACATCGACCGCAACCCCCGGTCACTCACCCGGGAGGACGTGGTCGAAATCTTCGAAAACGCCTACTGACTCAGGCGAGGTCGAACAGTTCCTGCCCCGGAGCCAGATGCGGTTCGATGGCGTCGGGGTCGAGTTCGATACCGAGGCCCGGTTTTTCGGGCACTTCGATGACGCCGTCTTCGATGAGCGGGCCGCCAGTGTGCATGTCGTCCCACCACTCGACCTCACGGGCGTGCCATTCGAGTGCGAAGGCATTTGGAACCGTCGCGCAGGTGTGGACGCTCGCGATGGTCCCGACCGGACTCGAGATGTTGTGTGGGGCGACCGGAATGTCGAAGGCGTCTGCGAGCGTCGCAATTTTCCGGAATTCGAGCAGGCCGCCACACTTCTGGATGTCCGGGGCGATGATGTCCACCGCCTGTTCGGTGACGAACGGGACGAACCCTTCGACGCGAGTGAGGTTCTCGCCGGCGAGAATTGGTGTCTGCGTCCCGTCGGTGACCTTCAGATGGGCGTCCACGTTCTCCGGTGGAACCGGGTCTTCGATCCAGTCGAGGTCGAACGGTTCGACGCCGCGTGCGATTTTCACCGCCGTCTCCGTCGAGAAGTTCCAGTGTAGGTCGAATCCGAGCGTCGGGTCGGTGCCAATCTCCTCGCGCACGGCCTCCACAATGTCGATTTTGTGCTGGATGGCGTCGTTCGAGAGTCGTCGAGTTGCCGTGTCTGCATCCTCGATTTTCACGTCGAGGTCGAACTTGAGCGCGTCGAAGCCCTCGTCTACGACCTCGCGGGCGACGCTGGCGTACGACTCGGGCGAGTAGATTTCCCGGGGGTCTGCGTCCGTCGCCTCCGCGAGATTCTCACCCGCGTGGCAGTCTGCGTAAATCTCCACCTCGTCGCGGTACTTTCCGCCGAGCAACTGGTACACCGGGAGCCCGGTGACCTTGCCAGCGATGTCCCAGAGGGCGATTTCGATGCCGCTCACCGCCGCCTGTGAGTAGCCGAGCGACCCGCCGAGTCCCGAGACGAGCTGGGTCATGTGTTCGACGAGTCGGTCTACGTCGAGTGGATTTTGCCCGACCAGCCCGGGTTTGAGAAACTCGACGTACTCGCCTGCCGGACCGGGAAACGCCTCCCCGATGCCGTACACGTCCGAATCGGTTTCGACCTTGATGAGGTTCCACGGGAAGTTCCCCTCGACCACGACACACTCGATACCCGTGATTTGCACGTCTCGTTCGGCAGCGCGTCGCTGGCCCGACTCGCGGAGGTCGCGCCACCCCTGCCCGCCGGTCATATCTGCCACTAACTGTCGGTACTTCGACTGTTGCATACACCGAGACGGTTGCTAGCGACTCACAAAGAGGTTCGGGTCCCGACGAATGTTAGGGATACAGATTAGTCCCGTTCCGGGCGTGGGGTGTACGTCTCCAAATCGACGTTCGGATACAGGACGGCGTCGAGCGTGACCAACTCCTCTGCCACGGTGTTCGCCGTTTCGATTGCCTGTGAGAACACCCGACGAGGCTCGACGATACCGTCGGCCCACGCATCGGTCGTCGTACCGTCCGCCGCGAGGCCGACCGATGCGGGCTGGGTTTCTGCGGTCGAGTGGGCGACGCGGAGCGCGGCCAGCGCGTCGATGGGGTCTGCCCCCGCGTTCTCCGCGAGCGCGACGGGCACCTGTTCCAGCGCCTCCGCGAACGCTTCGACGGCGAGTTGCTCGACGTCGGGGATGGTCGGCGCGTACTCGCGCAATTCCTGCGCCACCGCCATCGCTGGTGCGCCCGCACCGGGAAGCACCTGTGCGTCCATCACCGCAAGCGCCGTCACTTCGAGGGCGTCCGCCAGTACGCGTTCGTGCTGGGTACGGGCCGTCTCCGTCTCCACGTCCACGACGAGCGTGAAGACGCCACCGTCACACCCCTCGAAGAAGGTCCACTTCTCGTCGCCAACCCGGCGTTCAGTTACCTGTGGGACGGTCCCGAGCCGGTCCGGCGTGAGGTCCGTGAGGTCGCCGACGACGGTTGCGTCGCATGCCCGCGCGAGACGGTACACGTCGGAGAGCGGGTACTCGACTTCGTCCACGACGGCGACGCCGTGTCGATCGAGGGCGGTGCGAATCCGGTCGTCGACCGCCGGCTGGGAGACGAGCACGTCCACACCGAGGCTGGCAACCTGCGCGGCGACGCCGTCGAGATGCGCGTCGAGTTCCTGCGTGTACGTCTCCAACTGTTCGAGCGTCTCGACAGTGACTCCCGACTCCTTCCCCTCCCCGAAGGTGGCGCCGGTTCGCTCGAAGTCGATTTCTCGGTCGATGAGCGCCACCGTCGCATCCTCGACGGGGTCGAGCAGCGACCAGTCGAACTCGGTCTTCGCCCGGTCTGACTCGTGGAGTGGGCCAGGGAACCGCCGGACGATGAGTCCCTCGTAGAAACCACCCTCACCGGGGGGCGCACTGAGCAGTTTCACGTCGTCCGTGTCCAACCACTCGCCGTCCGTCGCCCGAGAGAGCGCCTGCACCGCTTCTACCACCCGACTCGCGTACGTCTCGCGTGTTTCCGCGTCGAGGTCGCTCGTCATCGACGTCGCGGCGACCTGTCGAAGGCGGGCTGTGTTTTCGACCGTGACCTCGCGGGCCAGTTCGTCGAGCACCTCGCCGGCGCGGGCGGCGGCCATGGCATACCCGATGACGACGTTCCCGGGGTGGAGTCCCTCCTCAATGCGGTCGAGACCGTTGTCCACGAGCGCCGCGGTGAGCACGATGGCCGTCGTCGACCCGTCTGCGAGCCCCGTCTGCATCGAATCGATGGCATCGACGAACAATGCGGCGACGGGATGGTTGAACCCCTCGCCGCGTTCGACGGCGTCGAGAATCTGACTCGCGTCTGCGGTCTGGACCGTCTCGGGTTCGTCCTGGAGATTCTTCGTGCGAATCTGTTTTTCCATGCCGAGCGGGCCGAGTGTCGAGCGAACGAGCGATTCGACCCCCCTCGTCGCTAACTGGACGTATCTGCGCGCCTCCTCGTCGCGAATCGTCCACTCGCCACTTTCGACGGCGGCATACCCGATCTCGTCGCGTCCGCGTTCCATGGCCACTCTTGGGGCACCCCTGTGATAAATGTGACCGTGTCATCGGCTGTCTCGAAACCGGCCGCAGTGGGCGGTTTTCAGAACGGTGATTGCCGCGTCTCAGTCCTCTGCGGGGAGTTCGGCGTCACGGGTGTCGAGCGCCGAATCGAAGGCATCCTTCATCGCCTGCCCGCCTTGCAGGAGGTAGCGGGTGTCCGTTCCGACGATGAGCCAGTCGAAGCCGAGTTCCATCCACCGGTCTACGTCTTCTTCACTGACGGCCAACGACCCGACGGGGACATCTTCGTCCCCGGCAACCGAAAGGACGTGATTCATCGCGTCGAGCACCTTCTGGTCGCCCCACTGACCGACCACACCGAGCGACGCAGAGAGGTCGGATGGACCAACGAAGAGCGCGTCTACGCCCTCGACGGCGGCGATTTCCGCGGCGTTCTCGACGGCTTTCTTCGTCTCGATCTGGATGATGGTGACCAGTTCGTCGTTCGCCTTCGAGACGTACTCGTCGAACTTTGTGCCGTACGCCGAGGCGCGTCCCCCGGCGAGTCCACGAATCCCCTCCGGTGGGTAGCGCATCGCCTCGACGGCGGCGCGAGCCTCCTCCGCTGTCTCGACCATCGGGACCATGACGCCCGCCACGCCGATATCGAGGACGCGCTTTATCTCGACCGGGTCGTTCCACGGAACCCTGACGATGGCCGCGGGCGAACTGCCGTAATCGACCGACCGGACGAGATTCTCCACTGTCTCTAAGCTGTTGGACGTGTGCTCGATGTCGATGACGACGAAGTCGAAGTCGATGAGGCCGTTTATCTCTGCGACCTTCGGGTGCCCAATCGAGAGCCAGTTGGCGACGAGGTTCTCACCGCTCCGGAGCGCTGCCGCGAACTCTGTATCCATGAGGTCACCGACTCACTGGATGACTATGATACTTTCTCTTGGTAACACGGACCAAGCCGGTCACCTCGTACAGTAAAGTAATCGGGGTTCGATAGCTAGCACTGACCACACATGCGAACAGAACGAGGCTCCCACCGGACCGATGGCTGAAGACCACCCTTCGAGCGAGCGAACGACGCTTTCCCCGGAGACGGCGGTGGCGTACCTGCGACGACACGACGTGCTCACTGACGGCGAAGACGCGACGGCAGAATCGCTCGGCGGCGGCGTCTCGAACGCCGTCGTCAAGGTCGAAGCAGGGGATGAGGCCTACGTCCTGAAACAACCCCATCCAAACCTCGCGGTGGAGGACGACTGGCCCGCAGATGTCTCTCGGGTGCACAACGAGGCGGCCGCCGCTCGCGCCTACGACTCGATTCTCGCCGACGGTACAGTCGCTGGCCTTCGCGTCCCGGGAGTCGCCACAGAGAGTCACGACGACCACATCATCGTCATCGACTGCGCCCCCGACGGGGCGACGATGTGGAAAACCGACCTGCTCGCAGGGACGGTGGACGCGAGCGTCGCGCACCGCCTCGGTCAGTTTCTCGGAACGGCCCACCGCGTCGCTGCGGGCCGACCAGACATCCGCGAACGGTTCGCGGATAAGACGCCGTTCGACCAGTTACGGGTGGACCCCTACCACCGGACGACGGCGAAGCACCATCCAGAACTCGAAGCGCCGATTCTGGCGGAGGCAGAACGCGTCCTCGCCGCAGACCGGACGCTCGTCCACGGCGACTTCAGTCCGAAAAACGTCCTCGTCAACCCGGGTACGGACGCGCTCTGGGTCCTCGATTTCGAAGTAGCCCACTGGGGTGACCCCGCCTTCGACACCGGATTCATGCTCAACCACCTCTGTATCAAGGCCGTCCACGTCGCCTCCCACCGTGAGGAGTTTCTCGACGCCGCACTCGCCTTCTGGGAGGCCTACACCGACGCGGCGGGGTGGGACGTGGAACGCGACACGACAGCGGAACTCGCGGTGCTCATGCTCGCCCGGGTGGACGGGAAGTCACCGGTCGAGTACACGGACGTGGAGACGGAGGCCACCCTCCGGCGTATCGCCACGCGGGCGTTACGTGAACCGGTAGAGCGCGTCCCGGCATTCGTCGAACTCGTCCGGGAGGAAGCGCGATGATTACCGACGTAGACGCGTGGGAAGTGCTCGACTCGCGAGGAAACCCGACCGTGCGCGTCGCCGCCCACACGGCGTCAGAACGCGGCGTGTTCACGGTTCCGTCCGGAGCGAGCACGGGGGCGCACGAGGTGCTCGAACGCAGAGATGGTGAGGGACGGTACGACGGGAGGGGCGTCCGTGAGGCGGTTCGCGCCGTCCGGCAGGAACTCGCACCGGAACTGGTCGGCGCAGACCCGACCGACCAACGTGCAATCGACGCGAGAATCGAGGACTGCGACGGGACGGACAATCTCTCGCGACTCGGCGGCAACGCCGTTCTCGGCGTCTCTGGTGCGATTGTACACCTCGCGAGCAACGTCCGCGACGAACCGCTGTACGAAACCCTCGCAACAGAGACTCCGGGACGACTCCCCCGCCCCATGGTGAACATCCTTAGCGGCGGCCTCCACGCCCGGGGCGGCGTTGAGATTCAAGACTTCCTCGTCGTGCCCCGCGGAGCGACCACCTACCGGGAAGCACTCGAAACCGCATGGGCGGTCAGAGACGCCGTCCGTGCACGAATCGAGGCAGACGGCCACCGCCCGCTCGTCGCCGACGAAGGTGGGTACGCACCGCCACTCGACCGCATCGACGACGCCTTCGACCTGCTCGAACGCAGCGTTCGCGACGCCGGATTCGAACCACACCGAGACGACGTGGCATTCGCCGTCGACGTCGCCGCGAGCCACTTCTACGACGCCGAGAGCGAAACCTACGAACTGTCGAGTGTGGGGCGAACGCTCGACCGCGACGAACTGACCGACCTCGTCGCCTCGTGGGCTGACCGCTACCCGCTCGTTTCCGTCGAGGACCCGCTGGCGGAGGACGACTGGGCCGGGTGGCAGCGCCTCGCAACCCGCCTTGACGGGGTGCAGCTGCTCGGCGACGACCTGCTCGTCACCGACGCGGCGCGAATCGAGCGGGCTATCGAGACTGGAGCGGCGAACGCGGTTTTGGTAAAACCGAATCAAGCCGGAACCATCACCCGTGCCCGCGAGGCTGTGGCCACGGCCCGAGACGTCGGCCTCGCGACGGTCGTTTCGGCGCGGTCTGGCGAGACGAGCGACACCACCATCGCTGACCTGGCAGTCGGTCTCGACGCCGGCCAGATAAAAATCGGCTCGCTCGCCCGGTCAGAGCGGCTCGCGAAGTACAATCGCCTGCTCGAAATCGACCGAGAACTGGACACGGGGCTGGCCGCAGATCCCATCCTCTGAAAATTGCATCGGAGGTCGCACGCCACACCAGCCCCGACATTTATCACCTCCCTCTCGCATGTGAAGGTATGACAGGCGACTACTCGATGACGCTCGTAGCCGACGTAGAACCGAAGCCTTCCGCGAGTTCCGGGACCGACCACGTCGATCTGGTCAGCGAACTCGGTTGCACGGAGATGCGACCGAAGGTGTGGTACCTCTCGCCGGGGGACGCGATGAGCTATCACCGGCAGACAGAACAGGAGGAGTTCTACTACGTTCTCTCCGGGCCGGGCCGGATGAAAATCGAAGACGAACTCCACGACGTGCCCGAGGGGACGGCCGTTCGCATTCCGCCGGAGACGCGCCGCCAGGTGTTGAACGACACCGAGGGCGAACACGTCTGGCTCATCGTCGGCGCACCACCGGCTCTGGACGACGGCAGACCAGCCAACGACGAATAAGCCGGGTGGCCTCGGTTAGTCCTCGTCGTGGTCGAACAGTTTCTCGATGGTTCGCTGTTCGGCCTGGACGAAGTCGGAGTTGCGCTGTTTCTTGTAGAGGCGTTTGAGCCCCGGATGGTCGAGTGACTGCTCTGCGCTCCATTCGCGTACGAACGACCCGTTGTCGATGTTCCGGAGTTGCTCCTCGGTGAACTCCTTGAGCGGTTCGACGTACTCAGCGACGAACTCGTCGGCCCGCGAGAGTTGACCGTACTGGCTCGTCGGTGAGTGGTACGGCAACTGTCCGAGGAACCCTTCTGCGGCCATCAACTCGAAGATTTCCGCGAGTTCGGTCGAGAGGTAGAGTTCGGACATGATGATCTCCTCGGGGATGCCGTGGGCGCGCTCGACTTCGAACTTCGCCTGGAACGCGCCCATCATCATCGGCACGAGCGCCTGCTCTGAGAGCAAGTCCACCTTCGTTTCCATGTCGAAGGTGCCCTCGACGACGCCCGCCTGCGTCGAACCGATACCCTTCGCGAGCGCCAGCGCGATAGCCGTCGCCTCGCCGGAGGCGTCCTGTTCGACCGCCATGATGCTCGGGAAACTCTTGCCCGCCTCGTACAGGGTGCGCACAGACGGGCCGGCCATCCGCGGTGCGACCAGCACCACGTCCACCGTCTCCGGTGGTTGGATAAGGTCGAAGGTGATGTTGTAGCCGTGAGAGAAGTAGAGAACGTCACCCTCCTCCAGATTCGGATGGATGTGTTCGTCGTACACCGCTGGCGCGACTTCGTCGGGGATGAGCAGGCACACGATGTCGCCCGCGGCCGCCGCTTCGGGAATGCTGAGGGATTCGAATCCATCCTCTTCGACGGTTTCTCGGTAATCGTCAGACCGATTGCCGACGACCACTTCGACACCGGAATCGCGCAGGTTGAGCGCCTGCGAACGCCCCTGGTTGCCATAGCCGATTATCGCCACCGCCCGCTCGTCGAGAGTCGATAGCGTCGCGTCTGCATCGTGGTAAATCGTCGTCTCTGTAGCTGCCATCAGCCGAGTGATTTGTGAGCATGTGTCAAGGCTTTACCGGTCGGACAGACGCGACCAAAACGCGCCCGCCCCTCAGTCGAACGAAACCAGTCGTGCCTCTTTCTCTGCTGGGTCGATACGGTAGCCGTGACCTGGCGTATCCGGGAGGACGACGTGGCCGTCTTCGACGACGGGAGTGGGGTCGAGCACCGGGCCGACGTCGTACTCAGGAATGTATTCGACGATGAAGCCCGTCTGCGCTGCGCTCACGATGTGGGAACTGATGGTATAGTAGAAGTGGGTTGCGACAGGGACGTCGTAGGTGGCGGCGAGGTTCGCGATTGCCATCTGACCCGTGACGCCACCGCCGCGGACGAGGTCGGGTTGGGCAATTTCCATCCCGCCGCTGTCGAGCAGATAGCGAAACTGCTCGGGTCGGTTTATCATCTCCCCGGTGGCGAGCGGTGGTTCCGTTGCCTCCACCACTCGTCGATGGCCCGCGAGGTCGAACTCGGAGATTGGTTCTTCGACCCAGTCGAGCCCATGGGCGGCCATCGCGTCGATGGTTCGAATTGCCTCCGAAACGGTCCACGCCTGATTCGCGTCGACGAAGATTTGGGCAGCCGGCCCGACCGCCTCGCGGACTTCCGCGATACGCCTTGCCTCCTCTGCCGGCGATTTGTCCCCGACTTTTGTCTTGAAAGCGGTAAATCCCTGCTCCGCAAATCCGCCATGGAGGTCGGCCAATTCGTCGAGGTCGTGGTGGGCGTCCATACTCGAAGCGTACGCCCGGACTCTGTCTTCCTCTCCGCCGAGGAGTTTGTACAACGGCTGCCCGGCGGCCTGTGCCTTGATGTCCCAGCAGGCGACGTCGATGGCCGCCCTCGGCCACGCGGAGATACCGAGTTCGCCGTAGTAGACCGTTTGTGCACGGAGCTTTTTTCGAATCGCCTCGGTGGCGAAGGGGTCTTCGCCGACGAGAAGGTCCGCGAACTGCGACTCGACGAACCGTTCGAGTAAGTCGGGCGCGTATCCAAGTGAGTTCATCCACCCAGTTCCCGTATACCCTGCATCAGTGGCAAGTTCCACGACCACGACGTACATATCGGTGACGCTGAGTCGCGAGTCACCAACGACACGGTCGATAGGAAGATGGAGCGTATAGGTCTCTACGTCTGTAATTTCCATGGATAAGGTGCGCGACGAAGCTTGTTAAATGTTCGCACAGGACACAGATTCCGCTGCTTCATTCGAATACCCGGCGTGTGAATCGGAAGGATTCGACTGGTCGGAAAGAGCTATGGTCCTCGTCTCAGCAACGTAGAGTATGTCTGAAACATACACGCACACGCCGGTCTCCGTCCGAGACAAGACGGCAGTCGTCATCGGCGGAACGAGCGGTATCGGACGGGGCATCGCACTTGGATACGCCGCAGAGGGCGCGAACGTCGTGGCGACGAGTCGTACCCAGGAGAAAGTAGAACGCGTCGCTGGGGAGATTCGCGACCAGGGGGCGAAGACGCTCGAAGTCACCTGCGACGTGAGTGACCGGGAATCGCTCGAAACTCTCTACGACGCCGTCGAGGACGAGTTCGGCGGCGCAGACATTCTCGTGAACTCCCCGAGCGCCATCGCCCGGAAGTCCGTGCTCGACGTTTCGGAGGAGGAATGGGCACACGTCCTCGACATCCAGCTGAACGGCGTCTACCGCGCCTCGCAGGTGTTCGCCCGACGAATGGACGCCGGAAATATCATCAACATCGCGTCGCTCTCCTCGGTGGTTACCATCAAAGACCTCATCGCCTACTCGACGGCGAAGGGCGGCATCGACTCGTTCACCAAAGCAGCGGCGAAGGAACTCGCGCCGGACATCCGGGTCAACGCCATCCGCCCGGGGTTCATCGAGACGCCACAGACTGCAGACGCCTACCACGAAGGCTCAGAGCGGTACCGCGAGGTGACAGAGCGGGCGGTCATCCCGCGCATCGGGCAGCCCGAAGACCTCGTCGGGGCCGCCATCTATCTCGCGAGCGACGCGGCGGGCTACACGACCGGCGAAATCGTCACTATCGACGGTGGGTTCACGGCAAGCGCGTTCGAATAAGTCGAAAAAAGCGGGCTCCTATTCGCTCGCCCACGGCGGGTTCAGCCGCGGTGGGCTGAATATTTCCACGCCGACAGCCGGTTCGTCGCCGCGGTTCTCCGCCGCGTGGACCACGTCGCCGGGAATGGCGAACGAGTCGCCCGCTTCGAGGGTGTACTCGGTGTCGTCGATGATAAAGGTGAGTTGGCCCTGTTGGAGGAAACCCGCCTGTTCGTGTTCGTGACTGTGGTCGTCCACGTACGCGCCGGGGTCGATGGTGAAGTGCTGGACGCTCATCCGGTCGCCTGCCGCCAGTTGCGCCAGGTGCACGCCGTCGATTACTTCCGGTGCGTCGCAGTCGCTTCGTGAGACTACGTCCATATGTGACACACTCACGCACCCCTCCTAAAGCTTACCCGAAATCGAGCGGTTTCGCGCCGGAAGACTGCCCCATGGCAAGGGACTATTACCCCGGAGTGAGAGCACAAACCTAGACATGAGCGGTCAATTCGACGGCCAGACAGCAATAGTCACGGGTTCGAGCAAAGGTATCGGCAAGGCAATCGCGATGAAGTTCGCAGCAGAGGGCGCAAACGTCGTGACGAACTCTCGGTCGTACGAGCGAGCAGCTGAAACGTCGGAGGAGATCGAGGCGGCGGGCGGCACGGCACTCCCAGTCGAGACGGACGTGTCGGACCCCGATTCCGTCGCCGCACTCGTTGACGCGACGGTAGAGCGGTTCGGTCGGCTCGACGTGATGGTGAACAACGCGGGGATGACCATCATCGGCCCAGCAGAGGAAATGGACCCGGCCGACTGGCAGAAGGTCATCGACGTGGACCTCTCGGGGGTCTTCTACGGGTCGCAGGCGGCGGGTCGCCAACTCATCGAACAGGGCGACGGCGGGGCCATCGTCAACGTCTCCAGCATGATGGGTTCGATGGGGCTCGACCGCCGAACACCCTACTGTGCGGCGAAGGGCGGCGTCGACAACATGACGCGAACGCTCGCCGTCGAATGGGCAGAACACGACATCCACGTGAACGCCCTCGCACCCGGGTACATCCGGACGGCCATCACCGACCAGTCCCAGGCATCCGCGGGCTACACGGACCAGGACATCCAGAACCGGACGCCACTCGGGCGGTACGGGTCGACCGAGGAGATGGCCAACTGCGTGCTGTTTCTCGCCGCCCAGAACAACTTCGTGACCGGCGAGGTGCTCACCGCAGACGGTGGCTGGTCGGCCTACGCCTGGGGGAGTGAAGGGAAGTAACGAGTAGGATACGGATGATGGGGTTTTTACGTACTACTATGAGCCTGCACTGAGAGTCTGATGTATGCAAGACGTTACCATCGAGCATGTCGAGACCATCGGCGTCGAAGCGCCGCTCGACGAACCGTTTGGCTACTCGCAATCGTGGGTCGAGACGCGCACCGCGACGCTCGTCAGGATTGAAGCGAGCGACGGCACGGTCGGGTGGGGTGAGTGCTGGGGGCCCGTCGCCGGAACCGGAGAAGTCGTAGAGGAGGTCCTTGCCCCGCATATTCTTGGCGAGAATCCACTCCACGTCGAGCGACTCTACGACCGATTGTACGACGTGGGCCGAGCCACGTACCAGACTATCGTCCCACTGCCGGCGATTAGCGGACTCGACATCGCGCTCTGGGACCTCGCGGGCAAACTCCTCGACCAGCCGGTTTCTGCGCTGCTTGGTGGGCGGCGGCGCGAGCGAATCCGCCCGTACGCAACCGGCCACTACTTCAAACCGGTCGAGGGAATCGAGGCGCAGTACGAGGCCATCTGCGAGGAGGCGGTGGCGAACGCGGAGGCATTTGGCGCTATCAAGTTGAAAGTCGGCCTCGAACTGTGCGGCTACGGACCCGACGAAGACATCGAACTCGTTCGCCGCGTCAGGGACGCGGTGGGTGACGAGACGACGATAATGGTCGATGCGAACTACGCATATGACCGCAAGACCGCCCGCCGAGTCGGGGGTGCGCTCGAAGCAGAAGGCGTCTACTGGTTCGAGGAACCAGTCCCGCCAGAGGACATGGACGGATACGCCTCCCTGCGCGAGACCCTCGACGTCCCAATCGCTGGCGGCGAGTGTCACACGCCGAGCGAGTTCGACCGTCTGTACGCCATGGACGCGCTCGACTTCGCACAACCCGACGTCTGCATCGTCGGCGGACTCACGCCGGCCCGACGCATCGCCACCCGGGGGCGCGACAACGGCGTCGCCGTCGTTCCACACGTCTGGGGGACGGCGGTGGCAATCGGCGCGAGTCTGCAACTCGTCGCAACCGTCGAAGGTCGGCCGTGGCTGGAATTCGACCGCTCTGCGAACCCGCTTCGCGAGGAACTCGCCGTCTCGCCGTTCGTCGCGAGCGACGGGCACGTCTCGATTCCGGACCGCCCCGGCCTCGGCGTCGAACTCGACGAGTCTGCACTCGCCACGTACCGGGTCGATTGAGGGGCGTGCTACCGCGACACGGAGATTGAAGAGGGCGAATTACGAACGGAAAGGTATGACTCGCGTAGCCGCAGTCACGACTGCACTGTACGGCGTGCCCAACGAAGAGGCACTCGCCGACGCCACCCAATCGTTCGACGAACTCGAACTCGTCGTCGTCGAAGTCGAACTCGAAGATGGAACGGAGGGCCTCGGCTTCACCTACACCATCGGTGAAGGCGGGGCGGCAATCAAAACGTTCGTCGAATCGACGCTCGAACCGGTACTGGTGGGCGGTCCCGCCGCCCCGCGCGTCGCCCGCGACCGATGCAGAGCGGCGACGACCTACGTCGGGCGCGAGGGTATCTCCGAACTCGCCATCTCCGCCGTGGACATCGCGCTGTGGGACGCCCTCGGACGACGATGTGACGCGCCGCTGTACGAACTCATCGGCGGCCAGCGTGGGCGCGTGCCGGCCTACCAGACCCACGGCGGGTGGCTCCACTTCGAGAAAGCGGAACTCGTCGAAAACGCCCACGAAACGGCCGAACGCGGCTTCGCCGGCATGAAGATGAAAATCGGCCGTGGGCACGCTGCGGATGCCGCGCGGATTCGCGCCGTCCGCGAAGCCCTCCCTGACGACATGGACCTGATGGTGGACGCAAACTGCGCCTTCACCGTCCCGGAAGCCCGGCGGTTCGCGCGTCACCTCGGTGACGTGCCCCTCGACTGGCTCGAAGAACCCCTCGACAAGGGCGACATGGCCGGCCACGCTGACCTGCGGGCGCGCATCGACGTCCCAATCGCGATGGGTGAGAATCTATTCAACGAGCGTCAGTTCAAGCAGGCCATCGCCGCAGACGCCGCGGACGTCCTCCAGCCAGACGTGTGTCGCGTCGGCGGCATCACCGCCTGGCTCGCGGTGGCAGACACGGCCCGAACCTGGGGCCTCCCAATCTCACCACACTACGTCGAACCCCTGCACATCCACCTGGCCACCGCGTTCGACAACGTTCCCTACATCGAGAACCACTCGACCATCCTCGACAGCGTGCTGGAATCGCCGCCCGCCTTCGAAGACGGTGCGTTCGTGCCACCCGAACGAGCTGGTCACGGCATCCGCTTTGCGGGACTCGACGCGCACAAAAAAGTGGTGCAGGAAAAATAACCGGCGCAGTCAGTTGGTGATGTTCTCGCCGGTTTCGTCGTCGAACAGATGAATCATCTCGAGGCTCGCGGCGAGCTGGACGATTTCGTCTTCTTCGACGGTGCTCTTGGGCGAAACACGGGCGGTGAACTCCTGACCCGAGCCTTCTGCCGTCGTGAGCGTGAAGAATTTCTCCGACCCCATCGGTTCGATGAGTTTCAGGAAGGCGTCGAAGGTGTTCCCTTCTTTCGCCACGTCCGGATTGACCTCCACGTCGTAGACGTCCTCAGGACGCAACCCGAGGGTGAGTCCATCGAGCGGGCCACCCCAATCTTCGACCTGTGCGGCCTTCTCATCGGGGAGTTCGAACTCGAAAACGTCAGAGAGGGCGATGTAGCCGTCCCCTCGACGTTCGAGTTCGACGTCGAAGAAGTTCATCGGTGGTTCGCCGATGAACCCGGCGACGAACTGGTTGACCGGGTTGTCGTAGATGTACTGAGGCGGGGCCAATTGCTGGAGTTCCCCGTCGTTCATCACGGCGACGCGGTCACCGAGCGTCATCGCCTCCGCCTGGTCGTGGGTGACGTAAATCGTCGTCTTGCCCACACGCTTGTGCAGTTCGTTGAGTTCGGTCCGCATCTGTACGCGGAGTTTCGCGTCCAGGTTCGACAGCGGCTCGTCCATAAGGAACACGGCGGGTTCGCGCACGATTGCGCGGCCCAGTGCGACACGCTGTTGCTGCCCGCCGGAGAGTGCCCCCGGTTTCCGGTTCAGCAACTCGGAGATAGAGAGCAGTTCCGCCGTCCGCTCGACGCGGTCCGCAATCTCGTCTTTCGGGTACTTGCGCACCTCGAGTGGGAACGAAATGTTCTCACGGACCGTCTTGTGCGGGTACAGCGCGTAGTTCTGGAAAACCATCGAGATGTCCCGCTGGCGCGGGTCGAGTCCTGTAACGTCCTCGTCCTCGATGATGATACTGCCCTCGGTAGGCGTTTCGAGGCCGGCGACGGTCCGGAGCGTCGTGGTCTTCCCACACCCTGACGGGCCGACGAGGACGAGGAATTCGCCCCGGCGGATGTCGATGGTGATGTCGTCAACCGCGACGACGTCGCTCCCATCGCTCTCCTGGAACACCTTGGTCATACTGTCGATGCGAACGTTGTAGTCCTCCGCCGCGGCCGACGACCCGGCCGCCTCGGTGGACGCTGTCGTTTCTTCGGATTGCATGCTGTTACTCATGAGTTGGTCGTGACGACTGGTGTCGCTCGCGCCCAGTCGGCGCGGGTCTGCGTATCGATTCGAGCCGGATTCGTGTGTGGTCCCATCGTGCTTACTCCCCCTTCATCGCGCCGGCGGTCAGGCCACTCACGATGTATTGCTGGAAGAACAACACGACCAGGATGGTCGGAACGATGGCGAGGACCGCTGCCGCCGCCATCTGGTCCCACGAGACGTTTACCTCACCCACGAAGTCGTACACGGCGACCGAGATTGGTCGCGACGCCAGCGTGTTCGAAATCATGAACGAGAACAGGAACTCCCGCCACGAGTAGAGGAAGGTGAGGATGCCCACCGCGGCCACGCCGGGCTTTGCGAGGGGCAACACGACCTTCCGAAACGCCTGAATCTTCGTACAGCCGTCTACGAGCGCGGATTCGTCGATCTCCTTCGGGATGGAGATGAAGAAGTTGCGCATGATGTAAATCATGAGCGGCAACCAGAGATACACCTGCGCGAGGATGATGCCCGTGGTGCTATTGAGCAGGCCGAACGCAGCCAGTCCCTGGAAGTACGGAATGATGATGCCAATCGGCGGGAACAGCCGCGAGAAGATGACGCCGATGAAGATGGCGTTGTCGAACTTGAAACGGAAGCGGCTGAACCCGTAGCCCGCCGGGATGGCGAGCACCATCACGATGATGGTCGTCGACGTGGAGATGACCATGCTGTTCAGGAGCGCCTTCCAGTAGTTGTTCTCGATGAGTACCTGCTGGTACGCCTCGGTGGTGAGTTCCGGCGGCAGGTACGCGGCGGTGAACACGCCGTCTGCCGTCTTGAACGAGGTGAGCGTCATCCAGAGGATGGGCACGAGGATGGACAGGACGGTCAGTATCATCGCCGCGTGGACGACGTACGGACCTTCGACTACGTTCCAGAAGGCCTGTCGCTTCTCGTAGCTGATCCGCTCGAAGCTATCCTGCGTGCTCATCGGTGACCACCCTTCCGGGGTGCGTCTGTCGTCGGTAGATGTGTGTCGTACATTGGTCTCATTCCTCGATTCGTTCGAGCACCACCGTCACGTAGAAGATGGCGAGCAGTACCGTAATCGCGACGAGGAACACCGCGATTGCAGAACCGTACCCGAAGTCCAGTTTGATCATCCCCTCGCGGTAGATGTACACCGCGAGCGTGGTCGTTCTGACGCCGGGGCCACCCTGCGTCATCGGATAGATGATGGCGAACGCCCGGAACGCGAACATCCACGAGATGAGGCCGACGATGGCCATGTACGGGCGCAGGTACGGGACCGTGATGTTCCAGAACCGCTGGAGCGTCGTCGCGCCGTCCACCTTGGCCGCGTCGTACATGTGCTGGGGAATCGACTGCAACCCAGCGAGGAACACGACCATCGCAAACGGCATGCGCAGCCACGCGTCGACGAACGTCACGAGCGGGAGCGCGAGTTCCTTGTTCGCGAGCAGGCTGATGGGACCGTCGGTGAGACCGAAGTCCATCAGGAGCATGTTCAACAGCCCGTAGGGCTGGCTCACGAAAATCCACTTCCAGGTGAGCGCGACCACGGCGAGTGGGAGCGCCCACGAGAAGAGGATGATGGTCGAGTACGTCGAGCGAAGGCGCTTGCTCACGACCTGGTTCGCGGCGAGCGCAACGCCGAGTCCCGCGGTGAACGAGAGAATCAGCGACCCGAAGGAGTAAATCAACGTCTGCTTCAGGTACAGCCAGAACTCGGGGGCCGAGAACAGCCGGGTGTAGTTATACAGCGGCTTGAAAATCGGCTCCGGGAGCCCAGGCGCGGTGAAGAACAGCGACTGGTAGAACATCCACAAGACGGGGTACAGGAAGATGGCCGTGATGATGGCCAGCGGCGGCCCGAGCATCACGAGGACGACGTGGTCGTTCGCCCACTTGCTCAACTTCCCGACGAACCCGTTCGCGGACGTATCGATCCCTCCCGGGGAGACATCAGTTGACATGAGTTTGACCTGTGTGCATGAATATGGTGAAGTGTGGTTATGTCCCGATTACTGCCCGAGGACCGTGTCGATGAAGGTCTGGGCCGCATCGAGTGCTTCCTGTGCGGATTTCTCGCCGGAGTAGGCGAGGCCGAGTTCCTCGCTGACCTTCTGCATGACCGCCCGCTGCTGTGGGAAGGTCTCGTTTTTCGCGACTTCCATCGTCTTCCCGCGAACTCTCGAGAACGGGACGGCGTCGACCTCTGCGGCCTCGTCGTACGGTTTCTTCGGCCAGCTCAGGTTGCTCTCGACGACGTACTCCCACCAGCCGTTCTCGTGGGAGAAGCGGGCGTCTTGCAGCAGTGCGCCCGCGACCTTCTCCGGCGTCGGCGCGAAGGCGTTGGTCGCGAGGACGGGACCGCCTGCCCAGGTCGCCTGCGTCGGACTGGGGCCGACGTTTGCCTTCGGCGGCGGCGCGAGCACGTACTGGGAGTCCAGTTCGTACTTCTCGCCGGCGTCCGCGAACAGGTCCGTCGCCACGGGAACCATTGCGAGGTTGCCAGAGAGGAACCCGTCTGCGAGGTCGCCCTGCGTCCAGGTGGTCGAGGCGTCGGGGAGCCAGCCGTTGTCGAGCCACTCGATGAGTTTCTCGAGGGCGGCGAGCGCACCCGGCCCGTTGACCTTGATACTCTCGTCGTCCTGGATGTACTGGCCGCCGGTCTGGTACCAGTGGATGCGGAAGTCACGCTCGGTGTATGTGAGCGAGGACCCGCGGAAGCCCCACGCGTGAATGCCGGTGCCCTCGAACGCTTGCATCACGGTTTCTAAGTCGTCCCACGACCAGTTGCCGTTCTTGATGCCGTCGATGACGCTCGAGTCGATGCCCTGTTCTTCGAGCATGTCGACCCGGACGTGGACTGGGTTGCCCTCGACGTTCGCGGGCGCGCCCCAGTTCGTGCCGTCCCACGTGAACGTCTGTTTCATCAGTGGCAGGTACGGTTCGTACATCTCCTCTTCCGGGAGGAGGAAGTCTGCCGGTTCGAGCCACCCGTTCTGTGCGTACGTCGTCATCGACGTGTCGGTCGTTGCTTGCAGCAGATGCGGGTCGCCCTGTTTCGAGGACAGCGTCGCAGCCATCTTCGGAATCGCCTGGTCGACGACGATCTGGATGCGCTCTACGGAGATGCCCGTCTTCTCCTCGAACATGGCGTCGACCGCGGCCGTGGCCGGGTCGAACTGCATGTCACCGTAGTTCAGAACTTTGAGCGTGTCGACCTCGCTCGCCACGGTCTCCTCCCAGCCTTTCGGGGGTTCCCACGTCGAACTCTTTACCGATTCAGACTGGAGCCACCCGTCGGACGTATAGAGGGCGTCTCCAGTGGGAATCTGCGACCGTTTCTCCATCGGCCACTCGTCGAGCGACGTCGTTCGGCGCTGTTTCCAGTTTGACGAAAAGTCAATTTTTCCGATTGCCTTCTGGAATTCCGAATCACTACTGCCGCCACCACCGCCGCCGCCAGGGTTCTGGTTCGCGCCATCGCCGCTATTACCACCCATACAACCAGCAAACCCAGCAGCTGCGCCGCTACCGAGGTATGCTAACATTTCTCTCCTACTGAGACCACCAATGCTATCAAATGCCATACAACGAAGTAATTACTCAAACAACCAATACCACTTTTGGTAGACGCAACATTTGTCAGTTAATAATCAACCGGCAAAGAACGGCGCAGCGTGTCGGATTCGTCTATTCGAGGTATTTCGAAGTTCCTTAACCTACACATCGTTTAAAATAAATACGGGACGCACCGGTCAGGCCGGTTCGGGCGCACGGAGGACGAAGGCGATACCAGCTATCGCGACGACTGTGGCGAAGCCGTAGCCAGCGGTCCACGAGAACGTCTCGATGAGCCACCCGGCTACGACGGGCGCGGAGAGCGACCCGAACGTTGAGATGGTCGTAAGGACCGCGAGGCTCGTACCCGCTGCGCCCTCGTCGGCGAGCTCACTCACGAGAACGAACACGACGCCGATGCCCAGTTGTGAACTCAGCCCCGCCGCAGCGAGGAGCGCGGCGAAGCCGACCGGCGTGGCGACCAGCGAGATGGCGGCGATAACCGGCAACGAGAGGACGAACGAGGCGATGACGACGGGGCCACGCCGACCCCCAAACCGGTCAGAGAGCCACCCGCCGCCCGGCCGAGAGAGGATGCCGGTGAAGGGGACGAGCGCCGTCGCGGCCCCCGCCGCGGCGAGGTTGATGGAGAGCACCTCGGTGGCGTAAGTGGGCATCCACGAACTGAAAAAGACGAACAGGGCGTACGCGCAGGCGGCGGCCATCGAGACCGACAGCACCGCCGGGTTGCGGAGCGCAGTGGAGAACTCGCCGAGTGAGATGCGCGAGTCGCTTCGAACCGGCGTCCGACGGACGACGAACAGCCCGAGGAGGCCAGCGATGACGATGAACGGGTAGACGAAGAACACGGTCTGCCAGCCCGCCGCACCCGCGATGAGCGGACTGCCGAACTGCGCGATTGCCTGTCCGGCCGGGCCGCTCGCCACGAACAGACTCGTGCCGAGGGCGCGGCGATGCTCGCCGAACACCCGATTGACGATGTTCGTGTTGGCCGTCCAGAGGAACGCGCCGGTTGCCCCCGCGACGAAGCGCGTCACCAGAAACAGGTCGTAGCTCGAAACGACGGCCCCAGCCCACGCGGCGAGGACGAACACGCAAACGCCGCCGAACACGAGTCGACGGTTGTCGTAGCGGTCCGTGAGCAACCCGCCGGGGATACCGAAGACACCCCAGCTGAGGAAGAAGACGCTGATGGCGAGCCCCGCCGCTGGTTTGTCGATGCCGAACTCGGCGGTGAGCAGCGGAATGATGCTCGCCGGGGCGATGAGGTAGGCGTTGAACCCCGCGGCCATCGTGAAACAGCACGCGAGGACGGCCCAGGGTCGCCACGCTCGATTGGAAGTCACACCGGAGAACGGACAGCGACCAGTAAAATAATCCGGGCACCGGCGGGTTTGGCCGTCGGTTCGTCAGTGCATCCCCGGCGTCGGCGCGGTGAACTGGCCCTCGTCGTCGAATTCGATGGGTTTTGGCTCCTCGACCACCCGGAGGTCCTCGCGGTCTCTGGCCTCCTCGACGAGCGCCTCGGAAACGTAGAGTCGCTGGAGGCGCATCGTGTCGGTCACACGCGCGACGCGGATTTCGTCGGGCGCGAGGATGCCGACGGTCGAGACGCAGGCGACCAGTCCCGCCCGGTCAGTCTCCATGATTGGCGGCACACGCGCCCCGTGGGGAGCACTCGCCGTGATGGTGTTGATGACCGCCTTGTACAGTTCGGTGTCCGCGATGAGGTCCTGGTGGACGAAGTCGGCCATGCCGAGCGCGGTGGCGTTTCCGTGCGAGGGGGCGGTGAGCGAACGGACGAAGATGCGCTTTACGTCCGGTGATTCTGGTTCGGGTTCGAAGCCAAAGCCACGACGCCCGATGACGTTGGTGTCCATCCCGGAGCCGCTGATGTCCTTGCCCATCTGGTCGACGACGAGCACGTCCAGTTCCTCGAACGGCAGCGTCGGCATGATGTCGTAGGCCAGTTCGAGCAACTCGGCTTCGCGCTTCAGGAAGCCAGAGGGGGGGACGCCCTCGAGGACGGCGGTGTCGTCGTGCTGGTCTTCGACGAGGGCGACCCCGCCGACGACCGGCAGGTTCTCCAGGTGCAGCGAGGCGATTTGCGGAATCATCTCGCGGAAACTCCAGTTGACCGCCCCCTCATGGGCGAACTTCGCGCCGCGCTGTTTGCCCATGCCGATGACGAGCATCTTCGAGAGCCCGCTCTCGACTTTCCCGCTGAAATCGGTGTGTGGTTTCACGCGATTGATGGGAATGATGGCGTCCGCGGCGGCGGCGTTCGCGTCGGCTACCACCGAAACGCCACGTTCGGGCGTCTTGCCAACTTCTGTGACCTCCATCGTCGCTCGAATTTCACACCCGACGGTGTCCTCGTTCACGCCGAGCGCGTCGAGTTTTCCGCGCTGGCCCTCGGCGGTCGCGCCGCCGTGGCTCCCCATCGCCGGGAACACGAACGGCTGGAACCCGTGGTCTGAGAGGCCGCTCACGACGCCGCGGACGATGATGGGCAGGTTGGCGATACCCCGACTCCCGACGCCGACCGCCACCTCGCCGCCCTCGGGTATCCGGTCGAGTGCGAGGTCCGAGACGGCGGCGGCGGCCTGCGATTCGATTTCGTCTCGCGGAATCGGGTCTGTGTCCCACAGTTGCTCGATGACTCCCATCTTCGGGAAATCCTGTTCGCCACAGGCCGTGAGAATCGTCTCCTCCGGTATCGGGCCGACCACTGGTTCGGCAGAATCTGACATGACACACACTCCCAAGCGAAAGAGCATAAAAGAATCGCTCGCGGGGTACACGGTCCTTGACTGCCCGCCCCTCCCGAGAACGAAGCCATTCTCGAATCACGCAGTTGCGGGAAATACTTATCATACTCGTCGCTCCACGTTTGCAGTATGCGGTACTACCTGCTCCCGACAGCTTCGGGAGAGAGACTGATAGCTGAGACGCCGGACGGCGCATACGACCTGACGGCCGCGAAGCGGACACTCACATCGTTCTCGCAGTTGGCGGAGAGCGCCGACCTCGCCGAGACATCGGTCGATGCTATCGCGTCGGGACTCATCGATTCTGCACCCGAGGTGTCGAAAGACCGCCTCGACGATGAGGCAACGCTCCCGCTTCGCCCCGACGAGGTGTGGGCCGCGGGCGTCACCTACCAGATAAGCGAGCAAGCCCGCGAGAACGAAAGCGGGATGCCGGAGATGTACCTCGACGTGTACCAAAACGAGCGTCCGGAAATCTTCTTCAAGGCGACGCCGAACCGAACCGTCGGTCCCGGCGAGGCCATCGGCATCCGCGCCGATTCCGACTGGGACGTCCCTGAGCCGGAACTCGGCATCGTCCTCTACGACGGTGAAATCGTCGGCTACACCATCGGCAACGACGTGAGCAGTCGTTCTATCGAGGGAAGCAATCCGCTCTATCTACCCCAGGCGAAAGTGTACGACCGTTGCTGTGCGGTCGGCCCGTGCGTCGCGACGGCCGATTCGATTGGCGACCCACACGAACTCGAAATGTCGATGTCCATCACGCGCGATAGCGAAACCGTCTTCGACGGAACCACCTCGACGAGCGAGATGGTGCGCGACTGTGAGGAACTCGTCTCCTACTATCGCCGGCACAACCACGTCCCGAAGCTCGCGGTGCTCCTGACCGGGACGAGTCTGGTGCCGGACGACGACTTCACGCTCGCAGAGGGCGACGTGGTTCGCATCTCCATCGAGAACGTCGGCTCGATAGAGAACACGGTAATTACCGTCTGATTCGACGCGAGTGGCGTCTCCGAAAGCCGACTGAATGCAATCGAAAAAACGCTGGTCGACGCGTTACTCCGCGACGTAGTGTTCGAGCGTGCCGATGCCCTCGATTTCTACCTCGACCGTGTCACCTGGTGAGAGCGGACCGACCCCTGCTGGCGTCCCCGTAGAGATGACGTCGCCGCGTTCGAGCGTCATGTAGGTCGTCACCTCGGCGATGAGTTCGGGCACGGAGAAGATGAGCTGTGAAATCGACGACTCCTGTTTCGTCTCACCGTTGACGCGCAGCGAGACGCTCGCGTCCTCCGGGACGTGTTCCGGGTCCGCGACGACAGGACCCATTGGCGCGGCGTTGTCGAACGCCTTGCCACGCACCCAGTTTTGCTCGACGCGCTGGTCGTCGCGATTGGAGATGTCGTTCAGACAGGTGTACCCCGCCACCACGTCCATCGCATCTTCTTCAGACACGTTTCGACACTGCTCGCCGATGACGACGCCGAACTCCGCCTCCCAGTCGACTCGCTCTTTGCCTTCGGGGAGCGAAATCGTGTCGCCGTGGCCTGCGAGCGTGTTCGGCGGTTTGAGGAACAACAGCGGGCGCTCTGGGATGTCGCTGTCCGTCTCCTCTGCGTGGTCTGCGTAGTTGAGGCCGACACAGACGATTTTCGACGGCTCGGTCGGTGGTAACAGGTCCACCGCCTCGGGGTCGTACAGCTCGCCGGCGAATTCGATACCGTCGTCGGTCCATGCTCCGTTGCGTACAGTGCCCGCTGAATCGCGGAATCGTGCGTGACGCATACGATACCTGTCGGCTCAGCCCTCAAAATGGTTCGGTTGGCGGCGAACGTTAACTCCCTCCTACCACGAGGTGACGGTCACGTCTCGGAGCGGGCGTGAGAACGGGACCGTGACCTGCCCGCCGGTCGAGTCGGCGAGGTAGAAGCCGACGATGACTTCGAGCGACCGGGTCGCCTCCCGCCCTGTCGAGTGATTCGACGCCGTCCCTTCGAGGAGGCCAACGATGTGGTTCGTTGCGTTCGCGAACGACCCGCGGTAGTCTTCGTCCCACTCCCAGGCGGTGTCGATGCCGGGAATCGGACGTTCTACGTGGGTGCCATCTTCCAGACTCCAGTAGCGCCACTCGCCGTCGTCGTTGTTCATGTAGAGTTTGCCCTCCGTGCCGATGAACTGGAACGTCATCGAGGAGATGTCGCGTGCGACGGTACAGTCGATGGTGACGAACGTGCCGTCGTCCATGACGACGAACCCACCGCCCCCGGAGTCGTCCACCTCGCGGTCACCTTCCAGCGCAGTCACGGCGTCGTTTTCGCCGTTGAGGTAGCCGCTCACGCGCTCGGGGCGTGCATCGAGCAGGAACACGAGCGTGTCGATGAGATGTGTCGAGTTGCGCAGGAGTTCGCGTCTGAACTGGGCGGTCACCGATTTCACGTCACCGAGCAGGCCATCTTGAATGAGGCCCTGTACGTGCTGGAGTTTGTCCGTAAAGCGAAACGAGTGGTTGATGACGAGTTCTGTGTCCGTCTCGTCGCAGGCAGAAATCATCGCCTCCGCGTCGGATACGCTCGACGCGATGGGTTTCTCACACCAGATGACGTCCGGATTCGCGTCCGAGTAGGCGGCGTCCACGACGTGGTCGTGATGGAGGAACGTGGGCGTACAGACGGAGACCACGTCGAGGTCCTCCTTGGCGAGCATGGCCTCGTGGCCGACGTACCGTCCCTCCTCGGGAATGTCCCACGCGTCGCCGAACCGGTCGATTTTCTCGGCGTCCACGTCCGCCACCGCGACGAGGTCGATCTCGTCTACGGCGTGGTAGCCGCCCGCGTGACTCTCCACGAACTTTTTCTGGCCGATATCCTCCTCGTCGTGCAGTCCGAGGACGCCCATCCCAGCGATGCCTCCCGTGCCGATGATGCCCGCTCTATAACTCATGCGTGGATTGCAAGTGTTTGCTGAAACTATTTGAAGATATGCCATCGGGTGACACTCGCAGGAATATTCCGTGCCGGGAGGGCCGCTACGAGGCCAATTCGAACGAATGCCGGTGGCCAAACACTTAACCCACCGCCACAGAGATTTGGACGGTAGCGCACCATGAGAGCGATTATTCAGACGGAGCGAGAGCGAGGCGGAATCGAATTCGGGGAACACGAGCGGTCGGACCCGGCACCGGACGAAGCGCTGGTGAAGGTCCACACCGCGGGCCTCTGTGGCAGCGACGCCCACGCCTATAAATACACGGCCGGATTCGAGTGGATTCCCGTCCCGCGGGTGATGGGTCACGAGTACTCGGGCGAAGTCGTCGAAGTCGGCGAGAACGTCGTCGACCTGCAACCCGGCGACAAGGTCGTAGAGAGTCCCATCCACGACTGTGGACACTGCTTCCAGTGCAAAAACGACCAGTCGAACGTATGTGCGAATTTCAAGGTAACCGGGATGCACAACGACGGCTGTTACACCGAGTACACCACCGTCGGTGAGCGCCACCTGCACAAGGTTCCCGAAGCCGTCCCGCTCGACGAGGCAGCCATCACGGAACCGACGAGCATCGCGGCCCGGGCGGTCCTCGAACGAGGGACCATCCAGCCGGGACAGAACGTCCTCGTCGAAGGGCCAGGGCCGATTGGCATCCTGACGGGGGCCATCGCGGACGCCCGCGGCGCGAACGTCGTCGTCTCCGGCCTCGGTGCCGACACGAAGTATCGGCTGCCACTGGCTCAGGAACTCGGCCTCGAAACCGTCGATATCGAGAACGAGGACCTCGACGCCTTCACCGAGAACTACACCGACGGTATCGGGTTCGATGCCATCTTCGACACGACGGGCCATCCCTCGGGCGTGGAGAACGCCGCGGAACAGATTCGTCGCGGTGGTGAAATCATCGTCATCGGCCTCCCGACGGGCGAGAGCGAGGTGTTCTTCACCCCGCTCGTCCGCGGTGAAGTGGACGTGAACACCTCCTACGGTTCGACGTGGCGCAACTTCGAGCAGGCGCTTCGCCTCATCGAAAACGGCGACATCGACGCGAAGACAATCATGGACACCTCCTACAGCGTCGAAGAACCGGTCGAGGCGTTCGAGGACTTCCTCGCCGGAGAGACGTGCAAGCCGGTGTTCCGCTTCTGGGACTGAGACATCCCGCAACTTTTTGGTCGGGTGGACAGAGCGAGTGATATGGAGTACGCTTTCCTCGTCGTCGCAGACGACCTGACGGGGGCGATGGACACGGGCAACGAGTTTGCGAGGCGTGGCTACGCGACGACGGTCGCACTCGGCGCGAGGCTCGACGACGACGCCGCGTCGGTCGCCGTCGTCAACACCGAATCGCGCTATAGTTCGCCAGTCGCCGCCGCGGAAGCCATCGAACGTGCCGTGCGTGAGACGCCCGCTGGTGTCGTCTACAAGAAGGTGGATTCGACGTTGCGCGGGAACCTCGTGGCTGAAATCGACGCCGCACTGAAAGCGACCGGCGCGGACCTCGCCGTCGTAGCCCCGGCCTTCCCGGCGAACGGCCGGACGACCGAAAACGGCATCCACCGCGTGAACGGCACGCCAGTCACCGAAACAGCGGCCGGGAACGACCCGGACAAACCCGTCGAAACGGCCCACCTGCCGACGTTGCTCTCGGCCAGCGACCACCTCGTTTCGCACCTTCCAGCGGCAACGGCAGAAGCAGGACCCGAAGCGGTCGCGACGAGTCTCGCGGAGATTGCCGACAGTGAGGGACCTGCTGTCGTGTCCTGTGACGCAAGGAGCGCGGCCCATCTCGCTGCGATTGCAGAAGGTAGCGCAGACTCGGGTCTCGACATCGTCTACGTCGGGAGTGCGGGCCTTGCAGAGCACGTTGGCGTCCCCACAGAACCGACGGAGGGTGAACACGCCGACGGCCCACCCCGCATCGAAGACCGGGAGGCTCGGGTTCTCGGCATCGCGGGCAGCACGAGCCCGGTAACGGTCGAACAGGTAGCGGCGGTTCCAGAAGCTCTGCGAGTGCAACTCGACCTGCGCGAGACAGTCGTAAACCCGGAGACAGCCACAGCAGATGCGGCGACTCGGACCCGCACCTGCCTTCGGAAGCAGAATATTGCACTGCTCGAAACAGTCGGCGAGGACGCGGACGAAGCCCTCCGCGTTGGGCGGGAACGGGATATTCCCGAACGTGAGATTCGGTCGCGTATCTCTGAAACGCTCGGTGCGGTGACCGCACGTCTCGTCACTGAGGAAACGGTGACTGGGCTGTTTCTCACCGGTGGGGCCGTCGCCGCGGACGTTCTCGGGGCACTCGGAACCGAGGGCATCAGACTGCAGGGCGTGGCAGTCGAGTCGGGTGTTCCCATCGGCCGCCTCGTCGGTGGCGAGGCCGCCGGCTTACCCGTCGTGACGAAAGCGGGTGCGTTCGGCGAGACAGGGACAATACATAACTGCCTCGCTACCCTCGGAGGAGTCGATGAGTGACCGACCTACTGTTGGTGTGACCATGGGCGACCCCGCTGGTGTCGGCGGTGAAATCATCGTGAAAGCGTATCCGCAGCTTTGCGAATTGGCCACCGTCGTCGTCATCGGAGACGCAGACGTGGTTCGGAAGGCTGTCGATGTTTGCGACGCGGAACTTTCAGTTCGAGCGATTTCGACGGTCGATGCAGCCACGAGCGACCCCGGCGAAATTCCCGTCCTCGACCTCGACAACGTCTCTGACCACGCCTACGGCGAACTTCGCGAAGCGTACGGGAAGGCGAGTCTGGCGTACGTAGAGCGGGCAATCGAACTGGCGAAGTCGGGCGACATCGACGCCATCGTGACCGCGCCCATAAACAAGCAGGCGACGCGCATGGCCGGCAGCGAACACGCCGGCCACACCGGGATGCTCGCCGCCCACACTGGCACCGAGAACTACTCGATGATGCTCATCGAGGAAGACCTGCGAGTAACGCACGTCAGCACGCACGTCCCGTTGCGGGAGGCCTGTGACCTCGTGACGACTGAGCGCGTGCTCGCCACCATCGAGGTGACGGCCGAAGCACTTCGACGACTCGGCATCGAAGCGCCGACTATCGGTGTTGCGGGGCTGAACCCCCACGCGAGCGACGGCGGGTTGCTGGGTACGGAAGACGACTCCGAGATTCGCCCAGCGGTCGAACAGGCCCGCGAGCGCGGTATCGACGCCCACGGCCCAGAATCGCCCGACACCGTCTACGTCAAAGCCTCCAGCGGAGCCTACGATTGCGTCGTGTCGATGTACCACGACCAGGGGCACATTCCCATCAAGATGCTCGGGTTCAGCGACGGTGCGGCGGTCAGTGGCGTGAACATGACCATCGGCCTCCCCATCGTCCGGACGAGCGTCGACCACGGAACGGCCTTCGACATCGCCGGCCAGAACGTGGCCTCGGAAGCGAGTCTCATCGACGCCACTCGTGTGGCGGTCAGGGCCGTCAGGTCGTCACAAACCGTTCACTCTGAGTGAACGGCTGTCTCCGCCGTCGAAACGGGCCGTCGAGCGCGGGAAGTGAAGGCGAAACCGTCACTTGCGTTCGGCAGGCGGACGCCTCCGTTCGCGTAGGGAGCGATGCTGTTCAGTAACACTGAATAAATGTTTTATGGGAGGGGATAGTGTGCATAGCACGCATGACCACCAAACAAAAAAACACGGTCGGGGCGATCGAGACGACGCTGCGAATAATGGAGACGCTGAAAGAACTCGACGGCGCGGGGGTAACGGAGCTTTCGACCGAACTCGACATCCCAAAGAGCACGGTCCACAGCCACCTTTCGACCCTGCAGGAAAACGAGTACGTGGTCCGAAACGAGAACGACTATCGACTCGGCTTGCAGTTCCTCGAATTCGGGGAGTACATCCGCAGTCGCCGCCACATCTACGAGGTAGCGAAACCGGAGGTGGAGCAACTGGCAGAGGAGACGGGCGAACTGGCGAATCTGCTCGTAGAGGAGTGCGGACAGGGGGTCTACCTCTGTCGGGCGCGGGGCACGAACGCCGTCCAGCTCGACACCTACGCCGGCATGCGCGTGAACCTCCACTGTACGGCGCTCGGAAAGGCGGTCATGGCCCACTACCCGGAAGAACGGGTCGACGAGATACTCGACCGCCACGGGATGCCCGTCCGGACGGAGACCACGATAACAGACCGCGAAGAACTGAAACAGGAACTCGCCGAAGCGCGCGAAAAGGGGTACGCAATCGACAACGGCGAACGCCTTGCCGGGCTGCGATGCATCGCCGCGCCCATCACCGACCAGCAATCCAGGGCGCTCGGCGCGATTAGCATCTCCGGCCCGACGAGCCGAATGCAGGGTGAGAAGTTCGACCGGAAACTCCCGGAACTCCTGTTGAGCGCCGCGAACGTCATCGAACTGAACATGACGTACTCGTAATCGTCGGGCTAGGACTGTCCGGCCCCGCTTTGAGCCCATCTCGCCGCGTCTCCCCACACGCGACACAACCGTCCACCATCGCTGAACAGCTAGTTGGTACCAACTGACACTGGTCGCGGACGGCGGAATCGAGTCGAGAAACCGGTGAACGAAAGGATTTTGCCCCCGTGAATCAGTTCTTCGACAACGCGATGGTCAACGATTCACCCGGGACCGAAACCGCACAGGCGAACTCGAAAATACAGCGAGTGACCGAGAAGTACGGGCTGGACGACGTAGACGAAGAACTAACAGAACGGTGGACGCGCGCCGAGAATCCGGAGAGCCTGCGAGACCTCGCAGACCAGTTCAACCGGTGGGTGCTCGCCGCCGCCGTTTCGAACGCCGGAATGAACGTCCTCGATGGCGAACTCGACAATCTCTACAGACTGCTCACGGACGACGTGAGTAGGGGTGTCAGGACGGAGGCGACGAAGCGCCTCGAACGCAACGGTATCGACCCCGATACGCTTACGAGCGACTTCGTCTCCCATCAGACCGTCCACAACCACCTGACGAAACACCTCTCGGTCACCCAGGAGACGGTTTCCGACGAAGAGCGCATCGAGAAGGGGCGCCAGTCAGTGCTCCGCCTGCAAAACCGGCTTCGCGCCATCACGGAGGAACTGCTCGACCGCCTCGAACGAACCGGACGCATCACGCTCGGAAGCTTCACCGTATTCGTGAACGTCAACGTGTTCTGTGAGGACTGCGGTGTGCAGCTGGGCGTCGACGACCTGCTCACCGCCGGCGGCTGTGACTGTGCAGACGACGAGTAAAGAGGCAGGTGGATTTACAGTAATATGGCTGTAAATACAAGATGTGGCGACACCCCCTCCCCGCTCGCTGATGCGTTCAGCCGTGGAATATTTGCGTTCAGTATGGCTGAATGATTTGCGAATGCCGTGTGGGTTGATACCATTGTTGATTCGCAAAATCTCACGGCCAGTTTGCGACATCCATCCACTCTCGGCGCTGAAGCGTTGAAATACTACAAATGTCATCACCGATGCACAGGTGTGCCCATTACTGCGAGGAGAAAGTCAGGTGGTGACCATCACGTCGAAAATAGCGGATTGTTGGGTCACCGGTTGTCGGTTTTCACTGAAGAGACGGTGAGTCGAGGGGGTCGAGTCCGCCGTTGGAGCCACGGAACCAGTCGATTCGCCATGTCCGGGTAGTCGTTTCTTCTAGTTGAACGGGTATTTCCACATGCGGGCCGCGTACGCGAGGCTTTCCCTCGATTTTTCGTTCGCCCGTCGAGAAGTCGTATGCGAGCTCGTACCGTGATGTAAACCAACGTTTCGCGTGAATCGGCCCCAAAAATTATCAGTGAGGACGTTCCTGTCTCGGGTCAACCTCGAGGGGTGCCGCCGGGCACAACCGCGCCATCCCACGGTTTTCTGCGAGAGCGACACTGAGTGGGCCGTCCACACTGGATGAATCGAGTTGCGGCGTCCGTTCGGGCGATGACGCCGACGACGAAGGGGCACCTTGAGGCGAAGAACTATGCCATCTCATTTCGAAACGTGAGACAGATGGTACCGACATTCACGGGTTACAGACGAGAGAATGGACGGATCGGCGTCAGGAACCACGTGGCAGTCATTCCCACGTCGGTCGCCGCCGCGAGCGTCGCGTCGCGAGTCGCGGGGGATGCAGGGGCGTGGGCAAGAGCGACGCCGCATCAGATGGGGACCTCCCAGCCGGAGGCGGCACGGAAACAGACAGAGCGCGTCCTCGTCGGCGTCGGACAGAACCCGAACGTCGGGTCCGCGCTGGTGGTCGAACTCGGCACCGAGGACATAGACGCGGAAGTGGTCGCAGACCGAATCGCGTCGGTCGGCAAACCCGTCGAGACGCTCTCGATTCGAGACGCCGGTGGAACCCGTACCGCGCTCGATGCTGGAGCGGACGTGTGCGAGGACCTGAATCACGCTATCAAAGATGCTCGTCGCGAAGAGGCAGACGCCTCGGAACTCGTCTTCGGCGTCGAATGCGGCGGCAGCGACGCGACGAGCGGCATCGCGGCGAACCCGTCGGTGGGGAACGCCTGTGACCGCCTCATCGCGGACGGCGGCACGGCCAGTTTCAGCGAGACGCCAGAGTTCATCGGTGCAGAGCACCTTCTCGCCGACCGCTGTGTGGACGAAACGGTGCGCGAGCGACTCCTCGCCCGCGTCGAACGCCGTGAGAACATGGCGAAGATGATGGGCGTAGACATCCGCGAAGCCCAGCCGTCACCCGGTAACAAGGAGGGCGGGCTTACGACAATCGAGGAAAAGAGTCTCGGCGCAATCTCGAAAGGCGGGACTTCGCCCATTCGGGGCATCGTCGATTACGGGGAGCAACTCCCCGTCGGCGGGGGGCTCGTCCTGATGGACACCCCCGGCTACGACGTAGAGAGCGTCGTCGGCAAGGTGGCCGGCGGCGCACAGGTCGTCGCCTTTACGACCGGGCGCGGGAGCACCACCGGCAACCCAATCGCCCCGGTCATCAAGGTGACGGGGAACCCGAAGTGCTGGGAGCGCATGTCCAACAACATGGACGTGAATGCGAGCACGATTATCGACGGCGAATCGCTCGACACCGTCGGAACGCGAATCTACGACAAACTGCTCGCCGTTGCGGACGGGGAACGAACCGAAGCGGAGAAGCGCCGTCTCGAAGAGTTCGCTATCAACGAACTCCAGCCGAACGAACTGGCGCGACTGGGGGCGGGCGTATGAAGGGTGAAGTCGTAGACGGCGCGGCGCTGCTCATGACCGAGCGCGACGTGGTCGTCACCGCAATTGCCGACCTTCCGACGGGCCACGAAATCGCCCTCGATGGCCGGACGATTACGCTCGCAGACGACGTCGATTTCGGCCACAAGTTCGCCATCACGTCGGTCGCTCGCGGCGAGGACATTGTGAAGTACGGCGAGGTCATCGGCCGAGCCTCGACCGACATCGAACCGGGCGACTGGGTCCACACGCACAACTGTGAGAGCACCCGCGGGCGTGGCGATTTGGAAGCCACCACCTCGGGAGGTGAGGTCGCATGAAGTCGGCCGGCACGGTCAGGGAAACCGAAGGTGCGGTGCAGTTCGAGGCGTTCGACCGCGGTGACGGTCGCATCGGCGTGCGAAATCGCGTCCTCGTCCTCCCCTCGGTCATCTGCTCGCACATGGTCGCAGACCGCATCGCCGCCTCAGTGCCCGACGCCGTGAGCACGCCCCACGACCACGGGTGTGCGCAAATCGGCAGCGACAACGACCAGACGAGGCGAACATTCCTCGGCATTGGAACCAACCCGAACATCGCCGGCACGGTCGTCGTCGGCCTCGGATGCGAGGTGATTCAGTCGGACAGTCTCGCGGCAGACCTCGCAGCCCGCGGCGTGCCCGTCTCGGAACTCTCGATTCAGGGGGTTGGCGGAACCGACGAGTGCGTCGAACAGGGCATCGAGCTGGTCGAAGAGCTGAAACGGTCGGCCCACGAGACCGAGCGCGGGTCGGCCAGTCTCGGAGACCTCACCGTCGGCATCGTCTGCAGCGACCTCAGCGAGTCGAGCGTCGAGACGGCAGAACCGCTCGTCGGTGAATTCACGGACGCAATCGTCGATGCGGGTGGCCGCGTCGTCGTCGCAGGCAGTGAGCGAATCACCACCCACGGCGATGAAGCGGTTGCCGCCGCGGCAGACGAGGAGACGGCGGCGCAGGTCGAAGCCCTACTCTCTCGCCACCGCGACCTCCCGCCGAAAGCGAGCCATCTCGCTGCTGCATCGAGCGGCACGTCTTTCGACCGAGTGACCGGCGTCTGGGGCGACCAGTCCGCGCGGGAAGTCGTCGAGTATGGCGACCAGGTCACCATCGATTCGGGTCTCGCGTTGCTGGACGCCCCGTCGAACTTCGAGGAGGCGGCGACGGGCCTCGCAGCCGCTGGCGCGCAGCTCGTCGTTCACGTCACTGCGGACGGCATCCCGGCAGGCCATCCAATCGTCCCGGTGCTCAAGGTCTCGGGCGACGTGGACACGGTGGCAGCACTGCCAGACGACATCGACATCGACGCGACGACGACGGACCTCGACGGGCTCGAAGACCGGGTCCGCGCCATCGCAAACGGCGACCCGTGCTGTGCGGAGAACCACGGCCTCACCGAGTTCGCCATCACGCGAGTCGGCCCGTCGATGTAGGCTCCGGGTGGGGATTGCACCCACCGAAAAACCCCTAAGGCTTGGGTGAGAACGTCGTCGTGTATGGGAACCAACCTGAATTTCGTAAACGGGGAGTGGACCGAAGCCGAGACGGGTGACACGTTCGAGAACACCAATCCGGCCGACCCGGCGGACGTCATCGGGAGCTATCAGTCCTCGAGCGCCGCAGACGCAGAACGCGCCATCGAGGCGGCGGCCGAGGCAGCGGACGAGTGGGCGGCGACACCCGGTCCGAAGCGGGGCGCGCTGCTCCGACGGACTGCCGCCGCGCTCGACGACCGACGCGAGGAGGCGACGGCGACGCTCGTCCGCGAGGAGGGGAAGACGCGACCCGAAGCCGCGGGCGAAGTCGGCCGCGCCGTCGATATCTTCTACTACTACGCGGAGAAAGCCCGCGAGATTGGCGGCGACGTGAAAGCGGCGAGCGGCGGTTCGACGGACCTCTACACGGTAAACGAACCAGTCGGCGTCGTCTCGCTCATCACGCCATGGAACTACCCCATTGCCATTCCGGCGTGGAAACTCGCCCCGGCGCTCGCGGCGGGCAACACGGCGGTTCTCAAGCCGGCGTCCATCGCGCCAGAGTGTGCCCGCATCCTCGTCGAGTGTCTCGACGAAGCCGGCGCGCCCGACGGCGTCGTGAACTACGTCACCGGGTCGGGGAGCAAAATCGGCGGCCCGCTTTCGACCCACGAGGCCATCGACGCCGTCTCGTTCACGGGGAGCGCAGAGGTAGGCCACCACGTGTACGAGGAGGCGACGGTGGAAGGAAAGCGCGTCCAGACGGAAATGGGCGGAAAGAACCCGACGGTCGTGACGGAGAACGCAGACGTAGACCGCGCGGTAAACATCGTCGGTTCGGGCGCGTTTGGCGTCACGGGGCAGGCGTGTACTGCAACCTCGCGAGCAATCGTCCACGAAGACGTGGTAGACGACTTTGTCGAAGGGATCGTCGATTACGGAGAGTCGCTCGAAATCGGCCCGGGCGACAGTGGTGCTGACATGGGTCCGCACGTGAGCGAGTCCGAACTCGAAAGTACGCTCAAGTACATCGAACTCGCCCAGGACGAGGGTGCAACGCTCGTGTCCGGCGGCGAGAAAGTAGACCGTGACGGCTACTTCGTCGAACCGACCGTGTTCACGGACGTGGACAACGGCATGCGCATCGCCCAAGAAGAAGTGTTCGGGCCGGTGCTCGCCGTCATCACCGTCTCCGATTACGAGGAGGCAGTCGAGACGGCAAACGATGTCCAGTTCGGTCTCTCTTCGGCCATCGTCACGGAAGACCTCAACGAGGCAAAACAGTTCACCCGCGACGCGGAAGCGGGCATCGTGAAGGTCAACCAGAAGACGACGGGCGTCGAACTGCACGTCCCGTTCGGCGGGTTCAAGAACTCGTCGAGCGAGACGTGGCGCGAGCAGGGCGACGCCGGCCTCGACTTCTACACCATCTCGAAGACGGTGTACGAGACGTTCTAAGCAGCCAATTGCGGTTGTGGCTTTTCTTACATTTTTGCCCGTTCCCATAGCTTTTCGTCCCCCCTCCACGGTAGCCCGTCACATGCACGTCGCAGAGATGCAGGTAATACCCGTCGCACATCGCGAGCCGCCGTTGCGAAACTCGTGGGGGGCGCACAGCGAACTCGCCGCCAGAACCATCGTCCGCCTCGTGACCGCAGACGGCACCGTCGGCGTCGCAGAAACCTACGCCGACGACCGCGTCATCGACGCACTCGAACGCGCTCGGTCGCTCGTCGAGGGGAGAAACGTCTACGAACTGCGCCCGCTCGAACTCAGGTTGCAGGACCCGATGGCCTACGGAGCCGTCGATACCGCCATCCACGACCTGCTCGGGAAAGCCGTCGGCGAACCGGTGTACAACCTGCTCGGCGGCAAGGTGCGAGACGAGGTGGAGTTCTCCGGCTACCTGTTCTACAAGTACGCCGATTCTGACCCCGACGGCGCGGCCATCGCCCCCGAGGAGGTCATGACGCCGGAAGCCATGGTCGGCGAGGCGCGACAGTTCGTGGACGCACACGGTTTTCGGGTCCTGAAGTTGAAAGGCGGCGTCCTGCCGCCGGACGAGGAACTGAAGACCCTCGAACTGCTCGCAGAAGAGTTCGGTTCGGACACCCCGCTCCGCATCGACCCGAACGGAACGTGGAGCGTCGAGACGGCCATCGACGTGGCGACGCGGCTGAGAGACTCCGACCTGAACATCGAGTTCTTAGAAGACCCGGTGGCGAACCTGCACGCCCACGCCCGGTTGAAGCGCCACGTCGATTATCCCGTCGCGACGAACATGTACGTCACCGAGTTCGACCACATCGCCCCGGCCGTCGAGATGGACGCGGTCGACGTCATCTTGAGCGACCACCACTACTGGGGCGGCCTCACCGGCAACACCCGCTTGGACGACGTCGCGCGGACGTTCAACCTCGGCGTCGGGATGCACTCGAACTCCCACCTCGGCGTGAGCATGGCGGCGATGGCTCACGTCGCCGCGGCCATGCCGACGGTTCGGTACGCCTGTGACACCCACTATCCGTGGATGGCAGACGATGTCATCGAGGAGCCAATCGAGTTCGAAGACGGCTGTATCGAACTCTCTGACGACCCTGGCCTCGGAGTGACTATCGACGAGGGGGAACTGGAGCGGATGCACGAACTGTACGAGGAATCCGACCCGCTCGCCTACTCCTCCGTGAGTTCGATGGCCGCCGAGTACGCGGACGGCATGGCCGACGTTGGCCGAGCGGATTGGCTGCCGAACAAGCCGCGCTGGTAGTCAGCGGCGTTTAGAAATCGGCCAGTACGTCAGCTACTGACTCCCCGATGTCAGCTTTCGCGTCCGCGTCGAGTTCGACGAGCGGTGGCCGGACGGCCGCCGAGTCGAGCCAGCCGCGGGCTTCGAGCGCCGCCTTCGTTGCAGGGGCGAAGCCGTGGGTCACGCACTGCTGGAACAGCGGCCCGATGTGGTCGTTTCCGATGGTGCGTGCCCGTTCCGTATCGCCTGTTGCCACGGCATCGCGAGCCGCGACGAACGCCTCTGGAACGACGTTCGAGAGCGCGTTGATGCCGCCCGCAGACCCCATGAGCAGTCCGGGGACGACGTGGCTGTCGAATCCCTGGAACAGCCGAAAGCCGCGCGGGGCGCGTTTGTGGGCGTTGAGGAAGTAGTTGAAGTCGCCGCTCGAATCTTTGAGGCCGTGGACGTTCTCGTGGGCTGCGACCGACGCGAGCGTTTCGAGGTCGATTTCCTGCCCGGTGCAGGCCGGAATGTTGTACAGGTAGACCGGGAGCGCGGCGTCGTCCGCCACCCCGGTGAGAAACGCCTCGTTGCCGGCCGGGTCGTTCGCCCCGTGGAAGTAGGGTAGCACGATGAGCGCCGCATCCGCGCCCGCCTCGGCAGCGGTGTCGATTCGCGACAGCGTGCCTGAAACGGTGGTGTGGGCGGTCCCCGCCATCACCGGGAGGTCGGTCGTTGCCTCGACCGTCGTTTCGAGAACGCGACGGTACTCTTCGTCCGTGAGACTTGCGAACTCACCTGTCGTCCCCGTCGGAACGAGGCCGTCCATCCCTGCAGATTCGAGGTGGCCGACGAGGTCCGCGAGTGCGGCCTCGTCCACTCCGTTGTCGCCGTCGAACGGCGTGACCAGCGGGCACAGTACGCCTTCTATCGCTGTATTCGCACCTGACATGGCCCGATAAAGAGGGGGCAGGCAGTTAATTCTTCCCAGTGTCCCGAATCTTGCCCGCGGTGTCGGTGGCTGGCCACAGACACACCGGCAAGTGCTGCGCTATCACGGCACAATGTTTAATAGACGGTTCTGTGTTCTCCGTACCATGACGATACTGGCAGCGGTGGACGGTGACGTGACCGAAGACAACGTCGTAACCGTGGGTGCCGACATGGCCGACGCGTACGACGACGACCTGACCGTCATCAACGTCCTCTCGCAGGAAGACTTCGACGACCGGCAGGCAGACCGAGCCGATTCCGACATCGAGTACTTCGTGGACGACGGCATCGCGGACGCAGCGAAGGTCGCCGCGGAAGTCGTCGAAGGGACGGTCGAAAAACCGGGTCGAATCGACGCGAAAGGGCGCGTCGGTGACGTGACGGAAGAACTGCTCGACGAAGCGGCTCGCCAGGACGCCCGCTACCTCGTCATCGGCGGGCGAAAGCGCACGCCGGTCGGGAAAGCACTGTTCGGAAGCACCACCCAATCCATTCTGCTGAGCGCCGAGTTGCCCGTGGTCGTCGTGATGAGCGACCCGTAGGGTCACTCGGCGACGAACTGTTCGAAGGCGTGGCCCACTTGCAGGACCTGCTGGTCTGCGTTTTTCGCACCGATGAACTGGATGCCGACGGGCATGCCGTCCGCGGTGCCACCGGGGACCGAAATCGCGGGAATCCCGGCCAGGTCGGCGGGGCGCGTGTTCACCGCGAGCGGCACGTCGAGTGCGTTCTCGTCGTCACCCTCGCTAAGCGGTTGCCACGCCCCAATTTCCGGCGCGACGACGGGCATAGTGGGCGAGACGAGGGCGTCTACGTCCGCGAGCGCCGCGTCGAATTCCTGGCGAATCCGGTCGCGAACGGTCTGGGCCCGGACGTAGTGGCGGCCGCCGTAGGTGTGGAGCAGGTGTGCCCCCTTGACGAGGTTCCGCCGGAGCACCGCCCCGAACTGGTTTTCGTTGGCTCGCACACCCGCGATAACGGCGTCGTACCAGTCCACGTCGAAGGGGCCGCGTCGCTCGACCGGCGTGACCGTCTGCCCGAACGCCGCCGCGAGTTCCGTGTTCGTAATCGTATTCCAGGCAGGGACGCCGTCGGCGAGCGACGGGATGGACACCTCGACGAAGTTCGCACCCGCTTCGTCGAGTTCGTCCAGTCGCGTCTCGAACACCTCGCGAACGCCCGGCGAGACGTGGTCTGCGACCAGTTGCTCGGGGACGCCGAGAGTGAGGTCGCCAACGTCGGGACTGGTAGCGAGTGAATCTGCGGTCTCGCCGACGCCGATTCGACCGGCGAGGGCGGAACTCGGGTCGCGGACGTCGTAGCCGGCAATGGCGTCGAACACGCGCGCCGCGACTTCGACGTTGCGGGCGAGTGGGCCGATGTGGTCGAGGGTGTAGGCGAGGTCGACGAATCCAGTTCGGGGGACGGCCCCCCACGTCGGTTTGAAGCCGACGACGCCACAGAAAGCGGCCGGGATACGAACGCTCCCGCCCGTGTCGCTGCCGAGGGCGGCGTCTGCATCACCGGCGGCCACCACCGCGCCGCTGCCCGAGGACGATCCGCCTGCGACGCGAGTTTCGTCGTGAGGGTTCGAGACGGGGCCAAAGCCGCTCGTCTCACTCGTCGGGCCGTAGGCCATCTCGTCCATGTTCGTCTTCCCAGTAAGGGTGGCTCCGGCCGCGAGGAGTCTATCGACCACGGCGGCGTTCTCGCTCGGGACGGCCGCAGAGAGCGCGCGCGACCCGCAGGTCATCGGCACGCCCGCCACCGCCATGTTGTCCTTGACCGCGACTCGAAGGTCTGCGAGGTCGGTGTCCCCGTCCGCGTCCGTCGCCTCGAACGTCGTGACGTAGGCGTTGTGCGGGTCACGCTCCGGGCCAGGGTGGCGGACAACCGACGAGAGGTCGAACGTCGGGCGTGTCGAGGCCTGCGTCGCCGCTTCGAGCGTCTCTGCGTCGGCGTTCGCGTCGGCCACCGCGTCCTCGTATTTTCGGCGCTCCCGGTCGGACAGTGAGAGGCCGACGTGCGCGCCGAGGTCGCCGATTCCCTCCGAGGCGACGCGTCTGAATCGGTCGTTCACGCCGTCCCACCCGTGTGTCGATTCCCGACCGCAGTCGTGTGTTGCCGTGCCATACCACCTTCTCTCGATGGTCGCGCAAAAAGCTTCGCCCGCCGTCGCACAAATTCCCGGGTCGTGAACACTTATTAGCACACGGGACACACGTTGAGGCCATGAGCCTCGAAGAATCAGAGCGCAGCAAACGGCCGGACCTCCCCAGCAACGACGTGACGGAGGGACCGGAGCGAGCACCCCATCGGTCGATGTTCCGGGCGATGGGGTTCGACGACGAGGACCTCGCCTCGCCGATGATCGGCGTCCCGAATCCGGCGGCGGACGTCACCCCGTGTAACGTGCATCTGGACGACGTGGCCGCCGCCGCCATCGAGGGCGTCGACGAAGCAGGTGGCATGCCAATCGAGTTCGGCACCATCACCATCTCGGATGCGATTTCCATGGGCACAGAAGGAATGAAGGCGTCGCTCATCTCGCGGGAGGTCATCGCCGACAGCGTCGAACTCGTCGCCTTCGGCGAACGACTCGACGCGCTGGTCACGGTGGCTGGCTGTGACAAAAATCTCCCGGGGATGATGATGGCGGCCGTCCGCACGGACCTGCCGAGCGTCTTCCTCTACGGCGGTTCGATTATGCCCGGCCAGCACAACGGCCGCGACGTGACCATCCAGAACGTCTTCGAGGGCGTCGGCGCGTATGCCGAAGGTGAGATTAGCGAGGACGAACTCGACGACCTGGAGCGAAACGCCTGTCCCGGCGCGGGGTCCTGCGGGGGAATGTTCACGGCGAACACGATGGCTTCCGTCAGTGAAGCCATCGGCCTCGCCCCCCTCGGATCTGCGGGTCCACCGGCGGAGGACGACGACCGTTACGAGGTCGCGGCAGAAGCGGGGGAAATCGTCCTCGACTGTGTGGCAAACGACCGCCGCCCCTCCGACATCCTCACCCGGGAATCCTTCGAGAACGCCATCGCCGTGCAAGTCGCACTTGGCGGTTCGACGAATGGGGTGCTGCACCTGCTGGCGATGGCCGCCGAAGCAGGAATCGACCTCTCCATCGACGACTTCGACGAAATCTCCCGGCGTACGCCGAAAATCGCCGACCTCCAGCCGGGTGGGTCGCGGGTGATGAACGACCTCCACGAGATTGGGGGCGTCCCGGTGGTCATCCGTCGCCTGCTGGGAGCCGGTCTCATCCACGGCGACGCGCTCACGGTGACGGGTCGAACCATCGCAGAAGAGCTCGACCAGCTCGACTTACCCGCAGACGAGGACATCGAAGCCGACTTCCTCTACACCGTCGAGGAGCCAAAACACGACGAAGGCGCGATTAAAATCCTGAAGGGGAATCTCGCACCCGACGGCGCGGTGTTGAAGGTCACTGGCGACGACAAGTTCCACCACGAGGGCCCTGCCCGGGTGTTCGAGGATGAGGAAAAGGCGATGGCCTACGTCCAGGAAGGACACATCGAATCGGGCGACGTCCTGGTCATTCGGAACGAAGGACCACAGGGCGGGCCCGGAATGCGTGAGATGCTCGGCGTCACCGCAGCCGTCGTCGGCGCGGGCCACGAAGACGACGTCGCCCTCCTCACCGACGGGCGGTTCTCCGGCGCGACGCGCGGCCCCATGATTGGTCACGTCGCTCCAGAAGCGGCGGTCGGTGGCCCAATTGCGGCCATCAGGGAGGACGACATGGTCACGGTGGACATCCCAGACCGCACCCTCGAAATGGACGTCTCGGACGCGGAACTCGCTGAGCGATTGGACGACTGGGAGGCCCCCGAGCCGAATTACAGCGCGGGCGTCCTCGCCAAATACGGGCAGACCTTCGGGTCTGCGGCAAGCGGCGCAGTCACGAATCCGGGCGCGAAACGCGACTAACTGCTCTCACGATTTTTAGTCCTCGACCATCGGCGGGTTCGAGACGCTCAGCACGTCACCGGCAGCGAGAATCGTCTCCGTTTGGACGTGTGTTCCTTCCCGCATCAGCACGAGTTCTGTATCTCGCTGGTCGGAGAAATCGGCGTGAGTCGACGCGAGTTCGTCGAGGGCGTCTTCGACCGTGGCTTCGGCGGGCACGTCCACGGAGACTACCTTCTGGCCGGTCGCCGCTCGGACACTGCCGTAGCACTTTACGTTTACCTTCACAGCGAGGCCTATGAAGGGAATGAGCAAGGGCGTTTCGACGCAGGAACCAAGTCATCCGACGCCGAAGGCAGGCTATGAACATCGAGGTAAATCTGTTCGGTCCCTTCCGCGAGGCGGTCGGTGAGAAGACCGTTCGCCGCGAGCTGCCCGACGGAGCGACCGTCGCAGACCTCTTCGCCGAACTCGCAGACGCCCATCCCGACCTGGAGGGACGAGTGCTCACCGCCGAGGGTGACCTCTCGGGAGCGGTCACGGTGACGAAAAACGGGAAGCCGGTGTCGCTGTTCGACGGCCCGGCGACCGAACTCACAGACGGCGACGTGATTCGAGCCGCGCCGCCGGTCCACGGCGGTTAGTCGGCGTTCGAGTAGGCCGCGACCGTCTCGTCGGGAACGGTGCCGTCGTCGTTCCAGCCGCGCAGTTCGTAGTACTCAGTCAGTGCGTCTTCGATGCCCGGCAGGTCGTAGGGGAGGCTGTCGTCGGCGCGGTCCATCCCACGCTTGTTGTTGAAGTGGCGTTCGAGTTCGACCACGCGTGACCCGACAGCGAGCAGGTCCTCGTAGTCACAGCCGAACAGTACTTCGTGTTGCTCGGGGTTGATGAGTTCCGTGCCGCCCGCGAACGCACAGACGATACCGCTGTCGCGGAACGCAGCGTGGTCCTCGCGCTCCCGGACGATTTCGGCTTTCCCGTCTAAGCCCTCCGGGTCGATTTGACCGGAGTATTCGAGCCGGAGCGTCGTCGAGTACATGTGGTCGCCGCCGCGGTTGGCGACCGCGTAGGAGAGGCCCTGTCCGTGAAGGACGCGGCCGTCGTGGGCGGCGAACTCCATGTCCTTTACCGTGTAGTTTCTGACCCCGAGGTCGTCTGCGAACCGTGAGATTCCCTCTGCGAGAGTGTCGCCGATGCCCTCTCTGTGAGCGATTTTCTCGACGAGTTCGTGGACGAGGTCCGCGTTACCGAACTCGTCTTCGGCCTTGAGGTAGGCGGCGACGGCGTTGCCGGCGCTGATGGTGTCGAGCCCGTAGATGTCACAGAGTTCGTTCGACTTCATCACGTCCACGATGTCGTCGACCATGAGGTTCGACCCGAACGAGAACACCGTCTCGAACTCGGGGCCTTCGGTTTCGACGCCGCGCGCTTCGTCGCGGGTGGGGAGCTTGCACGCGAAGGCACAGACCGAACAGGCCGCCTTCTTGTACTTCTTTTCCTCCACAGCATCGCCGCCGATTTTGTCCGCGTGCTCGAAGTGGTACTCCTCGAAGTACTTCGTCGGGAGCGAGAAGTTGTCGTTGATGAACTCCGTCCCCTGCGTCGTCCCCTGACGGCGCATCATGTCGTCGGACGTGGCCGCATTCTGGTGGACGGTGGACTGGACCTCCTCGTCCATCTCGATTTCTGGCGGCGAGTCGCCCGCGAAGGTCACGCATTTGACGTTCTTCGCACCCATCACCGCCCCGAGTCCACCCCGCCCGAAGGCGCGACTGTCGTAGGTCATCACGCAGGCGTAGCGGACCAGATTTTCACCGGCAGGCCCGATGGTAATCAGGTTCTCCGCTTCGAGGCCGTGGTGCTCGTTCATGTATTCGGTGACCGCCGGAACCTCCGCCCCTTCGAGTTCGGGCACTTCTTCGAAGGAGACCCCGTCGTCGGTGACGTGGACGGCGAGCAGTTCGTCGCTCTCCCCGGCCAGTTCGAGAACGCTGATACCCGTCCCGGTGAAGTTCCGCGACAGGTATCCCCCGGCGTTCGTCGAGAGCAGGCCGTCCGTGAGCGGCGAGAGGCCCGTCATGTTCATCCGCCCGGTGAAGCTCATGTTCGACATCTGAAGTGGCCCCGTGGACAGATACACCCGATTCTCCGGGCCGAACGGGTCCGCGTCGAACGGAATGCGGTCGTGGGCGAGTTTCGTCGCCACGCCGCGGCCCCCGATGAACGTTCCCAATTCGTCGTCGATGTTCGTCTCGGTCGCTTCTCGCGCCCCCACGTCCACTGTCAGTAGTGGACCGACTGCGTGCATCATGTGGTTTGTCACACAGTGGCAAGAGCAATAAACCCCTGCGCTTTTCGAGTGACTGGTTCCGACCACCCACATAAATCCCTGCATTCCGCCCACCAATCCAAACCAGAAAAACTATACAAACTATCAAAAATTACGTGCGATAGAGAGGAGGTTAAGATTGGACATGGTAAACTCATCAATTCTACAGCCATATTATTATCACCTTCATTCTATTTATGCTAGTAGAATTTGATTGAGTCTTTAGTTGAGAATATGCAATAATTATCGCAAATTCAGAACTATATCCGCGTATTCTAGTATTTAGTAATAATTACGTGATATACTGCCAGATATTAATTCCGGGCCAAAGAAAGAATTGGCTCGGTTTATGTTTTTGACTGGAATTGTACGTTTTTATTGTAAAATTAAAATATATTCGGCGCACGTGACTCGGGACGATTTCTCAAACCGCAACACGGCCGAAAATCGACCGGCGATTAAATCGTGGTGACTCGCTGGTACTCGTCCGAGAGTGCGGCGGCGTCTTCGGGGAGCAACGCGACCACGAGGTACGAGGAGTAATCGGCGAGGTATTCGAGGAGCGTCGCGATGCGCTCTGAGTCGATGGCTTCGAGCGAGTCGAGCAGCATGAACGGGACCGATTCGTGGACGTCGTGGGCGAGGTAGCCGGCGAGGGCGAACACGAGGCCCGTCACCTCGCGCTCACTCTCGCTCAGGTGGTCGACCGTGTCCTCGTAAGTCGCCCCGGACGCCGTCGACCGGATGACGTGCAGTTCGAAGATGCTCTTGCTGACCTTGCGGCGGCCCTCACGGACCTCGCGTTCGACCCGTTCGAGCCAGATGCGCTCGATGTTCGCGTAATCGAGGAGTTCGAGCACGGTGTCCATGTGCTCGTTGAAGCCTTCGATGGCCTCGTCCTCGATGCGCTCGATTTTCGTCCGGAGTTCCTCGATTTCCGCCTGTACCTCGTCGCGTTCGGCCTCGACGGCGTCGCGCTCGGCGATACGGGATTCGAGGGACTCGATTTCGTCCTCGACGCGTTCGAGGTCGTTTTCGAGTTTACCGAGTTCGTATTCGAGTTGGTTAGCCGCCTTGTGAACGTCGAGAATCTCGCTGTAGGAGTCGTCCTCCAGGTCCTCGACTTCTGCTTCGATGGCTTCGATCTCCTCCGTGAGTTCGGTACGGCGGTCACGGAGCGTCTCGATGTTCTCTTCGCGTGCCTCGATTTCGGATTCGATGTCGGCGAGGCGGCGTTCGACCTGTTCGCGCTGTTGCTGTTTCTTCTCTAAGTCACGGCGTTCGGTCTTCAGTTCGTCCAAGTCGTCTTGAATCTCGTTTACCGACGAAATCTTCTCGCGATTGATCTCTTTGAGCTGGTCGACCGTGGTCTGAATCTGGTCGGTTTCGACCGTGCTCCCGCACGTCCAGCACGTCGTCGCGTCGTCTTCGAGCAGTTTGTCCGTCACCGACCCGGACTCGTCTGCACGCTTCGCCGAGAGCACCTGGAGCACCTCGCGGTTCGACCCTTCGAGCATCTCCTCGTTGAAGCGGATAGTGCTCTGGAGCTTGTTGATTTCAGTCTCGATAGTCTGCTTTCTCGAACGGAGGCGCTCGACTTCCGACTCGATTTCCTTGATTTCGCCGACCGGTGCCTCGGGAAGGTCCGCGTCTTCTGCTTCGAGTTCGTTCTGCTCGCCCGTGAGCGCGTCCAGACTCTCCTGTTCGGTTTCGAGGTCGTAGCGAACGTCGTCGAGCGCCGACCGCTTCGACCGGAGGTCAGAAAGCCGGTCTTCGAGTTCGGCTTTCTCGTCGCGGGACTCCTCTACGTCCGCGTCGATAGCCTCCAGTTCTTCTTCCTTCGCTTCGAGTTCGACTTTCTTCTCCTCGATTTGGTCCTGGAGGTTGCCCCGCTCGGTTTCGAGTTTCGGCAGGTTCCCCTTCAGCGAGTCGATTTCGTCGAGTTCGCTTTCGAGGGATTTGCGCTCCGCGACCAGCCGGTCGATTTCGGCCTGTATCTCGTCGGTATCGACCGGACGCATGATGAGTTCGCGCAGGTCCTCGCTCAGCGCGACGGCCCGCCGTGCCTCATTCGATTCGAGGAGGAACGCGAACAGGTCTGCGAGCATCGAATCGTCCAGAAGCGGGTCGCCGTCCCCGCTCACGACGCCATTGTGTCGCGACAGCGACCGTGTGTACGTCTCATCGCCGAGTGTCAACTCGACGTAGGCTTCGTCTGCGTCGCCTTTGACGGAGACGTTGTCACTCCCACAGACGGTCATAATCGCCTGCAGAAACGACGTTCGGTTGGTCGCGTTACGACCCGCAAGAATGGTAACACCGGGTGAAAACGCAAGGTCGGTCTCTTCGATTCCGCCCACGTTCTCGACGTGGATACGGGCACCTTCCTCGACTGGTTGTTCTATGCTCATTCTTAAGGTTAATTGAAAGCGAGTGGCCTTAAGTGTTCAGGGTGTCTCGAACCCAGCGCAGGGAGCGGAATCGGGGTAATAGAATTCCCTCAGAGGGAGGGAGAACAGTCACAGCCACCACGACCGAGGAGTTCTCCGAGTTCGAACTGGCCGCCACAATCTTCACAGAAAACCCGAACGCTCACCATGACGCGAAACTCTCCGAGCGTGAGGTCTTCACTGGTTGCGAGTTGGGAGAGTTTGCTCTGGGTGACCGTCTCGGTCCGCCCGCGAAGCTTCTGGAGGCTCTGATTGGTCCGTTCGAGACGGTTTTCGTCGTCCGATTCGTACTCGACGCCGCGATACTTCGTTAAAAAGGTCCGAATCGCCTGATACGAGACGAAGTCCCGCTCTAACTGGTCCACGTCCACGCCATCGCGCTGTAGCCTGCGTCTGAGCCTGAGTCGGTCGCCCGAACTCGCCTCTTCGTCGGTCAACAGTCGATAGGCTGTCTCCACGTCGCCTTCGAGAGTCTGCATCCCGGCCTCCGTCATCGCGGATTCGAGCATCGCGGTGTTGAAGTACGTCGCGAGTTCGCGGAGGCTTCGCTGTTGGGTGCCGCCCGTGCCGTTCCACGACCGCTCCAGTTCGCCCGCCAGGTGGGTCAAGTCGTACGTTTCGAGTTGCCGTTCTACTTTGCTCCGTCGTCCGGACGAACGCCCTGTCGTTCCGTCGTTTTCGTCGGCCATCGGTTGTGGGTACGTTGGATGCTGACCAACTTCACTGTTTCCATCACAGTAGTACAGCTGTTATGAGTAAGGGGTGGGAATTCGATCGAATTCGACTGCCATCGTTCAGTTCCATGGTGTAGCCCAGGTTTGGTCCGAACGCGGAAGTGTTCGGGAGGGTGGAACACGGTTCGTGATAGCACGAGTGGTGCAGCGTCGAGAACGGTCGAAATTTGTGGGGGCAGACTCACCGAGGATACGCCAGATTCAGTTCGATTTCGTTGGCGAGTCCCAGCATGAAGTCGGGGATCTCCTGTTCGAAGTACTGGCCCTTGAAGCGGTGGGAAGGGCCGGAGACGCTCATCGCCCCGAGGACGCCGTCGTTGGGGTCTCGAACGGGGACGCCGACCGCGTTGAGGCGCTCTAAGTTCTCCTCGCGGTTGAACGCGTAGCCTTGCGAGCGGATCTGCTTCAACTCGGCGAACAGTTCGTCCTCGTCGATAATCGTATAGGGAGTGACGGCAGGCAACCCCCAGGTGTCGATGATTTCGTGGATGCGCTCGGGGGGCATGTGGGCAAGAATCGCCTTGCCCGCGGCAGTCGAGTGGAGATAGATGCGTTTGCCGACGCCGGAGTCGGTCCGCACGGCGTGGCGACCGGTCTCGCGAAACAGGTAGACGCCGCGCCCGTTCTCCTCGACGATGAACTGGGCGCGCTCCTCGAAGTGCGTCGCGAGGTTCTCCGTGTGGCGCTGGAACAACTGGTATTTCGGGTGGTTGTCGCGAATCTCCTCGCCCAGTTCGAGGAACCGCCAGCTGAGTCGATACTTGTCACCCTCTCTGACGACGTAATCGAGATGGCACATCGTCTTGAGGTGGTTGTGCACCGTGCTCTTTGCGAGGCCCAATGTAGTGGCGATGTCCGTAACTCCCGTCTGCTGGGTGTCTGCGAGGAGTTCCATGATGGCGAACGCCGTTTCGACCGATTTGATGGTTCCCGTCCCTGTTGGCGTTTCCGACATGTCCATGTAATCACTTACCACAGTGGGACAAAAGTGTTCCGTCTGGAAAACCCCCGATTCGTGGGCTACAGCACTCATATCTGTCATCTAACCGTTCGTGAGGTGCGAACACGTGCCACGTACAGGGGAAGTTCAAGCATGTCCGAATGTGTTACCCAGTGACGCGCGTTTTCGGGACTATTTCCGATATTCCAGATTATTTGCGGACAGGGTTCGATAATTTCGCTGGATAACAGACGGATATTCAGTTGTCTTGTGTTCCACGCTGCCGAACGCGGCAATCTATGCGTCGTCTTGCGGCTCGACAGACCTGTCGGTTCGGCGAGGCGAATGGCCAAGACCAGCCCGTCAGTAGGAACGGGGAAGGTTGAGCACTTTCGTCCCTACGTAGTTGAGCACGAGTTCCTGCGTAATCGGGACGAGGCGCGTAAGTCTTGCCTCGCGGAAGTAACGTTCGACGTGGTACTCCCGAGCGATACCGAACCCGCCGTGGCACTGCACCGCCGCGTCCGCGGCCTCGAACGCGGCATCCGCCGCGAGGAACTTCGCCATGTTCGCCTGTGCACCCACGTCACGGCTCGAATTGCCGTCGACGTCCGCCGCCGCGCTGTAGGTCATCTGTTTCGCCGCCTGCACCCGGGCGTACGCCTCGGCCAGCGGGTGCTGGATGGCCTGATTCGAGCCGATTGGCCGGTCGAACACGACCCGGTCGCGGGCGTACCGCACGCCACGGTCGAGCGCCAGTTCGCCGAGGCCGATGCACTCGGCGGCGATGACCAGTCGCTCCTCGTTCAGCCCGTCGAGCAGGTGGTAGAAGCCCTTACCCTCCTCACCGATGCGGTTGGCCGTCGGCACGCGCAGGCCCTCGAACCAGAGTTCGAAGGCGTGGACGGCGTTGCTCGCAGACTTCGGAATCGGCTTCATTTCGAGTTGGCCGTTCGCCTTCGCCTCCTCGATATCGACGAGGATGAGAGAGATGCCACGCGTCCGTTTCTCGACCTCCGACTTCGGCGTCGTTCGCGCGACGACGAGGAGATAATCGCTCGCGTCCACCCGCGAAATCCAGATTTTCTGGCCGTCGATGACGTACTCGTCACCGTCTCTGGTCGCTGTCGTCTCGATAGACGTCGAGTCTGACCCGGCGTTCGGTTCGGTCAGCCCCAGCGACTGAATCGCCTTTCGGCCGTCTGCCACCTTCGGGAGCAGGTCGGCTTTCAACTCGTCGCTGCCGTACTTGACGATGGGGACGCTGTTGTAGATGCCACCGTGAATAGCCTGCGCCGCGGCGAAGCCCCCGCCGCTCGCGGCGATTTCTTCCATCATCACGACCGTTTCTCTCGTCCCCATGCCCGCGCCGCCGTACTCCTCGGGAATGAGGATACCAAACCAGCCACCCGCCGCGAGTTCGTCGACGAACGCCTGCGGGTACTCGTTGTTCTCGTCTTTCTCCTGCCAGTACTCGTCGTCGAACTCGCTACAGATGTCCCGAATACTGTCACGCACCAGTCGCTGTTGTTCCGATAGCGCTACCGTATCGGTCGGTATCTCGACCATCGCCTTCTGCTTCGCGGCCGCATCAATAAAGCTATGCGACGAGTCGGGATAGTTGGCTCGAGGCAAACGCTTAACACCTATTCACACCGAGTGTAGGTGTCAGCCGCACGATCTGGTGTCAGAGAGCGGAGACACTCGTTCGACTGGCAACACCGAGAGACCGAGCTATGGACCTACCCCCAACTCGAACGAGCGGTGCATTGCCCATCGGCTCGCCAGCGACGGCAGCCGAACGTATCAGCGACGATGCCACGCTCGTCTTGAGCGGGTTCGGCCGAGCCGGCTATCCGAAGGCCGTCCCACTGGCGCTCGCAGAGAGCGACCGGGACCTGTCGCTCACCATCGTCTCCGGCGGCAGCGTCGGCGACGAAGTCGATACCGCGCTGGTCGAAGCCGGCGCAATCGCGCGTCG